>NZ_CP042345.1:2520000-2820000 GCF_007954425.1 Novosphingobium ginsenosidimutans | reverse complement strand
TCGGCGGGCGCCATTCCGATCAGCAGCACTCGCTTTGGTTCGTGCCGCAGGAATGCAAGCCGCTCGAGCAAGTCTTCGGCCATGTCGGCGATTAGATATCGGGCCGCGCCCGGGCGGGCTTGCAGGGCCAGGGCGCGGCGGCGGACGGCCAATCTGCGGGCAGGGGAGAAGATCAGGGGCGGGGCTGGAGTGCTCACCGGGCCGCACTGCCTTGCGCTGGCAACGGGCGCAAGCGATAGTCGTCTGCGATGCAGGTTCCCGCTTCCATTGCCCCGCTCGTGGACCTGGTCTTCCCGCCACGCTGCCCCTTGTGCGGCGAGGCTTTGGCCAGCCAGGGTGGGCTCTGCTCCGACTGCTGGAGCGAGCTCGCCATCCCCGGAGAGCCCTGCTGCGCCAGTTGTCAGCGCCCCTTCGGCGAGGGCGCGCCTGAGGGCATGGTCTGCGGCCCATGTTTAGCCAATCCGCCAGCCCACGACGGGATCGCCGCGGCCACGCTTTACACTGAGGGCTCGCGCCGCCTAGTCCTGGCCTTCAAGCATGGCCGTCGCATCGCCCTGGCGCCGCTGCTCGCAAGACTGATTGCCGCCAAGCTGCCTGCCGTCGGACCCGATTGGGTCATCGTGCCGGTTCCCTTGCATCGCTGGCGGCTCTGGCGGCGCGGCTTCAACCAGTCGGCCTTGCTTGGGCGCGAGCTCGCCGCGGCCACCGGGGCCTCGCTGCTGGTTGACGGGTTGGTCCGCCGCAAGGCTACGCCGATGCTGGGCGGCCTAGGTCGCGCGGCCCGAATGCGGGCGTTAAGCGGCGCAATGGCCGTCAATCCGGCACGGGCCGGGCAAGTTAGAGGCAGGCAGATCCTGCTGATCGACGATGTGCTGACCAGCGGCTCGACCAGTGAGACTTGCGTGAAGGCCCTGAAGCGCGCTGGCGCCAGCAAGGTCCAGATCGCCTGTTTCGCTCGCGTCCTTGATGAGGCGTTGGACCTCGTCTGAAAACGAAAACGCCCGGAGCTGGGCTCCGGGCGTCCTCGTGACGAAACTGTTAGGCGTCGCTTGCGCGATTAGGCAGCCCCCCTTGACCGCCTCGCCAAACCCTCATGCGGTGGCTCACCTTTTCGGGGAGCCGGCCTGGTCCCTGAACCTTGGCCGCTTGCTTTCCGCAGCGCTTCTTTCACCGAACTTGGCCACGCTGGAAAGCGCGAAGCGGCGGCCTTGCAGATTTTGGTCGACACATGTGGTTATCGTGCAACAAGGAAGCGCCATGACAGAGACTGATGACCGCGAGCAGGGGACTTCGTTTCAGCCCCGTTTCGATGCCAATGGCCTGCTGACCGCCGTGGCGGTCGACGCTGAAAGCCTTGAAATCCTGATGCTGGCACATATGGATGCGGAGGCCCTGGCGAGGACCCGCGAGACGGGCCTGGCGCATTTCCATTCACGTTCGCGCGGGCGGCTGTGGATGAAGGGCGAAAGCTCGGGCCATGTCCTGAAGGTCGAGCAGATCCGCGTCGATTGCGACCAGGATGCGCTGGTGCTGATCGTTCGTCCGGCCGGTCCGGCCTGCCATACCGGGGCGGTGAGTTGCTTCTACCGCGCTCTCGAAGGCGATTTGCTGGTGCGCATCGACGATTGACGCTTACGTAAAGGGAACCTAGAGGAGGCGGCGATGGACTCGCCGGTTTCCACGACTCCTGCCCATGACGGCGCTCACCTTGAGCGGCCCGATGCCCTGGCGCGTGAGCAGTTCACCATTTCCGACCTGACCGCGGAATTCGGGCTGACCGCCCGCGCGCTGCGATTCTACGAGGACGAGGGCCTGATCGCCCCGGCGCGGCAGGGTCTCAGCCGGGTCTATTCGAAGCGCGACCGGGCCCGGCTGGCCTGGATCATGCGCGCCAAGAACGTCGGCTTTAGCCTGACCGAGATCAAGGAAATGATCGACCTGTACGACCTGGGGGATGGTCGGGTCGAGCAGCGCCGGGTGACTATCGCCCGGTGCAAGCAGCAGGTCGAACGGATGCAGCAGCAGCGGGCCGATATAGATGCCGCGATCCGGGAACTGACCGACTTCATCACGCTTGTCGAAAACATCGATCGCGCCCCGCGCGGTTGAATTCAAATTTACAACGAGGACCCCCATGCCCGTTTACAAGGCACCGACCGGTGACGCCCGCTTTCTGATCAACGAAGTGCTCAAGCTTCAGGACTATGCGGACCTGCCCGGCTTCGCCGGCGCGACCCCTGACATGGTGGAAGCTGTGGTCGAGGAAGCCGGTAAGTTCTGCTCGGAAGTGCTCGCTCCGATTAACCTCGCTGGCGATCAGGAAGGCTGCACCCGTCATGCCGATGGCTCGGTTAGCGTTCCGGCGGTCTACAAGTCGGCCTTCGCGCAGTTCCGCGAGGCGGGCTGGTCGACCCTGTCGGTGCCGGAAGAGTTCGGCGGGCAGGGCCTGCCGCACGTGCTGGGCATGCTGATGGAAGAGTTCATGTCTTCCGCCAACCAGGCCTTCTCGATGTATCCCGGCCTTACCGCCGGCGCGATCTCGGCGATCCTTGCCAAGGGTTCGCCGGAGCAGAAGGCCAAGTATGTGCCCAAGATGGTCACCTGCGAGTGGCTCGGCACGATGAACCTGACCGAGCCGCAGTGCGGGACCGACCTTGGCATGATCCGCACCCGCGCCGTGCCGCAAGCCGATGGCAGCTATGCGATCACCGGCACCAAGATCTTCATCTCGTCGGGCGAGCACGATCTGGCCGAAAACATCATTCACCTGGTCCTGGCGAAGCTGCCGGATGCCCCGGATTCGACCAAGGGCATTTCGCTGTTCATCGTGCCCAAGGTGCTGGTGAACGAAGATGGCTCGCTTGGCGCGCGCAATGCCGTGTTTTGCGGTTCGATCGAGCACAAGATGGGCATTCACGGCAATGCCACCTGCGTGATGAACTATGACGGCGCCACCGGCTACCTGGTTGGCGAGGAGAACAAAGGCCTCGCCGCCATGTTCATCATGATGAACGCCGCCCGCCTGGGTGTCGGCATCCAAGGCCTGGCCCAGGCCGAAGTGGCCTACCAGAACGCGGTCAAGTATGCGGGCGAACGCCGCCAGGGCCGGGCGCTGACCGGCGCGGCCGAACCGGGCGAGAAGGCCGATACGCTGTTCGTTCACCCGGACGTGCGGCGCATGCTGATGGACGCCAAGGCCTTTACCGAAGGCATGCGCTCGCTCTGCCTGTGGGGCGCGCTTCAGGTCGACCTGAGCCACAAGGCCGCGACCGAGGAAGCGCGCCAGGCGGCTGACGACCTGATCAGCCTGCTGACCCCGGTGATCAAGGGCTATGGCACCGACAAGGGCTATGATGTTGCCACCAACATGCAGCAGGTCTTCGGTGGTCACGGCTACATCGAGGAATGGGGCATGAGCCAGTTCGTCCGCGATGCCCGCATCGCCATGATCTATGAAGGCGCCAACGGGGTTCAGGCAATGGATCTGGTCGGTCGCAAGCTGGCCCAGAATGGCGGGCGCGCGGTGCAGGCCTTCTTCGCGATCGTCGATACCGAATGTGCGGCGGCCAAGGACAAGCCCGAACTGGCCAGCCTGGCCGCAGCCGTCGAAGCCGCCAATGCCGAGCTCAAGGCGGCGACCATGTGGTTCATGGCCAATGGCATGACCAACCCCAACCAGGTCGGGGCCGGGGCGCACCATTACATGCACATCATGGGCATCGTTGCGCTTGGTTCGCAGTGGCTGCGGATGGGCACTGCGGCACTTTCGGCGCTGGCCAGTGGCGCCGGTGACAAGACCTTCTACGAGGCCAAGCTGACCACTGCACGCTACTTCGGCGAGCGGTTCTGCCCCGATGCTGCGGCGCTGCGCCGCAAGATCGAGGCAGGCAGTGAGGCGGTCATGGCCCTGCCGGTCGAGGCTTTCGCTACGGCCTGATCCGGGCGGAGCAGCGTTACGCTCAAGTTGACACAGTTGACACTGAGTCCGCTTCTTCCAACAAGCTGGAAGGGCCCGATTTCGGCCGTTTTCGGGGTGGTTTCCGCGGTAACGACGGGTTGGAGAAAAGAAAAAGCCGGGCCGCTGCGGTGCGCCGGCAGCGCACTTGCCAGAAGCGGATCTACAATTGGAAAGAGCCCCGGCTGTTTAGCAGATGGGCGTCATGTAGGAAAACATGCGGAGCCGGGGCAGGGTGGCTCTCAGTCAGGCCTGGCTAAGCAGTTCGTCGAGCAGTCCCAGCAGCGCGGCCCATGACTGCCGATCAGCGCTGGCGTTGTAGCTGGGATTGGGCGCGCCCGCCGGCGTCAGCGGGTTGGTGAAGCCGTGATCGACCCCGGCATAGCTATGGAAGTGCCAATCGGCCTTCACGCCGTCCATTTCTTCCCAGAAGGCCATCACATGGCTGCGGGGGACGAGGAAATCGACATCGCCATGGCAGACCAGGATGCGCGGCTTGATCGGCTGCGCGGCAGGCAAAGGCGATTGCAGCAGGCCGTGGAAGCTGGCGACAAGCACCAGGTCGGCGCCGTCGCGGGCCAGTTCGAGCACAGCCATGCCGCCCAGGCAGAAGCCGATGGCGGCCTGGGGAATGCCAGGTGCCAGTTCGTCCAGCTTGGTCAGGGTGGCGCGTAGCCGCCGACGCATCGCCGCGGGATCGGCGCGCAGCTTGATCATCGCCGCATTGGCGCTGTCGAAGTCATGCGGGGAATCGGGGCCATAGAAGTCGGCGACGAAGGCAAGGTACCCCTGCGCTGCCAGCGCGCGGGCCTTGGCTTCGACCCCCGGCGTCGTGTTCATGAAGGTCGGATAGACCGCGACGGCGGCTCGGGGCACTCCAGCCGGACGGGCGAGCCAGCCGGTCAGGGCTGTCTCGCCATCGGCGTAGGCAATCCGCTCGAGGCTGCTCATTCGGGCAGGAAGTCCGGCACCGAGAGGTAGCGTTCACCGGTATCGTAGTTGAAGCCCAGGACGCGGCTGCCGGCGGGCAGGTCAGGCAACTTTTGGGCGATCGCTGCCAGGGTCGCGCCCGAGCTGATGCCGACCAGCATGCCTTCTTCGCGCGCGCAGCGGCGGGCCATTTCCTTGGCATCGGCCGGATCGACCTGGATCGCGCCGTCGATGGCCTGGGTGTGCAGGTTGGCCGGAATGAAGCCCGCACCGATCCCCTGGATCGGGTGGGGCGAGGGCTGGCCGCCTGATATGACCGGCGAAAGCGTCGGCTCGACCGCCCAGGCCTTCATTGCCGGCCACTTGGCCTTGAGCGCTTCGGCGCAGCCGGTCAGGTGCCCGCCCGTGCCAACCCCGGTGATCAGGGCGTCGATCGGCGTGTCGGCGAAATCAGCCAGAATCTCTTGTGAAGTTGTGCGGACATGGACGGCGATATTGGCCGGGTTTTCGAACTGCTGCGGCATCCACGAATTGGGCGTGCTGGCGATCAGCTCATGCGCCCGCTCGATCGCGCCCTTCATGCCCTTTTCGCGCGGGGTCAAATCGAAGGTCGCGCCATAGGCCAGCATCAGCCGGCGGCGTTCAAGCGACATCGATTCGGGCATGACCAGGACCAGCTTGTAGCCCTTGACCGCCGCCGTCATGGCAAGGCCGATCCCGGTGTTGCCGCTGGTCGGCTCAATGATCGTGCCGCCGGGCTTCAGACTGCCATCGGCTTCAGCCGCCTCGATCATGGCGAGGCCGATGCGGTCCTTGATCGAACCGCCCGGGTTCGATCGCTCCGACTTGATCCAGACTTCGTGGTTCGGGAACATCCGCGAAAGGCGGATGTGCGGGGTGTTGCCGATCGTAGCGAGAACGGAGTCAGCCTTCATGGCACAGATCCTTCTTTTGGAATGACATGGCGGTACTGCGGAGCAAAGGTCTTTGCCCGGCGTAGTTCAGGGAATAGCACGGCCCAGGCAGCTGTTACCACAATCGCGCCGACGCCGCCGAGCGCAACCGCCCAGACCGCGCCGAACAGCCCAGCAGCCAAGCCGGATTGCATCTCGCCCAGTTCGTTTGAGGCTGAGATTGCCAGACCCGAGATCGAGGAGACCCGCCCGCGCATCTCATCAGGCGTATTGAGCTGAACCAGGGTGCCACGCACGAAGACCGAGACCTGATCTGCCGCCCCCAATAGGGCCAGCATGGCCAGCGAGATGGGGAAGCTCTTGGACAAAGCAAAGGCCAGCGTTGCCGCGCCGAATATCGCCACCGCCCAGAGCATCTTGGGCCCAACGTTTCGCGAGAGCGGGAAGAAAGCCAGGAACAGCGCCACCAGCGCCGCGCCCAGGGCCGGGGCGGCGCGCAGCAGGCCCAGGCCCTCGTCGCCTACGTGCAGGACATCATAGGCAAAGGCCGGCAACATGGCGGTGGCGCCGCCCAGCAGCACGGCAAAGAGATCGAGCGAGACGCAGCCGAGCAGAAACCGCTCACGCCAGACAAACCGCGCGCCCTCGGAAATCTGGCGGAGCGGAGGTTCGGTGCTTTTGGGCTTGAGCGGCAACGGCTTGATGAAAAGAAGACCGACGATGGCGATCGACAGCAGGACCGCCGACCAGACATATGGCAGGGCATCGCCCCGGGCGAGCAGGAAGCCGCCAAGCGCCGGGCCGAGCACCGAGGCGCTTTGCCAGGCGATCGATCCGGTCGCGACAGCCTTGGGCAGGATATCGGCCGGGACCACATTGGGGACGATCGAACTGATCGCCGGACCGATGAAGACGCGCGCCGCGCCGTGCAGGGCAGCCATGACGAACAGCAGCGGCAGGCTGACCAGCCCCAGCGTATTGGCTGCGATCAGCGTCAGCGCGACCAGCAGATCGAGCAGCGAGGAGGCCGCGCCGACGAAGCGACGGTCCATCCGGTCAGCCACCAGCCCGGCGACCGGGGTCAGCAGCAGGAAGGGAATGAACTGCGCGAGGCCCAGCGTGCCGATCAGGAATGCGGCCTGCTTGGTATCGTAGCCGTAATCGGTCCGCGCGATCTGGTAGGTCTGGGCGGCGACGACCACGACCATGGCGGTGGTGGCGGCGACCGATGCGAACCGTGCCAGCCAGACCAGGCGATAGTCGCGGATCTGCAGCGGATGGGTCGGCGTGCTCACGCCCCCGGCATGGCAGCGCCAAAGACGCTTGCCAAGCCGAGTGCTGCTTCTTTCCTCAGAAGGATAGCTTTGCGGTCACACGCACGTCGCGGCCGGCCAGCGGCACGAAATCGCGGGTGAACGAGGCGGCACGGCGGGCCGAAACGTTAAACAGGTTGTTGGCCGCAAGGCTCAGCGTCAGCGGACCCTCGTCGCCCAGCGGGTGCCAGACGGCCGAGACGTTGACCAGGGTGAAGCCAGCGACCGGGGTTTCGAAGCTGGCGACGCGGTCCTGCTTGTCGTTCCATTCGACTTCGCTGCGCAAGTGCAGCGGGCCAAACTCGAACTCGGCCCCGCCGCGCAGCCGCAGCGGCGGAATGCGCGGAACCGGGCCGACGCCCTTTAGCTCGGCATGGGTATAGTCGGCCTGGGCATCGAGCGTCAGGCCGCCGTCGGTCCAGTCCAGCACCTTGGCGCTGGCTGCGGCCTCGAAGCCCTGGAAGCGGGCCTTGCCCTGGGAGTATTCGAACACCGGGAAGCCATCGATCTCGGCGCCATTGGGCAGGGCCGCGATGAAGCTGTCGAAATCGGAAAGGTAGCCGGTGAGCGAGAGGTTATAGCGCCCGCCATCGTACCGCAGGAAGACTTCGCCGCCGTTGCTGGTTTCGGGGCGGAAGGCTGCGTTGCCTAGCTCGTAGGACTGGGTGGCAACGTGAAGGCCGTCGGACAGCAGCTCTTCCGGCGCGGGCGCGCGGGCACCGCGGATATAGCTCGCGCCCAGCTTCCAGCCGGGGGCAAAGCGCCAGGTCAGGCCGGCCGACCCGCTCCATAGATCATAGGCCTGCTGGAAGCCGACCGAATTGGCGCGGACCGTGGCGCGTTCATAGCGGCCCGCTCCCTCCAGCTCGATCTGGCCAATGCGCAGCGACTGGAGCGTGAACACCCCGAAGCGGGTCACGTCGTTTGACGGGGCAAAGGCCTCGGCGCCAACTATCGACAGGTTGCGAGTGAAATACTGGATCCCGCTGCGGCCGCGCCAGCCGCCCTTGGTGTTCTGCACCAGGTCGGCCCGCGCCTCGACCCCGCGGCCGGTGAAGGTCGTGCCAACCTCGTCACCTTCGAATTCGATATGCTGGTAATCACCGAAGGCGCTGCGGACCTGGATCGAATCGAACAGGCCATCGCCCAGTTCGACAGCGCCGCGCAGGTCGACGCGGGTCTGCCCGAGTTCGATCGAAACCGGCTCTTCGCCGTGATCGCCGCCGCCGTGATCGTGGTGACCGGCGCCGGGCCGCGAAGGCAGGCCATAACGCATGTCCTGGCGTTGGACCGAGATGCCCAGGTTCCCGCCTGCATCGATGAAGGCCAGACCCGCACCAAAGGTCGTGCTGCGCGCGGCGGTGTTGGGGACCTTGCCGCTCAGGTTGGCGAGTTCCTCGTATTCCTCAGCTTCGGCCGGTTCGCCATCAGCGCGATATTCGGCGGCCTCATCGAGTAGGGCAGCGCGCAGGGACGGTGAATTGACGAAACCCGGGACTTTAAGGTCATCGCTCTTGCGCCACGAGGCATCGACGCTGGCGGCCCAGCGATCCCCGAGGCGGAACTGCGCCGCGCCCGATGCGGCGCGTTCGCTGGCCGCAGAGCCATAGGAGCCAAGCACATCTAGCTTGATGCCGTCCGGCACGGCACGCGGAATGCGCTTGTCGAGCGCGTTGACCGCGCCGCCGATTGCCTGGCCGCCGAATAGCAACACGGCGGGGCCATGCAGCACGTCGATATGGTCAACTGTCAGCGCATCAAAGACCACGGCATGGTCGGCTGAGACGCTGGAGGCGTCGATCGCGCCAATCCCGTCGGTCAGCACCCTGATGCGGTCGCCGTCAAAACCGCGTAACACCGGGCGCGAGGCACCGGGAGTGAACGAGGTGGCCGAAACACCCGGCAGGCTGGCAAGGGTTTCACCCAGCTGACCACGCAGGCTGACGTCGAGCTTGTCACCCTCGATCGTGCTAGTGCTGTTAAGGAGGTTGAAATCGACCGGCGGGTGGCCGACCACGACGATACCATCATCGTCCGCATGAGCCTTGCCATGGGGATCGTCACCCTGTTCGTCATTGGCAAGGGCTGCGGTAGGCAGCAGGGCGATGGCGAGGGCCGTCAGGCTCAGTCGGTGCTTGAACATAGCGCGCCCACTAAACGCTATGTTATACTATATCAAGTCTGGTCAAAGCGACTCGTCGATGCGCAGCCGCCGTTCGTCGTCGGGAATCAGCGCCGGGCCGGACGCAGGCGCGGGTTGGGCTGAAGCGTATCGATCAGCTTCATGAAGTCTTCGAGCCGGATAATCCGTTCGAACTGGAAGCCGGCCCGATCGCCCGATGTCCAGATCATGTGCGCCTCGATCCGGCCCACTTCAGGCAGGCGGATCACGACGCGTTCGCCGCGTTCGAAGCTGATCTCGCCCTCGGTCATGAAGCCATGGGCCGAGATGTTGACGATGCGCATGTGCACGTCGCCGAGCCGGCGGTGTTCGCCGATGACCTTGTGATCGACCGGATGCCGGGTGGCCCGGCGCAGGTCGGTAACAGTCAGTTGTGCTCGCGAAGACATGGCTTCGTGCGCCTCCATCAGGTTGATACAGGCAGCACTATGTCGGCAATGAGCAAAGAAAGGGTAAACTGCTGGAAGATTTTTTTGAATTCAGCCGTTTAGGCCGGTCGCAGCACTCCATGCTTTTTCTTGCCGGCAGAGATGCGGACCTCGGACACCCCCGTAATATGGTGCGTTTCGTCGGTAACGCTTTCGCCATCGATGCGGGCCCCGCCACCGGCTATCAGCCGCTTGGCTTCACCCCGGCTCGCGGCGAAGCCGATCCCGACCAGGGCATCGATCAGGCCAAGCCCTTCGGCGGGAAGCGTCAGTTCGGGCAAGTCTTCACCCACGCCGCCCCCGGCAAATGTGGCGGCGGCAGTGACTTCGGCGGCCTTGGCAGCATCTTCGCCGCGGCACAGGCGGGTAACCTCGTTGGCAAGCACGATCTTGGCCTGGTTGATTTCGGCGCCTTCCAGCGCTTCGAGCCGGGCGATCTCGTCCAGCGGCAGATCGGTGAACAGGCGCAGAAACTTGCCGACGTCGCGGTCATCCGCGTTGCGCCAGTATTGCCAGAAATCGTAAGCTGGCAGCGCATCGTCGTTGAGCCAGACGGCGCCGGCGGCGGTCTTGCCCATCTTGGCGCCATCGGCCGTGGTCAGCAGCGGGGTGGTGACGCCGAAGACTTCGGTCCCGTCCATCCGCCGCGACAGCTCAATCCCGTTGACGATATTGCCCCACTGGTCGCTGCCGCCCATCTGCAGGCGGACCCCGGCATTCTTGGCGAGGTGGCGGAAGTCGTAACCCTGGAGGATCATGTAGTTGAATTCCAGGAAGGTCATCGGCTGTTCGCGCTCAAGCCGCAGCTTGACCGAATCGAAAGTCAGCATCCGGTTGACCGTGAAGTGCGTGCCGACTTCCTGCAGCAGCTGGATATAGCCCAGCTGGCCCAGCCAATCGTGGTTATTGACCATGATCGCATCGGTCGGCCCGTCGCCAAAGGTCAGGAAGCGTTCGAAGATCGTGCGGATTGAGGCGATGTTGGCCTCGATCACTTCGTCGCTGAGCATCTTGCGGCTCTCGTCGCGTCCGGTCGGATCGCCGATCCGGGTCGTTCCGCCACCCATCAGCACAACCGGCTTGTGCCCGGCCTGCTGCAGCCGCCGCAGCAGCATGATCTGCACCAGGCTGCCGACATGGAGCGAGGGCGCGGTCGCGTCAAAGCCGATATAGCCGGGCACCACCTGCTTGGCAGCCAGGGCATCAAGACCCTCGGCATCGGTCATCTGGTGGACGTAGCCACGTTCATCGAGCAGGCGCAGGAGGCTGGATTTGTAAGTCATCGCGCCGCGCCCATAGCAGCGGTTGCGGACAAGCCCAAGTGCCGCATGACGTGCCGCTTGATGCTCCTTCGGGCAGCGGGCATTAGGCGGCGATGCATAGCCTGGTTCTCCACCCCGATTGCGCGAGCGGCTCGATCCATTCGATCGAGGCCGCCATTGTCCCGACCGCTGATGGCTGCCGTGCCACATTCGTCGCGCGCGGCGACGTAACCAAGATCGCCGTGCCGACCGTGGCCACGCCCGGCCGGTTCGACAACCTCTGGAAGACCACCTGCTTCGAGATCTTCTGGAGCCACGACGGCACCAGCTATCGTGAGTTCAACCTCTCACCCTCGACCCGCTGGGCCTGCTATGATTTCGATGCCTTCCGCGAAGGGATGCGCGATGCCCCGGCCGAAGTTGAAATTGCGGTGACGGTCAGCGACAGCGAACTGCGCCTTACGGCCGAAATCCGCTCGACCCTGCCGGTCCCGGCGACAGTCGCTTTGAACGGGATCATTGAGGACGAGGACGGCGTGAATCGCTTCTGGGCGCTGGCCTTCCGCTCCGGTTCCCCCGAATTCCACGCCAGCGAATGCCGCGCGCTGGAGCTGCCGGCATGAGCGTGCTGTTCGGGATCGACCGCCTGCTGGCCGAGCCGGAGCTGCGCGCGCCGCTGGCTGGCAAGCGGGTCGCGCTGGTCGCGCACCCGGCGAGCGTCACCGCCGACCTGACCCATTCGCTCGACGCTTTGATTGCCGCCGGGATCAATGTCACCGCCGCCTTTGGCCCGCAGCACGGCCTGAAAGGCGACAAGCAGGACAACATGGTCGAAACCGCGGACGAGCTCGATCCGCATTACAACATCCCGGTCTTCAGCCTCTATGGCGAAGTGCGCCGCCCAACCGGGCAGATGATGTCGACCGCCGACGTTTTTCTGTTCGATCTCCAGGACCTGGGCTGCCGGATCTACACCTTCGTCACGACGCTGCTCTATCTGCTCGAGGCGGCTTCCGGCACCGGCAAGGAGGTCTGGGTGCTGGATCGCCCCAATCCGGCCGGTCGTCCGGTCGAAGGCACGCTGCTGGTGCCGGGGCAGGAGAGCTTTGTCGGGGCCGGGCCGATGCCGATGCGCCACGGGCTGACCCTTGGCGAAATGGGCCAGTGGTTCATTACCGAGAACAAGCTGGACGTGCCCTATCGGGTGATCACGATGCAGGGCTGGACGCCGGAGGCCGCGCCGGGCTGGGGCTGGCCCGAAAGCCGGATCTGGATCAATCCCAGTCCCAATGCCGCCAGCCTCAACATGGCCCGCGCCTATGCCGGGACTGTCATGCTCGAAGGCGCGACCCTGTCCGAAGGGCGCGGCACGACCCGGCCGCTCGAAGTGCTGTTCGGCGCGCCTGATATCGATGCCAAGGCGGTCCATGCCGAGATGCGGCGGCTTGCCCCGCAATGGCTGGCGGGCTGCGCGCTGCGCGAGGTCTGGTTCACGCCAACCTTCCACAAGCATGCCGGGCAGCTTTGCAACGGGCTGATGATCCACGCCGAGGGCGGCTTCTACGATCACCACGCCTTCCGCCCCTGGCGCTTGCAGGCACTGGCCTTCAAGGCGATCCGGCGGCTCTATCCCGATTACGAGCTGTGGCGCGACTTCCCCTATGAGTACGAGTTCGAAAGGCTCGCGATCGACGTGATCAACGGCGGACCGGCCTTGCGCGAATGGGTCGACGATCCCGCTGCCGAAGCGGGCGACCTGGAAAGGCTTGCCGGCACCGATGAAGCGGCCTGGATCGCCGCCAGCACCCCTTACAGGCTCTATTGATCATGACGCCCGAACCCCGCTTTGACCTGGCCGAGACTGAGCGCCGCCTGGAGCGTAACCGCACCGATTCCGCCGCGATGCTGTCCAAGGCCGAGCACCTCCTGCAGGCGGGTGACCTGCGCTCGGCCGGGGCATGGTTTCGCGGGGTGCTCAACCTCGCATTCGAAGGCCGCGCCGTCTCCTTTGGTGAGCGCGCCCGGGCCGAAGCGGCAGTCGAATGGATCGGGCGGCGTCAGCGGCAGTTGCTGCTAGAGGGGCTGGACCAGGCTGGACTGACCCGCGCCGAGCGGCACCCCCAATTCCAGAAATCGTTGGAGATCATGCTGGGTGAGCGGCAGCGCGGAACCGAGGGCGGCAAGTTCCCGCAGTTGCCGCAGACCTATTACTACCCGGACCTGCCTTATGTTCAATTTGCCGATCCGGCGGACTATCCCTGGCGTGCGGCGCTGGAGGCACAGACCGCAGCCATCCTGGCCGAGGCGCTAGACCTGCTCGCCGATCAGCAGGCCTTCACGCCCTATGCCAAGCTCCAGGAAGGGCGGCCGCAGGGCGATGTTCACGGCTTGCTCGGCAATGCTGACTGGAGCACCTGGGAGCTGACCGACAAGGGCACTCCGCTGCCTGACCGGATCGCCCGCACGCCGCAGACCTATGCCGCGTTGGAAGGGCCGGTCCCGTTGTGCCGCATTCCCAATCGCGCGCCGACGCCGATGTTCTCGCTGCTGCGCCCGCATTCGCGCATCCCGGCGCATACCGGCATGATCAACGCCCGCTTTATCTGCCACCTGCCGCTGGTGGTTCCGCCCGGCTGCGGCTTCCGGGTCGGTGAGGAAACTCGCGAATGGCAGGTGGGCGAGTTGATGGTGTTTGACGATTCGGTTGAACACGAAGCCTGGAATGATAGCGATCACGATCGCCTGGTGCTGATCTTCGATGTCTGGCGGCCCGAAGTATCGCAAGTGGAGCAGCAGCAGATCGCCACGCTGTTCCGGATCGTTGATGCTGCCTGAGACCTCAGGTCGGGGTTGACCCGGTCGGTCCTGCCCGCCACTTTCGATGCGGATGGGATTCGCGGTGCTCAAGCGCCGGGGCCAAGAGAGGATGATCGATGGCAGAAGCAACGGCGGGCCCCAAGCCCGTGAATTCGCTGCGTGTTACGCTCTGGGTCCTGCTGATCGTCTACATTCTGAATTTTCTGGATCGCCAGATCCTCAACATCCTGGCTGAACCGATCAAGGATGAACTTGGGCTCAGCGACACCCAGCTGGGCTTGCTGGCAGGCCCGGCCTTCGCCGTGTTCTATGCCGTGCTGGGCATCCCGATCGCGCGCTATGCCGACCGCGCCAGCACCAACCGGATTTCGCTGATCTCGGTTTCGCTGGCGATCTGGTCGGGCATGACCGTGCTGTGCGGCTTTGCGCAGAATTTCTGGCAGATGGCGCTCGCCCGGATCGGTGTTGGGGTGGGCGAGGCGGGTTGCACGCCCTCGGCACACAGCCTGATCAGCGATGCGGTTGCCCCTGAAAAGCGGGCCTCGGCAATTGCCTTCTATGGCATGGGCGTGCCGATCGGCACCTTGCTCGGCCTGGTGATTGGCGGCGTGGTCAATGACATCTGGGGCTGGCGGGTTGCCTTGATGCTGGTTGGCGCGCCAGGGCTTCTGCTCGCCGTTTTGTTGCCGCTGCTGCTGCGTGAGCCGCGCCGCTCTGGCCTGATCAAGGGGCAAGCCAGCCCGGCCGGCCCGGCGCAGGTCCCGGTGCGTGAAGCCGTCGCCGAAGTGTTTGCCTCGCGCGCTTACGTGCTGCTGCTAGTGGCCGCTTCGTTCGCGGCCTTCCTCAGCTATGGCAAGGGGCTGTGGACGCTGTCCCTGTTCATCCGCAGCCATGGCATGACGACGACAGAGGTTGGCCTGATCGGCTCGGTCACGCTGGGCATTGCCGGCGTGTTCGGTACCTGGCTCGGTGGCTGGGCCGCGGATCGCTTTGGTGCAACAAATCGCCGCCACATCCTGACGCTTCCCGCAGTCGGCATGGCGGTTGCGGCGCCGATCCAGTTCCTGGGCTATGGCGCGCCAATCTGGTGGGTGGCGGGCCTGTTGATCCTCGTTCCGACAATTCTCAACGCGGCCTATTATGGCCCAGCCTATGCCTGTGTGCAGGGGCTGGTTCGCAAGGAGCTGCGGGCGGTCGCCGCCTCGGTCATGCTGTTTGGCCAGAATCTGATCGGCCTGGGGCTGGGGCCGTTCGTGTTTGGCGCCCTGTCAGACTGGCTGCAGCCCATGGCAGGCACCGACAGCGTGCGCTGGGTGCTGTTTGGCGCGGCATGGCTTGGTTTCATTCCGGCCTTCTTCTTCTGGCGCGCCAGCCTGCGGCTGAACGACGAGCTCGACAAGAAGGGCTGAGCGGTCAGACGTAGTTCGCCACCCAGGCAATCGCCTGGGCCGATGGCAGGAACAGCAGCTGGGCCAGCAAGGTGCCGGCAAGGCGGCTGAGGCTGATCCAGACTATCGTGCGGCGGAACAGCGCTTCGCTGACCCGGCCTTCGACCACATCGTCGGTCATCACCGAAAGCTGTGGGTCGATCAGCGCGAACAGCAGGATCGTGGCAAACCCATTGACTACGGCGGAGAGCTGCGAAGCGGTGACGCGGAATTCGGGATTGAGGTACCCTGCATAGAGCGAGGCGACCACGCCGACCGTGATCAGCGCCTGGGCCAGGCAGTTGGCCAGCAGCACGCCCCAGCCAACGCCGCGTTCCTTGACCAGCTCCTTGAAAATTGATGGGCTGGGCGGCGTGATTGCCTTGCGTAAGGTATGCAAACCTGCGGGAGTGGCGGTGCGCAGCAGCATTCGGGTGGTAGAGCGGTGTTGCTGGAAATAGCCGATGGCGCTGGCGAACAAGCGCTGCCCGGTGGGAACCAGCAGAATGCCGATCAGTACCGCCAGCGAGGCCGAGGCCAGCACGAGGTGAAAATCGAATAGCAGGGCTTCCCCGCCGCCTTCGGAAATTCGCACCTCGATCCGCTTGGCCAGGAAGGGCCCGAGGAACGAGTTGGACGTGCGGCTGACCAGCACGAGGATGTTGAACAGCGCAAAGCTCATCGCGATCCGCCGCGTCCGCACCCCGGCAATGCGGGCGGCATAGGCCAGCGTACCGATCAGGTTGATTGCGGCAGTAAGCAGGCAGATGATCAGAAGCTGGCTATCCATGCCGCGCTTCTAGCGGCGAGATTGCGTCGCCGCCATCGCGATCGGCAATGGTCCACAATCTCGCGTCAGGCAGCCACCAAGCGGGTATCGCCAATCAGGTAGCTGGTCATCGATAGGGCGCCGTCGATGCTGTCGTTGAACACCGCACAGTCATCGCCCGGCAAACGCGCGCCAACCGCGTAGAGCAGTGGCAGGTAATGCTCGCCGCTGTTGATTGCCTCGCTGGCTGCCTGGTCATCGGCGGCGCAGCGGGTGAGCGCTGCATGGTCGCCAGAACCAACCGCAGCACTGATCCGGTCCTGAAACCCGCGCGCCCAATCTGGCACGGTTCCGGCAAATTGCCGCCACAGCCGCAGGTTGTGCACCACGTTCCCGCTGCAGATGATCAGCACACCTTCGTTGCGCAGTGGCGCGAGCTTGGCCGCGACTGCCAGGTGTTCCTCGGCCGAAAGGCTGCGGTTCAGGCTCATCACCACAAGCGGTATGTCGGCCGCCGGATACATCGGCTGTACGACGCCCCAGGCGCCGTGATCGAAGCCCCAGCTATCGTCCGCCTTCGTCTTATTGGCACCGATTAGATCGATCACCCTTTGCACCAAGGCTGGAGATCCGGGCGCCGGATACTGGATGGCGTAGAGTTCGTCCGGAAACCCGCCGAAGTCGTGGATCGTGCGCGGTGCCATGCCGCCGGTCAGGTGAATCTTGCCCCGCGTCTCCCAGTGAGCGGAGACGACCAGGATTGCCTTGGGCCGCGGGAGCGACTGGCCCAAGTTCTGCCAGGCGCGCCGTTCGGGGCCATCGGTGATCACGGTCATGGGCGAGCCGTGGCCGAGGAAAAGGGTGGGAAGCCGCTGGGTCATGTCCTGTAGATGGACCGGCTAAGGCTGCAATCAAGCCAACTATTTCTTTCACCAACGAAACCGGCGCGGCTTCTGACAGGTTACACCGGAACGGTGAAACGCGTTCGTCGAAAAGGCCTTGGCTCCTGATGCCACAGTCCTAGCGCCAGAGCCGACCCGTTATCTTGGAGCGATTACCCGATGTTCACCACCCGCCGCCATCGCCATGACCGCCAGCTTGCCCTGACGATCGGGCTTGTGCTGCTGGTTGCGACCTACCTGGTCTTTTCGATCCGTGCGGTCCTCGATCCGGCCGCGCCGGGCGAGTTTCTCAGCCTCAAGCGATTGCTTGCCACAACTGCTGGCTCGGGCCTGTTCATGCTTGCCGTGGCCAAGGCCGCCAAGATGACCACTACACGCTGGTCCGAACGGCTGATGGCCCTGCTCTGGGTCACGGCAATCGGGTCAATCGCCATTTTCGCCTTCCGGATTGGTTACGATGTGCTGGTCGACAACCGCCTTGAAGCGGTCGTTGCCCGCAATGCCCGCTGGGTACTGGCGTGGCTCGGCTATTTTGGCTCGGCTATCGGGGGCTACTTTGCGATCACTTTCGTGAAGCAGGCCATGCACCGCGAGCCGGCAGCGCCAGCCTTCGATCGCGCCGATATTGCAGCCGTGATGGTTGCTGAAGTGGCTGATTGGACGCCTGCAGAACGCCGCGCCCTGATTGCCCGCCTTTCACGCCTCCGCGATTACGATGAGGCCGATCCGCTGGTCGGCTGCCTTGACGCCCCGCCGCGTGGTTAGTGCTTCTTGCGGGTCAGCTCGCGCATCGCGCCGTCCAGGCCATCCAGCGTCAGCGGGAACATGTTGCCGCCGACCATCTCCTTGATCACCTTGGTGCTCTGCGAATAGCCCCACTGCTTTTCGGGCACCGGGTTCAGCCAGACTGTGGCCGGATAGACGTGGGCAACGCGCTGGAGCCAGACCGCACCGGCTTCCTCGTTAAAATGCTCGACCGAGCCGCCCGGGTGGGTGATCTCATAGGGGCTCATCGCCGCATCGCCGACGAAGATCACTTTGTAGTCGTGGCCGTACTTGTGGAGGATGTCCCAGGTGTTGGTCCGCTCTGACCAGCGCCGCTTGTTGTCCTTCCACACGCCTTCATAAAGGCAGTTGTGGAAGTAGAAGAACTCCAGGTTCTTGAACTCGGTCGTCGCCGCGCTGAACAGCTCTTCAACCAGCTTGATGAAGGGATCCATCGATCCGCCGACGTCCAGGAACAGCAGCACCTTGACCGCGTTCTTGCGCTCGGCCCGCATGCGGATGTCGAGCCAACCCTGCTTGGCCGTACCCTCAATCGTGCCTTCTAGATCGAGCTCGTCCGGGTTGCCCTCGCGCGCAAAGCGGCGCAGCCGGCGCAGCGCGACCTTGATGTTACGGGTGCCAAGTTCCCGGGTGTTGTCGAGGTTCTGGAACTCGCGCTTTTCCCAGACCTTCAGCGCGCGCTTGTGCTTGCTTTCGCCGCCGATCCGCACGCCTTCGGGGTTATAGCCGTTGTTGCCATAGGGCGAGGTACCGCCCGTGCCGATCCACTTGTTGCCACCTTCATGGCGCTTTTGCTGTTCTTCAAGCCGCTTCTTCAGCGTCTCCATGATCTCTTCCCAGGAACCGAGCGACTTCATCGCTTCCATTTCCTCAGGGGTCAGGAATTTCTCGGCAACGGCCTTCAGCCATTCCTCGGGAATGTCGACCGGGTTCTGGCCGTAATCGGTCAGGATCCCTTTGAAGACCTTGTTGAAGACCTGGTCGAACTTGTCGAGCAGGCCCTCATCCTTCACGAAAATGGCGCGCGACAGGTAATAGAACTGCTCGGGCGTCTGCTCGATCACGTCCTTGTCCAGCGCTTCGAGTAACACCAGGTGCTCCTTGAAGCTCGCCTGGATCCCTGCGCTGCGCAGCTCGTCGATGAAGTTGAAGAACATGGGATTAGCTTCCCGAAGGTGCTGGATTGGGTGACGGCGGCATCTGCGAGAACTGTGGAATGGCAGGATCGATCTGGGCCCACGCGGGTGCTTCAGCCGTCCAGATTGCCATTTCCGGCTTCAGCCCGTGCGGTTCATCGATGAAGCCCAGCCGCACAGTGCGGAACTGCGGCCGGGCCGAGCTTTGGGCATAGGCCTGTGTGCCGCAGCGCGGGCAGAAGTGGAAAGTCAAAGTGTTGCCACTGGCGGCGATCCAGCTTGATGCGGCAAGTTCGCCTGAGAAATGCACGCTTTCAGTTGGGAACATGGCATTGTGCGTCGGGCCGCCAGCAGCAATCTGCTGGCACTGGCGGCACCAGCACTGACGCACCGCAACCGGTTCGCCTTCAAGCTTGAGCGTTACGGCCCCGCAGGCGCAACGGCCAGACCGCGCCATGGTCAGTTCTGGCGCCGCGCCATGAAGGCCAGGCGTTCGAACAGCATCACGTCCTGCTCGTTCTTGAGCAGCGCGCCGTGGAGCGGCGGGATGGCCTTGGCCGGATCGCGGTTCTGCAGCACGTCGAGCGGCATGTCCTCGTTGAGCAGCAGCTTAAGCCAGTCGAGCAGTTCGCTGGTCGAGGGCTTCTTCTTCAGTCCCGGCACTTCGCGGACTTCGTAGAAGATTTCCATCGCCTTGGAGACGAGAGTCTTCTGGATGCCGGGGAAGTGGACGTCGATGATCGCCTGCATCGTCTCGCGATCGGGGAACTTGATGTAGTGGAAGAAGCAGCGGCGCAGGAAGGCGTCCGGCAGCTCCTTTTCATTGTTCGAAGTGATGACGACGATCGGGCGCTCCTTGGCCGCGATCCGCTCCTTCGTTTCGTAAACGTCGAAGCTCATCCGATCGAGTTCCTGGAGCAGGTCGTTCGGGAACTCAATGTCGGCCTTGTCGATCTCGTCGATCAGCAGGACGGGGAGCTGCGGCGAGGTGAAGGCCTCCCACAGCTTGCCCTTCTTGATGTAGTTCGAAATGTCGTGGACGCGCTCGTCACCCAGCTGGCCATCGCGCAGGCGGGCGACTGCGTCATACTCGTAAAGACCCTGCTGGGCCTTGGTGGTCGACTTGATGTTCCACTCGATCAGCGGCGCATTGACCGCCTTGGCGATCTCATGCGCCAGTACGGTCTTGCCAGTGCCGGGCTCACCCTTGACCAGCAGCGGGCGGCGCAGCAGCACCGCGGCATTGACCGCAACCTTCAGGTCATCGGTGGCAACGTAGTTCTGAGTACCTTCAAAGCGCTGCATGGAAATGGTCATCCCCGGTCGGTTAATCGTTCGGTTAAGGGATAGGGATGGGCGCTGAAGCGCGCAAGCGTGAAAAAGACCAGTTTCGGTTCGTCGCAAACCTCAGCCGGCCCATTGCTATCGCGCTTGCGTTTCCAGTATCAACCGGCGTCCCGTGGGAAGGTAGCATGGTTCGATTGCGATCAGTTCGATCGAGGCTGCTGCGCGAGCCAACCTTCGGTCACAGTATACTGGTGATTTCAGCCTGCGTCGCAGCAGCCTCGCTGGCGCGTTGGCTGCTTGGCGATGCGGCGCGGACGGTGCCATTCGTGACCTATTTCCCGGCAATCGTGCTCTGCGCACTGCTCGCCGGCTGGCGAGCCGGCTTGGCAAGCATTTTTGCATCCATGGCAGTCGTCAACTATGTTTTCATGCAGCCAAAAGTGGAGATAACTGCTGACTGGAACACAGCAGTGATGATGATCCTCTTCGTGCTGTCCTGCTCCCTCCTGGTTGCGATTGCCCAGACCTTGCGGAGCACCGTTGGCAGGCTTCAGGCGGCGACCGATCGGGCCGAATTCCTCAACCAGGAACTCATCCACCGGGTGCGCAATTCACTGACTGTGGTGAATTCGCTGGCGGCGATGACCCATCAGGCGGACCCGGCCAATTTCACTGCGGTGTTCTCGAAACGCATGGCGGCGCTGGCGGCCGGCCTGGACATCCTGTCGCGGCGCGAAGGGCTGGAATGCGATCTGCGCGAGATTGTCAGCAGGGCCTGTGAGCCCTTCGACGTGGGTAACCGCATCGTCATTTCCGGCACTACCGGCAGGTTGCCGCCCCAATCCTGCGTTCCGCTGATCCTCGCAATCCACGAACTCTGCACCAATGCAGTCAAATATGGCGCCTTGTCCGTGCCGGCAGGCCGGATCCTGGTCCAGACCGACTGGGACGATGCCCGCGGCCTGGCCCATGTGCATTGGGAAGAAGCCGATGGCCCCCTGGTGGCTTCGCCCGAGCACGAAGGCCTTGGCTCGGCCTTACTGGCCGACCCGGTGCTTGGGCCGGCTAACCTGGTATTCAATCCGCAAGGGCTGCGCTGCGAGATCTGCCTCAAGACCAGCTGTTAGGGCGCGTTAAGCGTCAATCAGTTCCGGATCGATATCCGCCGCACGGTTCTGAATGAACATGAAGCGCTGGGCCGGATCGCGTCCCATCAGCCGGTCGACCAGGTCCTTCACCGCCGCCCGGCCCTCATATTCGGGGGGCAGGGTGATGCGGATCAGGCTGCGCTTGGCGGGGTCCATCGTCGTTTCGCGCAGCTGCTGCGGGTTCATTTCGCCCAAACCCTTGAACCGGCCAACTTCTACCTTCTTGCCCTTGAACCGGGTTGCTTCCAGCTCGGCGCGGTGGGCGTCGTCGCGGGCATAGGCGCTCTCTTTGCCGGCGGTCAGGCGATAGAGCGGGGGCTGGGCAAGGTAGAGGTGCCCGCGCCGGACGATCTCGGGCATTTCCTGGAAAAAGAAGGTCATCAGCAGGGTGGCGATGTGCGCCCCGTCGACGTCGGCGTCGGTCATAATGATGATGCGGTCATAACGCAGGTTGTCGGCGTTGCAGTCCTTGCGGAAACCGCAACCCAGCGCGAGGCCGAGGTCGGCGATTTCGGTGTTCGCGCGGATTTTGTCGGCCGTGGCGCTGGCGACGTTAAGGATCTTGCCGCGGATCGGCAGGATCGCCTGGGTCTTGCGATCGCGCGCCTGCTTGGCGCTGCCGCCGGCGCTGTCCCCTTCGACAATGAAAAGTTCGGTCTCTGCATCGCCTTCGCCGGTGCAGTCGGTCAGCTTGCCGGGCAGGCGCAACTTGCGCGCGTTGGTAGCAGTCTTGCGCTTGACCTCACGCTCCTGCTTGCGGCGCAGGCGCTCATCCATCCGCTCGAGCACATGGCCGAGCAGCGCCTTGCCGCGTTCCATGTTGTCTGCAAGGAAATGGTCGAAGTGATCGCGCACGGCATTTTCGACCATGCGCGCTGCTTCCGGGCTGGTCAGCCGGTCCTTGGTCTGGCTTTGGAACTGGGGGTCGCGGATGAAGACCGAGAGCATGATTTCGCTGCCGGTGATCACGTCCTCGGGCGTGATGTCCTTGGCTTTCTTCTGGCCAACCAGATCTGCGAAGGCGCGGATGCCCTTGGTCAGCGCAGCGCGCAGGCCCGCCTCGTGTGTCCCGCCGTCAGGGGTGGGGATAGTGTTGCAGTACCAGGAATAGGCCCCGTCGCTCCACAGTGGCCAGGCGACGGCCCATTCGACCCGGCCCTGCTGCTCACCCGGAAAATCCTGGCTGCCAGAAAAGAACTGGCTGGTGACGCACTCCCGTGCGCCAATCTGCTCTTTGAGGTGATCGGCAAGGCCGCCGGGGAACTGGAAAACGGCTTCGGCCGGAACTTCATCGCTGGTGAGCGCGGCGGCGCATTTCCAGCGGATTTCCACCCCGGCAAAGAGATAGGCCTTCGACCGGACCAGCTTGAACAGCCGCGCCGGTTTGAACTTTGCATCCTCGCCGAAAATCTCGGGATCAGGCACGAAGGTAACCGAAGTGCCGCGCCGGTTCGGTGTGCCGCCCAGGTGCTGGAGCGGGCCCGTGGCCAGACCGCGCGAGAATTCCTGGGCGTAAAGCTCCTTGTTGCGCGCCACTTCGATCCGGGTGAGGGTGGAGAGCGCATTGACCACCGAGACGCCGACACCGTGAAGGCCGCCCGACGTGGCATAGGCCTTGCCCGAGAACTTGCCGCCCGAGTGAAGCGTGGTCAGGATCACTTCGAGTGCCGACTTGCCAGGATACTTCGGGTGCTCGTCAACGGGGATGCCGCGGCCATTGTCGGTGATGGTCAGCCGGTTGCCTTCCTCCAACGTCACCTCGATCCGGTTGGCATGGCCGGCAACGGCCTCGTCCATCGCGTTGTCGAGCACTTCGGCGGCCAGGTGGTGCAGCGCGCGCTCATCGGTGCCGCCAATGTACATGCCCGGGCGGCGGCGGACAGGCTCAAGCCCCTCCAGCACCTCGATCGCGCTGCCATCATAGGAATCGCCGCTGCTTTGGGGCAGCTTTTCAAACAGGTCATCAGCCATGGGAACGTCTATAGAACGCGGGGATTCCGCTAAGCAAGGCGGGGCTGGGGGTTTTCGTCAGTCGCCGAACTTGTCGGGTGCCGGACTGACCACGGCGACAGTCCCGGCGCGGGCTTCGCGCACTTCCAGCGCCCGTTCGATCTGACCGGACGGCGTGAAGCGGAAGGGACCGTCGAGTCCAAGAAAGCCACCGGTATCGGCCAAGCGTGCCGTCGGAAATGGCGTGCCCAGCCGCCAGTCACGCGCCACGCGGATCGTCAGCAGGACCGAGTCATAGCCCTGCGTGGCGACACGGAAGGGCTTGGTGCCAAACCGGCTCTGGTAACTGTCGGCAAAGGTGCGGAAGCGGGTATCCGCCACCGCCGAAAACCATGCCCCGCGCAGCGCGGGGGTAGAGCTGATCACGCTCTCCCCGCTCCACAGTTCGGTGCCAAGAATGCGCGGGTTGGCTGCGCCCGGCGTCTTGAGCTGCGGCGCGGCAAGGGCTGCAAAGCGCGCACCGTCTGCAATCAGCACGGCCTCAAAGCCGCCCCGCGTGCGCAGACGCCGGGCCGCGCTGACAATCGAAGGGTTGGAACGGTCATAGCTTTCGCTGGCGACCAGTGTGCCGCCCACGGCCTTGACCGCATCATCATAGGCCACCCTGGCCCGCGCACCATAATCGCCATTCGGAACCAGCAGCGCAAAGCGGGTGATGCCGCGGGCCTTGGCGAAGGTTACGGTGCGACCGATCGAATTGCTTGGCGCGGTGCCCATAGCAAAGACATCGCGGGCATTGGCACTTGTATCGCTGGCATAGGAAATCAGCGGCACCCGCGCAGCGCGGGCGACTGTGGCCACGGGCGGCACTTCGTCGCCCATCAGCGGGCCAAGGATCAGCTTGTTGCCATCCTGGATCGCCTTGGTCGCCGCAGCAGCAGGGCCAGCCGAGGTGTCGTAAGTCGTAATGCGGATGTTCTGCGCATTCGTATCGAGCAGCGCCATCGTCGTCGCATTGGCAAGCGACTGGCCGACATCGGCGTTGGGCCCGTTCATCGGCACGAGCAGCGCGACGCGGTGGCGCGTCTGGTCGCTGGGCAGGGCATCGGTTGGCCGGTCTTCCGGTGGCGGAGCGGGTGTGGGGGTGCCCTTGGGAATGACCTTGCAGCCCGACAGCAGCACGATGGCGCCCAGCATGATGGCGTTGCGCCGATTGAAGGACATCACTTTACGCTCCCCTCGAGGCGGTCCATGAACTGGTTATGGACGCGCCGCTCTCTCCGGGACTCTACATTGTCGCAACGCCGATTGGCAATCTGGGCGACATCACCCTGCGAGCGATAGCGACACTGCGTGGCGTAGCTGCGGTAGCCTGTGAAGACACGCGAATCACGGGCAAACTTCTGCATTATTTACAAATAAAACAAAAACTTATCCGCTATGACGACCACGCGAGTGAGGCGACGCGGGATCATATCCTGGCATTGGCGAGCGAGCAGCCGGTCGCGCTGGTCAGTGATGCGGGTACGCCGCTGATTTCAGACCCTGGTTTCAAGCTGGTCCGCGCAGCGCGGGAACGCGGGGTTTCCGTGACCAGTCTGCCGGGGCCAAGTGCCGCGATTATGGCCCTGACTCTGGCCGGCCTGCCGAGCGATCGCTTCCTCTTTGCCGGGTTCCTGCCCAGCAAGGACAAGGCCCGCCGCGATGCGTTGCGGGGCCTCGCCAGCGTAGAAGCAACGCTGGTGCTGTATGAAACTGCGCCGCGTCTGGCGGATGCGCTCGCCGCGATTGGCGAAGAGCTGCCGGGACGCGAGGTGGCTGTCGCCCGCGAGTTAACCAAACGGTTCGAGGAGTGCCGCACCGGCAGTACTGCTGGGCTGATTGCCCACTACGCCGCCAATCCCCCCAAGGGCGAGATCGCGCTGGTGATCGCTCCGCCTGGCGAGCCGGCAGCGGTGGAGCACGATATCGATGCCCTGCTGCGCGCGGCGCTGGCGACTGACAAGGCTTCGCAGGCCGCTGCCGCGGTGGCCAAAACGACCGGGCTGGACCGCAAAGTGCTCTATGCCCGCGCGCTGGAGCTCAAGTGAACCAGCGCGCCCGGCGGGAGGCCCAGGGGCGGCGCGGTGAAGCGCTGGCGGCGCTCTATCTTCGCTTCAAGGGCTGGCGCATCCTCGCCCAGCGGCTCAAGACCCCGCGCGGCGAGATTGACCTGATCGCGCGGCGGGGGCGAACCGTGATTTTCGTTGAAGTGAAATGGCGTTCGTCCGCCGAATTGCTGGACGATGCTATAGACCCCTATCGCCTTCGCCGGGTGTCCGCCGCCGCCGAAGCTGTCGTCCATCGCTATGTCCGGCCGGGCGATCTTGTCCGCATTGATGTTCTCCTCCTTGCGCCGTGGCGTTTCCCGCGCCATCTGGAGAACGCTCTGGCGGCTTGAGGAATTTGCATGACCTTGCGTGTCGCGGTCCAGATGGACCCCATTGAAACGATCAATATCACCGGCGATTCCAGTTTTGCGCTGATGCTGGCGGCCCAGGCGCGCGGACACCGGGTCTGGCACTACGATGTCAACGCGCTGACGCTGGATGCGGATGACCGGCTTACCGCTGTGTGCCATCCGGTGACCGTCCAGCGCGTGGCTGGTGATTATTTCGCCAAGGGCGATCCCGTCCGGCTCGACCTTGGCCGCGATATCGATGTGGTGTTGATGCGCCAGGATCCGCCGTTCCACATGGGCTACATCACCGCGACCCACCTGCTCGAGCGGATCGAACACGAGACGCTGGTAGTCAACAACCCGCGCTCGGTCCGCAATGCACCCGAGAAGGTCATGGTGCTCGACTACCGCCGCTTCATGCCGCCGACGCTGGTGACGCGCTCGGTCGACGAGGTGAAGGCGTTCCAGGCGCAGCACGGCGCCGTGGTGGTCAAGCCGATCCACGGCAATGGCGGCAAGGCGATCTTCCGCGTGCCAGCCGAGGGTGACAACCTTTCCGCCTTGTTCGAGGTGTTCAACCAGACTTGGCCCGAACCGCACATGGTCCAGCCATTCCTTCCCGAAGTGGCCAAGGGCGACAAGCGGATCGTGCTGATCGACGGCGAAGTGGCCGGGGCGATCAACCGCAAGCCGGGCGAGGGCGAATTCCGCTCCAACCTCGCCGTCGGCGGCAGCGCCGAAGCGACCGAGCTTACGCCGCGCGAGCAGGAAATCTGCGCGGCGATGGGACCCGAGCTCAAGCGACTGGGTTTGATCTTTGTCGGGATCGACGTGATCGGCGGCGAGTGGCTGACCGAGATCAACGTCACTTCGCCGACCGGCATTGTTGCGATCGACCGATTCAACGGCACCGATACGCCCGGCAAGATCTGGGATGCGATCGAAGCACGGATCGCTGCCCGCACCGTAAGCTGAGGACAGCATGGAAGACTGGATCATCCGCCTCGTCGAATGGGGCGGTTACTGGGGTGTCGCTGCGCTGATGCTGCTGGAAACGGTGTTTCCGCCGGTGCCATCGGAAGTGATCATGACCGTTGCCGGCGTTTCGGCGGCACGTGGCAGCATGACGCTGGAGGGAACGATCGTGGCCGGCACCGCCGGTGCCATGTTGGGGAACTGGTTCTGGTACTGGCTGGCGATCAAGTTCGGCGAAGCGCGCATGCACGTGTTCATCGACAAATACAGTCGTTGGCTGACGCTTGACTGGGATGAGGTCGAGCGCGGCGAACGCCTGTTTGAGCGCTATGGTTCGACCATCGTGCTGATCGCCCGGATGATCCCCACACTGCGCTCGCTGATTTCGGTCCCGGCCGGGTTGTTCAAGATGTCGCTGCGGCGCTTCCTGGTTTTCTCGACCATTGGCACGCTGGGCTGGAGCGCGGCGCTGGCCGGGGCGGGCTATTTCCTGGGTTCGCAGTTCGGCGATGTCGAAAAATGGCTGGGACCGCTGTCGACCGCCGTGATCGCGGCGATTGTCGTCACCTACCTGTGGCGCGTGGTGACCTGGAAGCCAAAGGGCTAACCCGCTTCACGCGGGTGGGCGTGGCGATAGACATCGAGCAGCACGGCAGCATCGACCTTGGTGTAAATCTGGGTTGAACCCAGGCTGGCGTGGCCAAGCAGTTCTTGCAGCGAACGTAGGTCCGCGCCCGCGCTCAAGAGGTGCGTCGCAAAGGAATGGCGCAGCGCGTGCGGGGTGGCGCTGGGCGGCAGACCGAGAGCGCTGCGCGCCGAGGCCATCGCCTTTTGAACCATGCCTTGCGACAACGGTCCGCCGCGGGCGCCGCGAAACAGGGGCTTGTCGCGCTCCAATGGCCAGGGACATTTGGCGGCATAGTCCGCGACGGCGGCGGAGACCAGCGGCAGGATCGGCACGGCGCGCTGCTTGCCGCCCTTACCAGTGACGGTCAGTGTTTCGCCCAGCGGCAAGGCTGCGCCGGACAGCGAAAGCGCTTCGGCAATGCGCAACCCAGCGCCGTAGAGCAGCAGCAGCACGGCCCGGTCACGCGCGCCGATCCACGCGATCGCCGCATTCTCCTCGACCCCGGCGGCGAGATTGACCGCTTCGTCCGGCGTGACGGGGCGGGGGAGGCCTTTCTTGACTCGGGGGCCGCGCATTCGCGGCGGGGTGGGATCGGTCATCCCCGCCTGCGCCCGGGCAAAGGCGACGAAGCCCTTCAGTGCCGAGAGCTCCCGCGCGGTCGAGGCATTGCCCAAACCGTCTGCGCGGCGCCGGGCTAGTTGCTGGCGCAAGGCCGTCGCATCGATCCGAGCAAGCGTTGCCCAGTCGGTCAGTCCGGTAGCCTCGATCAGTCGCTCCACTATGGCTACATAAGCACGAACAGTATGCGGGGAGCGGCGGCGCGCCTGGGCCAAGTGATCATGCCAGGCGTTGAGGATCGCGCTGGCGCTCATGCTTCGACCAGTTCGGCCGGGACCAGCTCACCGAGCAGGGCGTCGAGCAGCGGCATTCCCGCCTCGGTCACGCCGACCCTCGCGCCATCCTGCCAGACCAGGCCTTGCTGCCGGTAAAGTTCAGCCTTTGCCTGATCGAGCAAGGCTGCCGGAGCCAGGCTGAACCGCGCGGCGAGGGCCGCCAGCTCGATCCCTTCACGCAGGCGCAGCCCCATCAGCATGGCCTCGGCGGCTTGCTCGCGTGTTCCGAGCACGCGGCTTTCGGCGATGCCGTGGCCATTGGCCGCGACCGCGCTCAGCCAGTTTTCCGGCTTCTTGTGCCGCACGGTCGCTGTGCCATTGCGACGACCGTGCGCGCCAGGGCCGATCCCAACATAGTCCTGATAGCGCCAGTAGGTCAGGTTATGGCGGCTTTCCTCACCGACAGCGGCGTGGTTGCTGATCTCGTAGGCGGGGAGGCCTGCCGCTGCGGTCTGCTCGCGGGTCAGCGTGAATAGGTCGGCGCAGGTGTCGTCATCCAGCGGGGTGAAGTCGCCCTTGCGTACCATGGTCTCGAACCGGGTGCCGGGTTCGATCGTCAGCTGGTAAAGCGAGAGGTGTGTGGTGCCGAAGCTGATGGCGCGCTTAAGCTCCGCAGCCCAGGCTTCCGGCGTCTGGCCCGGGCGCGCATAGATCAGGTCTAACGAGACGCGGCCGAACACCCCTTGCGCCGTTTCCAGCGCACGCAGACCTTCACCGGCATCATGCAGACGGCCCAGGAAGTGCAGCGTCTGGTCATCGAGTGCCTGGATGCCGAGCGAGGCCCGGTTGACTCCAGCCGCAGCCAGAGCCTCATAGTTCGCCGCCTCGATCGAGGATGGATTGCCTTCCAGCGTGATCTCGATGCCCGGCGCGAAGCCCCAGAGCTTCTCCGCCTCGCCCAGCAGCCGCGCGACCAGGGCCGGCGGCATCAGTGATGGGGTGCCACCGCCGAAGAAAATGCTGTCGAGCGGCTCGCCGCCAGCCAGTTCCGCCTCGTGCCGCAAGTCCGCCAGCAGCGCGGCCTCCCAGGCGGCATGGTCGACGCTGTCACGGACATGGCTGTTGAAGTCGCAATAGGGACACTTTGCGAGGCAGAACGGCCAATGGATGTAGAGCGCGCGGGCCATGCGGGCAGTCTTACCCGCCAAACTGCTCCGCGACCAGCTTGGCAAAGGCATCGGCGCGGTGGCTGATGGCGTGCTTCTCGGCCGGGTCATGCTCGGCAAAGGTGCGGGTGTCGCCCAAGGGGACGAAGACCGGATCATAGCCAAAGCCCATGGTGCCGCGCGGCGGCCAGGTCAGGCTGCCATTGGCGCGGCCTTCGTAGACGGCGCTTTCGCCGTCGGGCCAGGCAATCGCGAGGACGCAGGCGAAGTGGCAGGAACGGTCTGTATCCGGTCCCAGCTCGCACAGCAGTCCTTCGACCTTTCCCATGGCCATGTACCAGTCGCGACCCGCGGGACCTTCGAACCACTGCCGTTCGGCCCAGTCGGCGGTGTAGACGCCGGGGCGCCCATCAAGCGCCGTGACGCAGAGACCGGAATCGTCAGCGAGGGCAGGGAGGCCAGAGGCTTCGGCCGCAGCCCGCGCCTTGATCAGGGCATTCTCGACAAAGGTCTTGCCCGTTTCGGCTGGCTCCGGCAGCCCGAGCGAGCCCGCAGAGATGCAATTGACCCCATAGGGATCGAGCAGGGCGCCGATTTCCTTGAGCTTGCCCGCGTTGTGCGTAGCAATCACCAGGGTTCCGCCGCCCAGCCGCCGGGTCATTTGCCGACCGCCTTATCCTGCGCCGCGAAGATCGCGTTGCAGCCGATCCGGGCGAGGCGGAGCAGGCGCAGCAAGCCTTCCTCGTCATAGGTCGCGCCTTCGGCCGTGGCCTGGACCTCGGCAATGTGGCCGCCTTCGATCAGCACGAAGTTGGCATCGGCATCGGCCGAGGAATCCTCGTCATAATCAAGGTCGAGCACCGGGTTGCCCTTGAAGATCCCGCAGCTGACCGCCGCCACCTTGCGGGGCAGTGGATCGGCGGTGATCAGGCCCTGCTTGAGCAGGCCATCGACCGCGAGGCGCAGCGCGACCCAGGCGCCGGAGATCGCGGCGGTGCGGGTGCCGCCATCAGCCTGGATCACGTCGCAATCGAGCGTGATCTGGCGCTCACCGAGCGCCTTGAGGTCGGTGACTGAGCGCAGGCTGCGGCCGATCAGGCGCTGGATCTCCTGGGTGCGCCCCGATTGCTTGCCCTTGGCCGCTTCACGGCTGCCGCGGGTGTGGGTAGCACGGGGGAGCATGGAGTATTCCGCCGTCACCCAGCCTTCGCCCTTGCCGCGCAGAAACGGCGGCACGCGTTCTTCGACTGAAGCGGTGCAGATCACCTTGGTGTCGCCAAAGCTGACCAGCACCGATCCTTCGGCATGTTTGGTGAAGTGGGGTTCGAAGCTGATAGCGCGCATCTCGTCGGGCGCGCGGCCGGAAGGTCGCATAAGTAATCCTTGCTTGGTTTCGCGCCGCGTTAGGCGCAATGGGCTTGAGGCTGCAAGCCCAGCCTTTACATTAGGCCCGCAATGTCCACCCCGCCGATCACCGAATTGACTGCCCGCGCCCGCGATATCTTTCGCCTGGTGGTGGAAGGCTATCTGACGTCGGGGCAGCCGGTCGGCTCGAAGACGCTGGCCGGCTCCGGGGTCAATCTCTCGCCCGCCTCGATCCGTTCGGTGCTGCATGAACTGGAAATGCTTGGGCTGCTGGCCGCGCCGCATACCAGCGCCGGGCGGATGCCGACCGATCAGGGACTGCGGCTATTCGTTGACGGCATGATGCAGGTGGCCGAACCGACTCCGGAAGAACGCGCCGCGATCGAAAGCCGCCTGGGCCAACCCGGGCCAATCGAGGCAGCACTGACCGCCACCAGCGCAATCCTGTCCGAATTGTCCGCTGCGGCCGGCGTCGTGATGGTGCCGCGCCGCGAGCCGCGCTTGCAGCATCTGCAGCTGGTCCCGCTGGCCCCCGGCCGGGCGCTGGCGGTGCTGGTGGGGGCCGATGGCGGGGTCGAAAACCGGGTGGTCGAATTGCCGCTTGGTCTTGCTCCCGGTGCGCTTGAGCAGGCCTCGAACTATATCTCCGCGCACCTTAGCGGGCGGACCCTGGCCGAAGCGGCGCGGGCGATGCGGGCTGAGATTGCAGCAGGGCAGACCGCGCTGGATGCCGCCAGCCGCGATCTGGTCGAACGCGGGCTGGCCGTGTGGAGCGAGGACGCGGCGCAGCGCCCGGTTCTGATCGTGCGCGGCCAGGCCAATCTGCTCGATGAAGGTGCTTTGACCGATATCGAGCGCGTCCGGCAATTGCTGGATGATCTGGAGAACCGTCAGTCCGTCGCCGACTTGCTCGATGCCGCGCGCGAGGCTGAGGCGACGCGAATTTTCATCGGTGCGGAGAACCGGCTGTTCTCGCTTTCCGGCTCTTCCGTCATCGCCTCGCCCTATCGCGATCGCGATGGCCGGGTGGTCGGCGTGGTGGGGGTTATCGGCCCGACCCGGTTGAATTATGCGCGGCTAGTCCCCATGGTGGATTTCACAGCCCAATCGCTGGGCAAACTGATCCGATAGACAGGTTTTAGAAGCATTATGAGCGACGAAAACAAGCCGCAGGTCGACCCCGCGGTGGAAGCCGAACTGGCAGGCGTTCCTGACGAACTGCTGGACAAGGAAACCGACAAGCTGGGCGAAGCGCTTGACCGGCTGCGCGAAGATCTTGAGGCGGCGAAGCAGGAGGTGCTCTACGCCAAGGCCGAAACGCAGAACGTCCGCCGCCGCCTGGAAAAGGACATCCAGGATGCCCGCGCCTATGCCGCCACCGGCTTTGCGCGCGATATCCTGTCGGTGTCGGACAACCTGGCCCGCGCGCTCGATTCCATCCCGGCCGAACTGCGTGAGGATGACAAGCTCAAGAACCTCGTCGCCGGAATCGAAGCCACCGGCCGCGAGATCGACAAGGCCTTCGCCGCCCACGGCATCAGCCGCATCGCCGCCCTGGGGCTGCCGCTCGATCCCAACCAGCACCAGGCGATGATCGAGATTCCCTCGGCCGATGCTGAACCGGGCACCGTGATCCAGGAGCTGCAGGCCGGCTATATGATCAAGGATCGACTGCTGCGACCCGCGATGGTGGCGGTGGCTAAGAAGCCGGATTGATTAAGCCGCTCCGGAAACTTTCTTTCGGACCTGCTCGATCTCACATGAAAGCAATTTGAAATCCGCTATGCGAAGTATCCGGGCGGGTCGCGCGGATGCATCAACATTTTGGGCATTCACAGCTAGAGCTTGAAGCTGCCCCTCAAGTTGCACAAACCGCAGTTGAGAATGCACCAGATCGTTGCGGATCGCCCGTAGAGCAGTGATCTCTTTGGCAAGTGCATCGGTCTTGCTCAGAGTGGCAGAGCGTCCAAGCGCCTCCTCAAGCGCGGCAAAGGCGTCAAGGAAACGGCTGCGTTCGGTGTGGAACGCGTCTTTGGTTGCCTTGTTTTCTACAGAGGTCATGGCAGCAGACCTTATTTTAGGTCTGCTGCCAATCGGTTAACTTGTTTCAAATCACCTGCGCCGCGTTCTCATCCCGGTGCTTCTTCAAATACTTCATGAACGGCGTCCCCCCAGTCCCAACGTCGGGGTCGTTGCCCGGGATCGAGCTGGCCTGCTTGTTGATATAGCTGGCGGCATATTCGAGGTGCCGGGTGCGAAAGCGCGCGACCTGTTCGAGGTTGGCGTTGAAGGCGTCCTTGAGGCTTTGCACACCTGATTCCGCCACGAACCCGCGCAACTGCGAGCGGGCGCCGACATCCTCGATAAAGCGCCGGTGCGGCACCGGGCGGTAATGGTGCAGCTCATCGAGGAAAGCCTTTAGCGGATCGTCGCTGTGCTTCACCCCGAACAGGGCATCCATGGCCGGGACGATCGAGCTTTGCGAACCGGTCTGGCCGCGCAGTGCCTGGGGCTGGCCATTGTAGAGCCCTTCATAGACCAGCCCGCCGTTCAGCGCCGGATTGTTGGCCCAGCCATGGATCCACGGGCGGACACGGTGGAAATAGACATAGGGATCGCAGCGTTCCGGCATCCGCTTGAAGTGCGCGTAGATCCGTTCCCAGGCATCGTTCATTTCCAGCAACAGCGCCTCGCAGCGCGCCGCATCACCGGCTGCGCTGGCGGCGATCAGCTGGACGGCATTGTCGAGCAGCACGCCGGCTTCCTGCTCGATCGCGACGTGGATCAGCACGAACCAGTTCTCGTCCTCACCGCCCGCGAAGTTCTGGACCATGCGGACATTGTCGAGGCTGAGCGGAGCCGCCTTGTCGATCCGCGCCCAGTTATCGAGGACATAGCCCGAATAGGGCAGCAGCGGCGCCTGGCCGAGCCGCTCGGCAATCGCCACCATCGGCTTAGCCAGGTTGGCGGGCAAGTGGCGCGGCGGCTCGGCATGGCCCCAGACATAAGCCTGAACCAGGAAGCTGTAGCGCACCATGGCGGCGCGGACTTGTTCTTCGGGGGCGGTCTGGGCCCATTCGGCCAGGTCGGGATCGGGCAGCCGCTCCAGCCAGTCGCGCACCCGGCCGCTAGTAATCAGGCCGGATAGCGTTTCGGCGGCTTCGACAATCGCGCCGAACCGGGCGGGGAGGGCGATTTCGTCGATCTCGAATGCGGAGAGGAAGCCGCGCTCGCGCGACAGGCCATAGTCGGAAAGATGCATGGGGCAACTCTCGGTCGGGCGCGGGTTGGGCCGCCCTGATAGTTGCAACTGTTACGATCTCGATTTGGGCAGATCAACACCCGTGCCGCTACGGAATGGCAGGATCTGTTGATAGGTTTTGAGTGGCGGCGCCCCTGCCACCGGCACGCCGCGGGCCAGCAGAAAGGCATGGCGCACAATCTCGGCCTGTTGCTCCAGCCCATAGCGTTCCAGCGGCCAGCCAGGCTTGAGCGCGTAATCATAGCTGCACAGCGGATGCCGGCGCAGCACCAGATACCAGCGCCCCTTGGCCTGGGCCTGCCAGACATGCGTCATCTCGTGGATGAAATGGCCCTGCAGGTGGATATCGGCCTGCGCGAAATCGTCGCAGTAGCTTTGGGACGCCGGATGGAAGTGCAGGTGCCCCATCGGCGCCATGGTCACCCGGCGGGGTTGGAACGGGAACCAGCGGCGGCGGCGGATCCGAACCGCACCGCAGTCAATCGCACCGCCGAAAACGGACTGGACCAGCGCAACCTCGCCCGGGGTCAGGGGCCGTTCGCCGCCAACCGGACAGGCATAGGTTGCGGATGCCTGGGTCAGTTCGTGTGCTCCGAGTGGTCCATGCCTTCCATCCCTTCCATCTCACCCATGTCATGCATCGCACCGCCCGGCGCTTCCAGCTTGAGTGGGGCGGAGAGCTTGTCGCCGTCGGCAAAGGTCAGGGTGATCTCGCTGCTTTCGCCGGCAACCAGCTTGGGATCGAGCTCGAAGGCCATGACGTGCTTGCCGCCGCGCTCAAACTTCACCGTTTCTCCCGGCTTGATCTCTAGGCTGGCGAGCGGGGCCATGGTGCCGCCTTTGGTCTCGTGCATTTCCGCCCGGGCAGCACCCGAAATGCTTACGGCGGCCAGCGTCACCGCCTTGTCACCGTTGTTCACCAGGGTGAAATAGCCGCCGGCGGGATTGCCCTTGACCGCCGGAAGCACCAGCGTCCCTTCGCTCAAGGCAAGGCCCGGCTTGGCCTCGGGTGCGGCCTGGCTGGCCTCATCCTTGGCGGGCTGCTGTCCGCAGGCAGACAGTGCGGCCAGCGAAATGGCCAGGAAGAGCGGGGCAAGACGCTTCATCGGGAACCTCGGATCAGGGGGTTGAAATTGCAGTGGTGCCTAATGCGACGCTGCCCTTGTGCCAAGCAAAACCGCTCCTATATCCGCCCGGTCAACGAGCCGCAGGGCGCCTTTGCCGGGACTGGGAAGGTGCAGGGGCGGTGTCCAGAAAATGACCAAGGATGGGCAGTAATATGGGTAAAGTAATCGGTATCGACCTCGGCACAACCAACAGCTGCGTTGCGGTTATGGATGGCGGCAAGCCGAAGGTTATCGAAAATTCGGAAGGTGCGCGCACCACGCCGTCGATTGTCGCCTTCACCAAGGATGGTGAGCGTCTGATCGGCCAGCCGGCCAAGCGCCAGGCGGTGACCAACCCCGACAACACGATTTTCGCGGTGAAGCGCCTGATCGGCCGCCGCTTTGACGATCCCCTGACCAAGAAGGACATGGAGCTCGTCCCCTACAGCATCACCAAGGGCAAGAACGGCGACGCATGGGTCAAGGCTGGCGGCGAAGACTATTCGCCCAGCCAGATCAGCGCCTTCACGCTCCAGAAGATGAAGGAAACGGCTGAAAGCTACCTGGGCGAAACCGTCACCCAGGCAGTGATCACCGTGCCGGCCTACTTCAACGACGCGCAGCGCCAGGCGACCAAGGACGCCGGCCAGATCGCCGGCCTTGAAGTGCTGCGCATCATCAACGAGCCGACTGCGGCCGCGCTGGCCTATGGCCTCGACAAGAACGACGGCAAGACCATCGCGGTCTATGACCTTGGCGGCGGCACCTTCGACATCTCGGTGCTCGAGATCGGCGATGGTGTGTTTGAGGTGAAGTCGACCAACGGGGACACGTTCCTCGGCGGGGAAGACTTCGACTCCAAGCTGGTTGAGTACCTGGCCGACAAGTTCAAGGCCAAGGAAAACATGGACCTGAAGTCCGACAAGCTGGCCCTCCAGCGGCTCAAGGAAGCCGCCGAAAAGGCCAAGATCGAGCTGTCGAGCGCCCAGACCACCGAAATCAACCTGCCGTTCATCACGGCCCGCATGGAAGGCGGCACCACCACGCCGCTGCACCTGGTCGAAACGATCAGCCGTGCGGACTTGGAGAAGCTGGTTGCCGACCTCATCCAGCGCACGCTGGAACCGTGCCGCAAGGCGCTGGCCGATGCGGGCCTCAAGGCTGCAGATATCGACGATGTGGTGCTGGTTGGCGGGATGACCCGCATGCCGCGTGTCCGCGAAGTCGTGAAGGAGTTCTTCGGCAAGGAACCGCACACCGGCGTTAACCCGGATGAAGTCGTTGCCATGGGCGCGGCGATTCAGGCCGGCGTGCTGCAGGGCGACGTCAAGGACGTGCTGCTGCTCGACGTCACTCCGCTGTCGCTGGGGATCGAGACGCTGGGCGGCGTGTTCACCCGCATGATCGATCGCAACACCACGATCCCGACCAAGAAGAGCCAGGTCTATTCGACCGCCGAGGACAACCAGCAGGCGGTGACGATCCGCGTGTTCCAGGGCGAGCGTGAAATGGCCGCGGACAACAAGCTGTTGGGTCAGTTCGACCTGGTCGGCATTCCGCCGGCCCGCCGCGGGGTGCCGCAGATCGAAGTGACCTTCGACATCGACGCGAACGGCATCGTGAACGTCAGCGCCAAGGACAAGGGCACCGGCAAGGAGCAGCAGATCAAGATCCAGGCTTCGGGCGGTCTGTCTGACGCGGATATCGATCAGATGGTCAAGGACGCCGAGCGCTTTGCCGAGGAAGACAAGCAGCGCCGTGCTGCGGCCGAGGCCAAGAACAACGCCGACAGCCTGGTCCATGCGACCGAGCAGCAACTGGCCGAGCATGGCGACAAGCTTGACGCCGACCTCAAGGCCGAAATCGAGGCTGCCATCGCCGAAGCCAAGACTGCGATCGAAAGCGGCAATGTCGATGACATGACCGCCAAGACCCAGGCCCTGACCGAGAAGGCCATGAAGATGGGCCAGGTGATTTACGAGAAGGAACAGGCCGCGGCTGCCTCTCCGGGTGCCGGCGCCGAAGCGGCCGACACTGCGGAAGACGTGGTCGATGCCGAATTCTCGGAAGTCGACGAAAACAACAAGGGCTGAGCAAGCCATGCATGACGCCCGCCACCGTGCTGACCGGCGCGGTGGCGGGTGCTGCATCGGGGTGGGGCGATGGCAGTAGAAGTCGACTATTACGAGCTGCTCGAGGTAGATCGCGGCGCGGATGACGCTGCGATCAAGTCCTCGTACCGCAAGCTGGCCATGCGTTGGCACCCGGACAAGAATCCCGGTGATGCCGAGGCCGAAGCGCGGTTCAAGGCAATCAGCGAAGCCTACGAATGCCTGAAAGATCCGCAAAAACGCGCAGCCTATGATCGGTTCGGCCATGCCGCGTTCCAGAACGGCGGGATGGGCGGCGGAGCCGGCGGACCCGGCGGCGGCTTTTCCGATCTGGGCGATATTTTCGAGACGATCTTCGGCAGCGCGTTTGGCGGCGGCGGCAGGCAGCAGGCCCGGCGCGGGGCGGACCTGCGTTATGACCTAGAAGTCAGCCTGGAAGAGGCGTTTCACGGCAAGCAAGCCCAGATCGAGATCGAAGTCGCTGCTGCTTGCGAGCCCTGCGATGGCTCAGGCGCCGAGCCGGGCACCGGTACGCGCCGCTGCAACCTTTGTGGTGGTCATGGTCAGGTCCGCGCCCAGCAGGGCTTCTTCATGGTCGAGCGAACCTGCCCGACCTGTCACGGTCGCGGCGAGGTGATCGAAAAGCCCTGCCGCAAATGCGGCGGGGAAGGGCGGGTCGATCAGCCGCAAACCCTTGATGTCACGATCCCGCCAGGCGTCGATACCGGCACCCGCATCCGCCTGGGTGGCAAGGGTGAGGCCGGGCCGTTTGGGGCGCCGCCGGGCGATCTCTACATTTTCGTTCACGTCCGCCGCCACGCAGTGTTCGAACGCGACGGGACCACGCTGCTGACCCGCGTGCCGATTACCTTCACTACGGCTGCGCTGGGCGGCGAGATCGAACTGCCCGGCATTGATGGCGAGCGCCATACCGTGCCGATCCCGGCCGGCATCCAGTCCGGTAAGCAGCTGCGCCGCCGCGGTGCCGGCATGCCCGTCCTGCAAGGCCGCGGGCGCGGCGACCTGGTGATGGAAATCACGGTTGAAACCCCCACCAAGCTGACCGCGCGTCAGAAAGAACTGCTGCGCGAGCTGCAGGAGACTGAGACCGGTGATGAATGTCCGGGTTCAAAGGGCTTCTTCGACAAGCTGAAGGAAGCCTGGAACGACTTGACCGATTAGCGGCGGGGGCGCAGTCCTCTCGCCCATAAGAACCGAGAGGATTTATCATGCGCCTTGCCAAGCTATCTGCCGCTGCAGTTCTCGCCGCGAGCATTCCTGCTGCTGCGCAAACGCCGGATTTCAGCAAGGTCGAGATCAAGTCGGAAATCGTCGCGCCTGGCGTTGCCGTACTGTTTGGCGCGGGCGGCAATATCGGTCTGTCCTATGGCGAGGATGGCTCAGTCCTGATCGATGACCAGTTCGCACCCTTGACCGACAAGATTGTTGCTGCAGTTGCTGCGGTCGGGGCCAAGCCGGTCAAGTACCTGGTCAACACCCACTGGCATTACGATCACACCGGCGGGAACGAGAACCTCGGCAAGACTGGAGTGACGATTTTCGCCCATGAGAACGTCCGCGTGCGGCTGCTGGCCGGTTCCAGCAGTGGCCCGACCGCCACTCCGCCGGCACCGCCCGCAGCCCTGCCGGTGGTGACCTATCAGGATGGTGTGAGCTTTCACCTGAATGGTGATCGGATCGACGCAATCGGGACTAAGGGAGGCCACACCGATGGCGACACTGCGCTTTATTGGCGCAAGGCCAATGTCCTACACACCGGAGACCTGATGATGAACGGTCTGGGTTTTCCCTTCATCGATACCAACTCTGGCGGCAATGCGCTGAACCTGGTCCATACCCTTGATCACCTGATCAAGATCACCAACCCCCAGACCAAGATCATCCCCGGCCACGGTCCGGTCGGAACCCAGGCCGATCTGATTGCCTGGCGCGGGATGATCGCGCAATCGATCGAACTGATCCGCGCGCGCAAGGCCAAGGGGCAAAACCTGGAAGCCGTGCTAGCCGACAATCCGCTGAAGCCGCTGGAAAAGCCCAAGGCCTTCATCAACGCCGACACGTTCGCCAAAGCGATCTGGGCCAGCCTGGACGCCAAGCCGGCGCCTGCCCACAAGCACTAGCTTGCCATTACCTCGGCCCTGATCCGTGGCACCAGGCCGGGATCGGCGCGCAGGCGGGGTTCTTCCTCGTCCAGGACAGTCAGGAAGGCCTCGCGCTTCAAGGCCGCCAGCTCATGCTCGTCGATGATGCTGCCGGCCGGCAGGGCAGAAGCGACCAGATCAATCATGCGTTCAGCGCCATGGAGCCGGCCCCAGAGGTAATCGTTCTCACGGTAGGCGCGGCTGAAAAACGCGCCGAAGTTGTAGAACTCCACCCCGCGCAGCGCTTGCGCTGCCCCGCCAGCGCGGATGCCAGGGCAATCGTCGGGTGAAATCCGGTCAACCTTGGCCGGATCCAGCTCGTTGATGTTCTCACCCCGCAGCAGCGGCAGAGTGACCGTGTCGTAGAACGGGAAACCCAGGTAGGTCAGCAGGATTCGCCGCCGCAGTTCGCGTGGGAGCGGCTTAAGCGCCTCGACCAGGATCGCATCAACTTGCGGATCGAGTTCGGGCAGGGCCCGGCGCTCGGCCATCATGGCAAGGACAGTGGCCGGATCCTCCAGCACTCGTCGGGCCGCAGGTACAAAGTCTGGCCCCAGATAGGCAGCGCCCTCGCGTTCGAAATAGAGACCGAGCGCGCGGTACACAGCATCGCGGGCGTCCTCGCGCGCGTGGGGATGCTCGCGGTCGATATCGTCCCAATCCTCGGACAGGCGCCGCGCCAAGTGCCGCAGGCGGCGAACGCGATAGCCAAGATCGTGGTCGCGGAAGAAGGTGATAGCTTCTGACGAAGCACCACCCTTGAGCAGGGCAAGGTGATCGAAGCCAATGGTGTTGAGCCAGCTGGTCAGGTGACGCTCTATGGCTTCTCGGTCGCCCGGAATGTCTGGTGCCGCCGCATGGATAGTCTGGGCCAGATCCTGCACGATTGCGCGCAGCTTGACCTGGCCATAACCGTGATAGGCATAGCCGGCACCCTTGGCTGCTGCATCCTGTGCTTTCTTGCGCCATGATGTCAGGCGGCGCAGGCTGGGCCATTCGAACATCAGGGTGCGACCGAACAGCCGCTCAACCTCAGCCTCGACATCGGGGCGAAGCGTTTCGACTACGCGCTTCAGTTCATCAAGCTCGTGCGAGCGCTCGGCAATGGCATCAAGATTGTCCCGAACCGGCTGCTCGCGCGGGATCGAGGATAGCGAGCCGAGGATCACCGAAAAGAAACCCGGCGGGCGCGGATCGTTGCGGCGCAGGCCGCCAACCCGGTCCGGATGGGGGTCAACATAGACGAAGCGCCGATCGACCTCGCGCTGGGCGGGCCGATCGCGCAGCACGTTCATCGCTTCGGCAAAGGGAGCGTTGACCAGCACCGAGCCGTCGATCAGCGAAACGCCTTCGACATCGCCAAGCCGGGTGTGGTTGGGCATGATCCGTGCGAAAAAGGCGGTGCGGCTGTGCCATTCCTCGTCACGCTCTGCCACCAGCGCGTCGATCTCGGCGGCTTGCAATGCCGGGAAGGCACCGGGAAAGCTGGCAGTTGCGCGTGCGGCGAAGACTAGTTCGGGTGTCGGGGCGAGGGGGTGGGCGCCGGTTAGCGGCGTCTTGCTGCGAAACCCGATCGAAAGGCGATGCTCGCTTTCCTCGGCATTGGCCGGACTGTTGAGCCGCAGCATCTGGGGATGGCCCTTGAAGTCGGTGGCAGTCACGAACAGGTCAAGCGGATGGCCCGGCGGCAGAAGCGGCGCGTCGGTCGGTCCTTTGGCCATGGTATCGAGCGCTTCAGCCAACAGACGCGAGAAACCGATGCCCGAAAAAGGCGGTTCAAACCAACGCGAGCGGATCAGGCGCGAAAGCTTGGCCCGCACCTCGCCGCGGGTCTCTGGGGCGACGCTTTGCGAAACCACGTTACCGGGACGCGAAAGCAGGAACCAGACAATCGGCATCGCCCAGAATTTGGCAAAGCGCCACCAGGGGCGGGCATCGGGATCGACCAGCACATCGACATCGGCGCGCTCCAGCCAAAGGTCGGTCAAGGGTTCCAGGCTCTGTCCGGAATGGATCGCCTGCGCCAGGAACACGCCGTTGATCCCGCCGGCGCTAGCCCCGGCAACGATATCGGGCATGACCCGCAGGCGCAGCTGACGGTCACGCTCCATGCTGCGCAGCAGTTTAAGGTAGACCGCCTCGGTGCCCTTTGGTGCATCCTCACCGACGATATGAGCGCGGCTGGCGCGGGCCAGCTTCCACAGCTCTTTGGTAACGCCGTGCATGTAAACCGCAAGGCTGACCCCGCCATAGCAGACGAGGGCGATGCGGAGTTCCTTCTGGCGCATACCGATCATATAGGCAGATTTAGGGCTGCAACGAAACCTCGTTACAAAACAATCCACGCGCCTTGCGTTCCTGCTTCGTTCCGGTTATCGGTCGACCATGGCCAAGCCCAAACGCCGCTATATCTGCCAGGCCTGTGGTAGCGTCAGCTTTCGCTGGCAGGGTCAGTGTGCGGACTGCGGCGAATGGAACACGCTCAGCGAGGAGGCACCGGAAACGGTCTTTTCGGCCAAGCACGATCTTTCGGGCGGCGGTCGGAAGATTGATTTCGAACCGCTCGACAAGCCCGGTGAAAAGCTGGTCCGGCGCAGCACCGGCATTGCTGAGTTCGATCGCGCGCTGGGCGGCGGGCTGGTGCCTGGTTCGGCGGTATTGATGGGCGGCGATCCGGGGATCGGCAAATCGACCTTGCTGATCCAGGCCGCGGCGCAGATGGCGCGGGCTGGGGGTGAGGTTGTCTATATCAGCGGCGAGGAAGCGGCCGGGCAGGTCCGCCTGCGGGCTGAGCGCCTGGGGCTGGCCGATGCGCCGATCCGTCTGGCCTCGGCTACTTCGGTTCGTGACATCCTGACGACGTTGGGCGGCATGGCCCCGCCGGCGCTGGTGGTGATCGATTCTATCCAGACCATGCACTCTGACCAGATTGAGGGCGCACCCGGCACGGTCAGCCAGGTTCGTGCCTCGGCCTTTGAGCTGATCCGCTTTGCCAAGGAATGCGGCTGCGCGCTCGTGCTGGTGGGCCACGTTACCAAGGATGGCTCGATCGCCGGGCCCCGCGTGCTGGAGCACATGGTCGATGTGGTCATGAGCTTTGAAGGAGAGCGCAGCCACCAGTACCGGATCCTGCGCAATCTCAAGAACCGCTTCGGTCCCGTCGACGAAATCGGGGTCTTCGCGATGGCTGGGCAAGGGTTGGAAGAGGTAGGCAACCCATCATTGCTTTTCCTGTCGGGCCGCGAGAACCCGGTTCCAGGCAGCGCAGTCTTCCCGGCGATGGAAGGGACCCGCCCGGTGCTGGTGGAGATCCAGGCCCTGATCGTACGGCTCGCCAGCGGAGCCACGCCGCGCCGCGCTGTGGTCGGTTGGGACAATGGCCGGATGGCCATGTTGCTGGCCGTGCTGGAGGCGCGCTGCGGGCTCAACTTCTCTTCTTGCGAAGTGTACCTCAATGTGGCGGGCGGATATCGGCTCGGTGACCCGGCTGCCGATCTGGCAGTAGCGGCGGCGCTTATTTCAGCCCTGGCTGACCGGCCGCTGCCCAATGACGCAGTCTGGTTCGGTGAAGTTTCGCTGGCCGGGGAAGTGCGACCCGTGGCGCACGGCGGGTTGCGTCTCAAGGAGGCGGCAAAGCTGGGATTTACTAAGGCCTTCGGCCCGGGTGACGGTACAGGCATGGCCAAAGGCCATCGCGAGGTAACCTTACTCCGGAATCTCGTTGACCAGGTGATGGGCGGGTCATAGATTTGAAACCATGACTGGTTTTGACATCGCTGTGCTGGTCTTGGTCGGGCTGGGCGCAATCACGGGTTTTATGCGCGGCTTCGTGCAAGAGATTTTGGCGCTTTCGGCCTGGGTCATCGCGCTGTTCACAATCCACAATCTGCATACGCCGCTGTCGGCTGCGCTGGTTCCCTATGTCGGCAGCGAATCCGGGGCGACCGTGTTGGCCTTCGCCCTGCTGCTGCTGGTGCCCTATGCGATCGTCAAACTCGTTGCCAACCGGATGGGTGAAGCCAGCCGCGAATCGGTGCTAGGTCCGATCGATCGCCTGCTCGGTTTCGGGTTCGGCGCAGTCAAAGGCATGGTAATCACCGTGCTGGCCTTTTCGGTGCTGGTGCTGGGTTATGACACCGTTTGGGGCATTGGCGGTCGGCCGACCTGGATCACGCAGGCCCGCGCCTATCCATTCGTCAATGCCAGCAGCGAAGCCTTGGTCAAGATGATTGCCGAGCGCCGCAAGGAAGCGGCCGAGGCCGAAGCCAAGCGCCTGGGCAAAGACAAATCCTGATCGTTGAGTAGCACTACTAACCTCTACACGCGCGAAGTCCTCGCGCTGGCAACCAGCCTCAGCCAGTGGCCTCACGATCCAGGCCTGCCCCTGCAGGGCGCAGTGCGTTCGCAAACATGCGGCAGCGCGGTAACGCTTGGCCTGGCAGTTGGTGAAGCGGGCGCGATCACCGGCATTGGGCTGAAGGCTCAGGCCTGCGCCATCGGTCAGGCCAGTGCTGCGCTGTTCGCAGCGCAAGCAATTGGTCACGATGAGAACAGCCTGCGCACCGCGCTCCGCGAAATTCGCACCTGGCTGAATAAGGGCGGTGATTTGCCCGCTTGGCCGGGCTTCGCCACGATCGCTGCCGCGCGAGACTATCCGGCCCGCCATGGCGCGATCACGCTTGCCTGGCAAGCCGCGCTGGAGGCGCTTTCCAGCGCGCCAAAGCCCGGCTAGAGGGCAGCTAACGAGATAAACTACAGGGGAAGCCATGGCCACGCAGACCGTTCACCACGAGCCCTCCGCCTCCGACATGCGCCTGGTAATCGGCGCCTCATCGGCCGGCACCGTGTTCGAATGGTATGACTTCTTCATCTACGGCGCGCTCGGCGCGATCCTGTCGAAGACCTTTTTTCCGACCGGCAATGCCACACTGGAAATGCTGCTGTTCTGGCTGGTCTTCGCGGTCGGCTTTGGCTTCCGCCCGCTGGGAGCGATCCTGTTTGGTTACCTGGGTGACAAGCTGGGGCGCAAGTACACGTTCCTGGTCACCGTAACGCTGATGGGGATCGCGACGGCCGGCGTTGGCCTGATCCCGGCAGCATCGGAAATCGGTCTGTGGGCACCGGCCATCGTGATCCTGTTGCGGATCCTGCAAGGCCTGGCACTTGGCGGGGAGTACGGCGGGGCTGCGATCTATGTCGCGGAGCATTCCCCTTTCAGTCGGCGCGGTTACTTCACCAGCTATATCCAGGCCAGCGTGGTCGGCGGCTTCGTTCTCAGCCTGATCGTCGTGCTGGGTTGCAAGGCGGCGATGAGTCCCGAAACCTGGAACGCCTGGGGTTGGCGCGTGCCTTTCCTGCTCAGCCTGCTGCTATTGGCGATCTCGCTGTGGATGCGCTTCAAGCTCTCCGAAAGCCCGGTCTTCCAAGCGATGAAGGAGGCGGGCGAAACTGCGGGCAACCCCTTCGTTGAAAGTTTCACCTATCCCGGCAACAAGAAGCGCATCTTCATCGCCCTGTTCGGCATTGCCGCTGGCCTGACCGTGATCTGGTACACCGCGATGTTCTCAGGGCTGTCTTTCCTGCAGAATGCGATGCACGTGGAGAGCACCACGGCGGAAATCATCGTTGGCATCGCGGCGCTGATCGGGATGGGCTTCTACATCTATTTCGGCAGCCTTTCGGACCGCATCGGGCGCAAGAAGCCGATCGTGATCGGCTATGTCCTGACCCTGCTGCTGTTGTTCCCGACCTTCTGGTTCATCGGCTCGGTCGCCAAGAACCCGGCACAGCACGCCTCGATCGAGTGGACCATCCGCGGCAGCGACTGCTCCTATGATCCGTTTTCCACCAAGCAGAAGACCCAGTGCGGCAAGCTGATGGGCGATTTTGCCGGAGCCGGGATCGGCTATACCCTTGACCAGGGTGACAAGCTTGAACTTGTGATGGGCGGCACGGAAGTGATCGCGCTTGATGGGCTCAACTGGGACGATGCCAAGGCCCGCAAGGCTGAGATCGAGGCGCGCGTCGGCAAGACGGTGTTCAATTTCGAGAAGCACAAGCCCAGCCTTGGCCAATCCGCGCTGATCATTGCCGCGCTGCTGGTGCTCATGGCGCTTTCGGCGGCAACCTATGGCCCCGTCGCGGCGCTGCTGGCGGAAATGTTCCCACCAAAGGTCCGCTACAGCTCGATGTCGATCCCCTATCATATCGGCACCGGCTATTTCGGGGGCTTCCTGCCCTTCATCGCCAGCTTCATCGTTGCGCGCACCGGCGATCCCTATTCAGGGCTGTGGTACACCTGGGGCGTCGTGCTGATGGCATTGATTGTCGCCTGGTGGGGCTTGCCGGACGGAAGGCCGCGCGATTTCACTGACGATGTTGCCTGAACTGCCGCCAGCCACGCTGCGCCTCGCGATCGACCGTGATGCGCTCGCCGCCAACTGGCGCGCGCTGGATCGGCTGTCAGGACAGGCAAGCGCGGGGGCCGCAGTAAAGGCGGATGCCTACGGACTTGGCGTTGCAGTTGCTGCGCCAGTCCTGCGCGAGGCAGGCTGCCGTGACTTCTTCGTGGCGCATTGGCAGGAGGTACCGGCGCTGCTGGAGCATGTTCCGCCTGCCGCAGTCGCTGTGCTGCATGGCCCGTTGACTGCTGCCGATGCAGCATTTGCGAAGACCTGTGGTGTGCGTCCTGTCATCAACTCGCTGCTCCAGGCGCAACGCTGGATTGAGGCTGGCGGCGGCCCCTGCGACCTGATGATCGATACGGGTATCAATCGCATCGGGTTAAGCCTTGGCGATCTGCCTGACCCTGTGATTGCTCAGCTTGAGATCGATGTGTTGCATTCGCATCTCGCTTCGGCTGACGAAGATTCCGCACAAAATGCTGCGCAGCAAAGTCGCTGGAATGCTGCACGCGGCGTTTTGCAGCATAAGCGGGCCAGCCTTGCGAACAGCGCTGGTATCACGCTTGGTCCCGACTATCACGGCAATCTGACAAGACCAGGACTGGCGCTATATGGCGGTGTTCCTTGCGCGGCACTTGCGGGCGAGATCAGCCAGGTTGTCGCGCCCGAGGCGGCCTTACTCCAGGTACGGAACATCGCGGCGGGCGAGAGTGTTGGTTACAACGCGACCTTCGTTGCGCCCCGTGCCATGCGGATTGGCGTAATCAGTCTGGGCTATGCCGATGGTTATCTGCGTGCCTGGTCAGGCAAAGGCATGCTGCGCAGTATGGGCCGGTCAGTCTCCGTGATTGGGCGCGTTTCGATGGACATGACCGTGGTCGATCTGACTGCCACGCCAGACCTGCGCGAAGGAGACTGGCTCCGCGTTGATTACAGCCTGCCTGAAGCCTCCTCGGCAACGGGCCTGTCGCAATACGAGCTCCTGACGCTGCTGGGCCGCCGTTTCGCGCGCTAGGCTACTGCTGCTGTGCAGCATGACTCATGTTGCATTGCCGTTGTTGCGGGTGCTAACAGTGCTGCAACTGCACAGGCAAAGGGGAACCTCATGGCCCAGGCCAAAGGCGATACCGTAATCATCAAGAAGTACGCCAACCGGCGGCTCTACAACACCCAGTCATCGAGCTACATCACGCTGGAGCACCTCGCGAAGATGACGCGTGAGGGGGTGGAGTTCAAAGTGCTCGATGCCAAGACCGGGGCTGACATTACCCACCAGATCCTGACCCAGATCATCATGGAAGAGGAAAGCTCAACCGGTGAGCAGATGCTGCCGGTGAACTTCCTGCGCCAGCTGATCGGAATGTACGGCAATTCGATGCAGAGCCTGGTGCCGCATTACCTCGAAGCCTCGATGGAGAACTTCCGCTCCAACCAGGCCAAGCTGCGCGAGGCCTTCGAAACCAGCCTCGGCAACAATCCGCTGGCCAAGTTGGCCCAGCGGAACCTTGAGATGTTCAAGGCGGCGGCATCAGCCTTCGTTCCGGGCCTGGCAGACAGCAAGCCCGCCAGCGGCGAAAGCAAGGACGACGAAATCGCCCAGCTCCGGGCCCAGATGGCCGCAATGCAGAAGAAGCTCGACGAACTCAGCAAGTAGGCCTCTACGCAGGTTGACGCCGCTTGCCGGGGCGAGGGCGCTCCGCTATCGCGCCGCCCCATGAAGCACGCTCTTTCCGTCACCCGCGCCGACGATTTCGCCCAATGGTATCAGGAAGTCATCTCCGAAGCAGAGATGGCCGAGGAAAGCGGCGTGCGCGGCTGCATGGTAATCAAGCCATGGGGCTATGGCATATGGGAGCGGATCCAGCACCTGATGGATGCGCGGATCAAGGCCGCCGGCGTGCAGAACTGCTATTTCCCGCTGTTCATCCCGCTGTCCTACTTCGCCAAGGAGGCCGAGCACGTTGACGGCTTTGCCAAGGAAATGGCGGTCGTCACGCATCACCGCCTGATCCAGGATGGCAAGGGCGGGCTGGTGCCCGATCCGGAAGCCAAGCTGGAAGAGCCGCTGATCGTCCGCCCGACCTCCGAAACGGTGATCGGCCAGGCGATGAGCCGCTGGATCCAGTCGTGGCGCGATCTGCCGCTGCTGACCAACCAGTGGGCCAACGTCGTTCGCTGGGAAATGCGCACCCGCATGTTCCTGCGCACCAGCGAATTCCTTTGGCAGGAAGGGCACACCGCGCACGCCAACCGCGACGATGCCATGGCGGAAACGCTCCGCGCGCTAGAGATGTACCGCAGCCATGCCGAGGACGATCTCGCCATGCCGGTAATCGCCGGCGAGAAGCCGGAGAACGAGCGATTCCCGGGCGCCGTTGCGACCTATTCGATCGAAGCGATGATGCAGGATGGCAAGGCGCTCCAGGCCGGCACCTCGCACTATCTCGGCACCGGCTTCGCTGAGGCGGCAAATATCCGCTACCAGGACAAAGAAGGCAGCCAGCAGCTTTGCCACACCACCTCGTGGGGCGTTTCGACCCGCCTGATCGGCGGCGTGATCATGACGCATGGCGATGACGACGGCCTGCGCGTGCCGCCGCGCATCGCGCCGCACCAGATCGTGATCCTGCCGATGCTGCGCGAGGACGATGGCGACGAAGCCCTGCTGGCCTATTGCGAGGAGCTGCGCGCTGCACTCGCCAGCCAGTGGGCGCTGGGCGAGCCGGTTCGCGTGCTGCTCGACAAGCGGGCCGGCAAGGCCACGGCCAAGCGCTGGGGCTGGGTCAAGAAGGGCGTGCCACTGATCCTTGAAATCGGTGGCCGCGATGCTGCTGGCGGCCAGGTTTCGGCCGTGCGCCGTGACCGGCTGTACCGCGAGGATGGCAAGGTCAACTTCGTCGGCCAGTCGCGCGAGGACTTCCTCGCCGCTGCTGCTGGTGAACTTGAGGACATCCAGCGCACACTCCATGCCGAGGCCACCGCGCGCCGCGATGCTCAAATCCACCGTGGTGTAACTGACTTGGCCGGACTCGAAGCTTTCTTCAGCGCCGACCAGCGCTATCCGGGCTGGGTCGAAGTGCTTTGGTCGCGCCCGACTGGCGCGGCGCTGGAAGCCGTGGTCGCAAAGCTCAAGGCGCTCAAGCTGACCATCCGCAATACGCCGATGAACGGAGAGCCGGTCAGCGGCACCTGCCTGTTCACCGGCGAGCCAGCGGTGGAACGTATCTTCGTCGCTCGGGCTTACTGACTTGGTGAAACGAACCAAGCCTGAACCCGGCCTACCGAGCCGCCAGCAGATCCTGGATTTCATCGCGAACAGCGAAGACCCGGCCGGCAAACGGGAGATTGCCCGCGCTTTTGGCCTCAAGGGCCAGGAGAAGATCCAGCTCAAGGCCCTGCTCAAGGATATGGCCGAGGAAGGCCTGATCGACGGCAATCGCACGGCCTTTCACCGCATGGGCGGCGTGCCCAAGGTAACCGTGCTGCGCGTGGTCGGGACGGAAGACGGCGAGGCCCTGGCCGTTCCCGATACCTGGCAGCCGGAAGAAGCCGTGCCGCCACCGCGCCTGCGCCTGATCGAGCAGCGCAAGCAGCCCGCCTTGCGTGTTGGTGACCGGGTGCTCGCCCGAACCGAGGAAACCGCCACGGGCTGGATTGCCCACCCGATGAAGAAACTGCCGGCCCGGACCGAGCAAATCATGGGCGTGGTGGAAATCGACGGCACGGGGAAGGGCTGGCTCGCGCCGGTCGACAAGCGGGAACGTCATTCGCAGCCGATCGCCGACCTGGGCGGGGCCGAGGCGGGTCAGCTTGTCCTTGCCGAGCCAGCCGGACGCAGCCCGCGCTCTGGCGTCAAGGTGACCGACGTGCTCGGCGATCCACTGGCACCCAAGGCCTTCAGCCTGATTGCGATCCACAAGCACGGCATCCCTTTTGCATTCTCGCCTGAAGCGATCGAGGAAGCGCAGCGCGCTGCCAAATTGCCGCTAAGCCAGGATCGCCGCGAGGACTTGCGGCACCTGCCGATTGTCGCGATCGATCCAAGTGACGCGCGCGACCATGACGATGCGATCTGGGCAGAGCCCGACGGAGAAGGGGGCTACCGCGCGCTCGTCGCCATTGCCGATGTCAGCTTCTATGTCCGTCCCGGCGGGGCGCTGGATCGTTCAGCGCGGGAACGCGGCAACTCGGTCTATTTCCCGGATCGAGTCGTGCCGATGCTGCCGGAAGTGCTGAGCGCCGATGTCTGCTCGCTGCGAGCGGGCGAAGATCGTGCCGCCATGGCCTGCCATCTGACCATTGCCGCCAATGGCAAAGTCACCGACTGGCGCTTTACCCGCGCGCTGGTGCGGATTGACGAGGTCATTGAGTACGAAGAGGCCCAGCGCCGGATCGACGAAGGTGATGCTGCGCCGCACCTGGTCAACCTGTGGGATGCCTGGCGCGCGCTGGAACGTGCCCGGACGGACCGCGATCCGCTTGACCTTGACCTGCCCGAGCGCCGGGTCAAGCTAGACGAGGCTGGCCGGATCACCGAAATCGCGCTGCGCGAACGGCTCGATGCGCACCGCGTGGTCGAGGATTTCATGATCGCGGCGAATGTGGCTGCAGCCAAGGCGCTCGAAAGCAAGGTCGCCCCGATCGTGTACCGCATCCACGAGCCGCCGAACCGCGAAAAGCTGGTCGCGCTGAAGGACTATCTTGCCACGTTCGAGCGCAAGCTGGCGTTGGGCCAGGTGATCACGCCCGGGCTGTTCAATCGCCTGCTCAAGGATGTGGCAGACGAGGCTGAGAAGGCGCTAATCATGGAAGCCGTGCTGCGCAGCCAGACCCAGGCCTATTATGGCCCGCGCAATGCCGGGCACTTCGGCCTGGCGTTAGGCTCCTACGCGCATTTTACGTCGCCAATCCGCCGCTATGCTGACCTTCTGGTCCACCGGGCGCTGGTCGATGGCTTTGGGCTGGAACAGCCGGAACCGAAGGGTGATTTGCCGCCGCGTTCGGGCCTGTCCGACCGCGACCGCAACGACCTCTCACGGATCAGCGATGCGATCAGCGCGGCCGAACGCCGGGCGATGGAGGCTGAGCGAGAAACGATCGATCGCTATGTCGCCGCCTGGCTGTCAGCGCGGGTGGGCGAGGTGTTCGAATGCCGGGTGACCGGCGTGCAGAAGTTCGGCCTGTTCGCCACGATCATAAGCCTGGGCGGCGATGGCCTGGTCCCCGTTTCAACGCTGGGTGACGAACGCTTCCACTTTGACGAACGCGCCAAGGTGCTGGTGGGCGACAGTGGCCATACGCGCTTCGCCATGGGGGATCGCCTGCGCCTGCGCTTGGCTGAAGCCAATCCGCTGACTGGCGCATTGAAGTTTGAACCGGAAGATCACGTAGGCGCGCCGATTGAGCCGCGCGGGCGACCGGTGCAGATGCCGCTAAAGAAGCGCGGGAAGCACCTGGTCGGTCAGCGCGGTCGGCCGGGCAACATTCGGCACCAGGGCCGCGGCAAAAAGCGATAGGGCAGGGTTAGCCGAGCCGCTCGAGGTCGGCGTCGCTGATGTTGCCGGGGATCACATAGACGGGGCAAGGCAGTTGCCCGGCGATCCCGACAAAGTGATTTACCAGTGGACCGGGTCCGCCATTTGCCGCTGCACCCAGTACCAAGGCGGAAACCTCTGGGTGTTTGGCCAGGTATTCGCGGATTACCGCCACGCCTTCGCCCTGGCGGACAGAGATAGTGGGCGGGTGCGGACTGTCGCCCATCACTGATCCGGCGGCGCTGGTCACCAGCGCCTCGGCCCGGACGCGGGCTTCCTCCTCGATGGTAGCCTGGATGCCGCCGAAGGCGACGAAGGGCTGGCGCGGGATCAGGGCGAGCAGATGGATGGACCCGCCCGTGCGCGCCGCACGCCGGGCGGCAAAGCGCAAGGCAACACCGGCCTCATCGGTCTCATCCATGATCACCAGATAGACACGCATCGGCCGGCCCCTTCTGGCGGCTATCATATCCGCTACAATCGTATTCCGCGCAAGAACCTTGCCCTTGGGCGCAGTTTTGGCCAGAGACGTAACGGCAAATCACTCCCCAGCAGGACTTACCCGACCGATGCCGATCGAGATCAAGATGCCCGCCCTCTCGCCCACGATGGAAGAGGGCACCCTCGCCAAATGGCTGGTGAAGGTTGGCGACAAGGTTTCATCCGGTGACATCATGGCCGAGATCGAGACCGACAAGGCGACGATGGAATTCGAAGCCGTGGACGAAGGCACGATTGTCGCCATTTCCGTTCCGGAAGGTTCCGAAGGCGTGAAGGTTGGCGCGGTGATCGCCACGCTCGCGACCGACGATGAGGACGCAGCACCGGCTGCGCCCAAGGCAGCCGCACCGGCTCCCAAAGCAGAGGCTGCTCCAGCACCCGCCCCGGTTGCTGCCCCGGCACCGGCCCCAGTCGCTGCCACGCCAAAGGCTAGCGCCGAGGACCGCGTTGTTGCCTCGCCCCTCGCGAAACGGCTTGCGGCTGAACTGGGCGTTGACCTCTCCAAGGTGACCGGCACTGGCCCCAACGGTCGGATCGTCAAGGCTGACATCGAGGCGGCCGCTGGTGGCGCCGTTGCGCCGTCCTCGCCAGCACCCGTTGCCGCGCCCGCTGCTGCTCCGGCTGCACTTGCTGCCGTTCCGGACTTCGGCATCCCTTATGAAGCCGAAAAGCTCAACAATGTCCGCAAGACCATCGCTCGCCGCCTTACCGAGGCTAAGCAGACCATTCCGCACATCTATCTCACCGTCGATGTCCGGCTTGATGCCCTGCTCAAGCTGCGCGGCGAGCTGAACAAGGCGCTTGAGCCGCAGAGCGTGAAGCTCTCGGTCAATGACCTGATGATCAAGGCCCTCGCCAAGGCGCTAGAGATCGTGCCCAAGTGCAACGTCAGCTTCGCGGGGGATGAACTGCGCAAGTACTCGCGCTCGGACATCTCGGTCGCCGTCGCCGCGCCTTCGGGCCTGATCACGCCGATCATCGTCGATGCGGGCGCCAAGTCGGTCTCCCAGATCTCCAAGGAAATGACGGCGCTCGCCGGCAAGGCCCGCGAGGGCAAGCTGCAGCCGCATGAATACCAGGGCGGCACGGCCAGCCTCTCCAACCTGGGCATGTTCGGGATCAAGCAGTTCGACGCCGTGATCAACCCACCACAGGCAATGATCCTGGCCGTCGGTGCGGGCGAACAGCGACCCTATGTGGTCGATGGCGCGCTCTCGGTCGCCACGGTCATGTCAGCCACGGGCAGCTTCGATCACCGCGCAATCGACGGAGCCGATGGCGCCGCACTGATGCAGGCCTTCAAACAGCTAGTGGAACAGCCCCTCGGGCTGCTTGCATAAGCCAGACCAAGACAAATTTCGGAGAGTTCGATGTCTGAACAGTACGACGTCATTGTCCTTGGTTCGGGACCGGGCGGCTATGTCGCGGCGATCCGCTGCGCGCAGCTTGGCCTGAAGACCGCCATCGTCGAGCGCGAGAACCTGGGCGGGATCTGCCTCAACTGGGGCTGTATTCCCACCAAGGCGCTGCTGCGTTCGGCCGAGGTGCTGCACAACATGAAGCACGCCGCTGCCTATGGCCTGGCGGCCGACAATATCCGCGCCGACCTGGATGCAGTGGTGAAGCGCAGCCGCGGTGTGGCCAAGCAGCTCAACCAGGGCGTCACCCACCTGATGAAGAAGAACAAGATCACCGTGCACATGGGCACCGGGGTCCTGAAGGGGGCAGGCAAGCTGGAAGTTACCGGTGACAAGGGCACCGAGACCCTCACCGCCAAGCACATCATCGTCGCCACCGGCGCACGGGCCCGCGACCTGCCTTTCGCGCCGGCTGACGGCAAGCGCGTCTGGACCTATCGCCACGCGATGGTTCCGCAGGAACTGCCGAGCAAGTTGCTGGTGATCGGTTCCGGCGCGATCGGGATCGAGTTCGCCAGCTTCTACAATGATATGGGCAGCGAAGTTACCGTTGTCGAAATGATGGACCGGATCGTGCCGGTTGAGGATGCCGATGTTTCGGCCTTCCTCGAGAAGGCGCTGGTCAAGCAGGGCATGACGATCATGACTGGCGCCGGGGTCGAGAAGCTCGACGTTACCGCCTCAGGCGTGCAGGCCGCGATCAAGGGCAAGGACGGCAAGGTCGTTACCAGTGATTTCAGCCACGTGATTGTCGCGGTCGGCATCGTTCCCAACACCGAGAACATCGGCCTGGAAGCGCTGGGCGTGAAGGCCGAGCGCGGGATTATCGCGATCGACGATCACGGCCGCACCAATGTGAAGGGCCTTTGGGCGATCGGCGACGTTACGCCCGGCCCGTGGCTCGCCCACAAGGCCAGCCATGAAGGTGTGATCGCGGCGGAAAGCATCGCCAAGGAACTGGGCAACAAGGATGTCCACCCCCACGCGATGGACCGTCGCAACATCCCTGGCTGCACCTATTGTCACCCGCAGGTCGCCTCGGTCGGCCTGACTGAGGCCAAGGCCAAGGAGGCCGGGCACGAGGTCAAGGCCGGGACCTTCCCCTTCATTGGCAACGGCAAGGCGATCGCGCTGGGTGAGCCGGAAGGCTTCATCAAGACCGTATTTGACGCCAAGACTGGCGAACTGCTGGGCGCCCATATGGTCGGCGCGGAAGTGACCGAGCTGATCCAGGGCTATGTCGTTGGCAAGACGCTCGAGACGACGGAAGCTGAATTGATGGCCACAGTCTTCCCTCACCCGACGCTCAGCGAGATGATGCACGAAAGCGTCCTCGCCGCTTACGGGCGCGCGCTGCACATTTAAGCCGCGATGCACGTCACGCATTCGCCAGGCGATCCCGCGGCCGATCCGATCACCTTCGAGGATTTCCTCAAGGTCGATGTACGGGTCGGCCGGGTGGTTACGGCCGAAGCCTTTCCGGAAGCACGCAAGCCGGCCTACAAGCTGACGATCGATTTCGGGCCGACGATCGGCGTCAAACGCTCCTCGGCCCAGATCACCGAACACTATGCGCTGGAAGATCTTCCGGGCCGCCTGGTTGCCGCCGTGGTCAACTTCCCCCCGCGCCAGATCGGCAAATTCATGTCCGAGGTGCTGACCCTGGGCTTTCCGGACGAGCGCGGCGCTGTGGTGTTGTTCGCACCGGATAAGGCGGTGCCAATCGGCGGACGGCTGTTTTGACAGTGCCGGCTACGCTCCGGGCAGGCTAGGCCTCGGAGCGAAGAGGAGGCAGTGTGACGGACGTAGCAGCATGGCTGGGCAGCTTTGAGCGGGCTCTGGCAGACAACCAGCCGGACCTGATCGCGAACCTTTTCCTCGAAACGGGGCTGTGGCGCGATTTCCTGGCCTTCGACTGGACGCTCGCAACCCATGAAGGACGGGACGCGATCGCCGAGTTCGCCAAATCCCGGGCTGCCCTTACTGCTCCATCGAACTGGACCACCGAAGCGGCTGCCGGCGCCAGCGAAGGCCTTATCGCCTTTGAGACGGCGATTGGGCCGGGCCAGGGTTATGTACGGCTAGTCGATGGCAAGGCACTCAGCCTGTTCACCATGCTTAGCGATATCAGAGGGCACGAACTCCCGCTGCGCCAACGCCGAGTGAGCGGGCTTATCGCGGACGCGGAGGGACGCAACTGGCAGGATCTGCGCCAGGCCGACCGCGATACCATTGGCGTCTCGCGTGAACCCTATGTCCTGATCGTGGGTGCCGGCCAGGCTGGCTTGGCGCTTGGCGCAACCTTGCGGCTGCTAGGTGTGCCGCACCTGCTGATCGATAAGCATCCGCGTGTCGGCGACCAATGGCGATCACGCTACATGTCGCTGACGCTGCATGATCCGGTCTGGTACGATCATATGCCGTACCTGCAGTTTCCGGACCACTGGCCGGTCTACACCCCCAAAGACAAAATGGGCGACTGGCTGGAGCTCTATGCTGCGGCCATGGAACTCGACGTCTGGACCGGAACGGAGCTGAAGTCTGCCCGACCGACCGACGCGGGTTGGACCGCCACGGTGGTCCGGGAAGGTGAGGAGCGGGAACTGAAGCCCAGCCATGTCGTGATGGCCTTGGGCAATTCCGGCTTCGCCCGTATTCCCGAAATTCCCGGCGCAGAGAGCTTTCGCGGCGCACAGTACCACTCCAGCGCGCACCGCGGGGGGGAAGGACTGGCGGGCAAACGGGTTGTCGTGATTGGTGCCAATAACAGCGCTCACGACATCTGCGCAGACCTGGTCGAGCATGGTGCCTTCCCGGTGATGATCCAGCGATCCTCAACGCACATCATCCGTCAGTCGACCATGACCGACGTCATGCTTAAGCCGCTGTATTCGGAACAGGCTGTTGAAGCTGGCATGACGGTCGAGCGTGCTGACCTGATCAGCGCTTCCGTGCCCATCCGCTTGCAGGAAATCGGCAGCCGTCAGGCCTGGGCTCGGATTCGAGAGGCGGAGGCCCCGTTCTACAACCGACTCGAAGCCGCCGGCTTCAAGCTGGATTTCGCCGAGGACGGAGCGGGCATTGCCGGCAAGTACCTTCGTTCGGGCTCAGGCTACTACATCGATGTTGGCGCCTGCGAGATGATCGTCGATGGCCGTATCGCGCTCCGTTCTGGTCATGATGTCGCAAGAATTGTTCCGGACGGAATCGAACTGGCTGATGGCGAGCACATCGCGGCAGACATGATCATCTACGCAACCGGCTTCGGCGCGATGGAGGAATGGGTCTCGCGGCTTATCGGGCCGGACGTGGCGGAGCGGATCGGCCGCTGCTGGGGTTACGGCTCTGGCTACCGCGGGGATCCAGGGCCTTGGGAAGGCGAACTGCGCAATATGTGGAAGCCGACAGCGCAGCAGGGGCTCTGGTTCATGGGCGGTAACCTGGCCCAGGTACGGTTCTACAGCCGTCTGCTTGGTATGCAGCTAAAGGCACGGCTTGAGGGCCTGGTCGTCGCCTAGCTGCCAAAGCGCGCGAGGAATGGCGGACAGGGTGGGATTCGAACCCACGGTGAGCTTGCACCCACGGCGGTTTTCAAGACCGCTGCCTTAAACCACTCGGCCACCTGTCCTTGGCAACGCCCGCTAGCGGCAAAGCGCGGGATTGTCACGCCCGATGGATTTTCAGAATCGTCTGCGCTGTGCCAAAGTTGGGCCGATGAGCTTGCTGCGCCGAATCTGGATTGCTTTTCCGCTGGGTGTGGCAGCCGCGGCGTTCTCGATGCCGTCAGCGTCGCAGGTCGGGCCAGAGCCAGACGTTGCAATTCCTGTGGTTCAAGCTGTGCCGGCTTCGCCTGCCCCTGACCCTGGCTTTCAGTCTTATCTTCAACTTGTTGCGGCCAAGGCGCGGGGGCAGGGTGTCAGTCAGCAAGCGGTCGACAGCGTGCTTGGCGGACTAACCTACAATCCGCGCGTCGTTTCGCTTGATCGGGCTCAACCGGGCTCGAACCCGGGCACGCCGCCGCCATTCTCTGATTATTACGAGCGGCATATCGGAGCGGCCCGGATCAACGGTGGTCGCAATGCCCTGGCCGAAAACCTTGATCTGGTCCGGCAGATGGAGGCGCAGTACGGCGTCCCGGCCAAGATGATCGTTGCGATCTGGGGCAAGGAAACCTTCTACGGCCGGATCAAGGGTGACTTCGATCTGGCCCGATCACTGGCCACACTTGCCTATGAAGGGCGCCGCCGGGAGCTGTTCGAGGGCGAGCTGATCGCGTTGATGAAGATGATCGATCGCGGCGTGCCCCGGTCGCGAATGCTGGGGTCCTGGGCCGGGGCCTTTGGCAATCCGCAGTTTCTGCCCTCGGTGTTCTTGCGGGTTGCACGCGATGGTGACGGCGATGGCGATGCCGATATCTGGAATGACCGCGCCGATACCTTCGCTTCGATTGCGAACTATTTTCGCGATGCCGGGTGGCGAGCGGGTGAGCCCTGGGGTGTTCGGGCTTCGGCGCCGGCCAGTCTTGATCGCAGCCAGTTAGGTACGCAGCTGCAATCGCCGGCCTGCCCGCGCGTCCATGCCCGGCATTCACAATGGAAGACGGTTGCTGAATGGCGCGCACTTGGCGTCGTTCCACTGGGCGGCATTGCTGATGCGACCATGGCAACGCTGTTCGAACCGGACGGAGTGGGTAACGGCGCCTTCCTTTTAACCGGTAATTATCGGGTTATCCTGCATTACAACTGCTCGAACTACTACGCGCTGTCCGTGGGGTTGCTTGCAGATGAGATTGCCCGTTAGCCGAAACCTGCCGCATGCGGCGCTGATCCTGTTGCTGGCCGCGGGCGCACCTGGCTTCGCGAAGGATCGTCCGGCGCCCCTGCCAGCAAACGGCCCCCAATCGGACTATCCGATGGTCCTTGGCCAACCCTTTGTTGTCGATGGCGTGACCTACACGCCCGCAGATACGCTCAATTACGACGTCGTAGGCCACGCTGCTGCTTCGAGCGAAGGTGGTGATGCCATTACTGCCAGCCATCGGACCTTGCCGCTGCCTAGTTATGTCGAGATCACCGCGCTTGAAACCGGACGGACGATCCTGGTTCGGCTGGAACGGCGCGGCCCGATGACCGGCAATCTGCTGACCGAGCTCTCGCCGGGTGCGGCGGCGCAGCTTGGGATCGCCGGGCAGGCCAAGGCTCCGGTGCGCGTGCGCCGGGTCAATCCGCCCGAGCCCGAACGCGCAGAATTGCGCGCCGGCCGCACGGCACCAGCCCGGATGGATACGCCGCCGTCACTGCGGGCGGTGCTGATGCGCCGGCTTGAGCAACAGGGACCAGGCGTCCAGGTCTCGCGCCCAAGCCCGATGGTGATGCCAGACAAGGTGCCGCCCGTTCCAGTTGGCGGTCCCGTTTCGCAGGCCATCCCCGCCGGATCGGCGCCGGTCACCAAGCCTGTGCCAGCAATGGCCAGGCCCGAAACCAAGCCGGCCTTGAAGCCGGCCTCGGCCGCCAAGGCTCCGGATAAGGGTGCGTGGCTGGTGCAGGTCGGTGCCTTTTCCTCCCGGCCGCGCGCCGAGGCGATCGCGAAGGCCGTTGGCGGTGAAGTTACGGCAGCTGGCGCGCTGTGGCGCGTTAGGATAGCCAACCTTGCCACAACGGCCGCCGCCGATGCGGCGCTGGCGAAGGCCAGGGCTGCAGGCTATACCGACGCCAGGATTCAGCGCGCCGACTGACCTGTTCTGTGGCGCGGCAGATGCGCCGAGGAAAGATTGGCTAACCCACTGGTTTTGTTTGCAATCGCTGCTGGCGTGCTGGCTTTGCCTGCGCGTGCCGGTGATCCTGCAGGCCCGCCCATACCTGCCAGCGTAAGATCGGCACCAATTGCTCTTCTGGTCGATCTTTCGGCTGGCCAGACGCTTTATGCCCATCAAGCCGAGCGCCGCTTTCGACCTGCCTCAATGACCAAGGCGATGAGCGCGCTGGTGGCGTTTGATCTGATCAAGATCGGCAAGCTTGATGAAGAGGCCATCGTTGTGGTCGATCCAGGCCTGGCTGCGCAATGGGCGGGCAAAGGGACGACGCTTTCCCTGCGGGCTGGCGAAAGGCTGCCGGTCAAGCGTTTGATTGAAGGCATGATCACGGCGTCTGCCAATGACGCGACAGAAGTGCTGGCACACCACGCTGCTGGCAGCCGGGGCAAGTGGTTAGCCTTGATGAATGCGCGGGCCAGCTCGCTCAGCATGACCGACAGCACATTCGCCAGCCCCAGCGGTTGGCCCGATGGCGGCAAGACGCAGGTGACCGCGCGTGACATGGTACGCCTCGCCCGCGCGCTGATCGAGGACCACCCGGAGCTTTACCGGCGATACTTCGGCCACCCGGTGATGACCTGGCGCGGCACGCAGCTGGCCAGTCGCAATCCCCTGGCTGGCCGGTTCAAGGGCGCGGACGGGATCAAGACTGGCCACACCAGCGAAGTTGGCTACAACTTCCTCGGCGCGGCGGTGCGCGATGGACGCCGGCTCGTACTGGTGATCGGCGGCGCGCCGAGCGAGGCTACGCGGGCGGCTGCGGCGCAGGGTCTGGCCGAATGGGGCTTTACCGCCTGGGATAGCCGCCAGCTCGTTCGGAAAGGGCAGGTCGTGGGCCGGGCATTGGTTCAAGATGGATCTGCCCCGGCCGTTGACCTGGTGCCATTGCGCGACTGGCGTTTGACGGTGCCGCACGGCAGCACGGCCAGGGTTACCACCCGGATTGTCTATCGCGGCCCGCTGGGAGCCCCGATCGAAGCCGGGCAGGTGGTTGCCGGGCTTGAGGTAACGGTGCCCGGTCTGCCGCCGCACGACATTCCGCTGGCAACGGGACAGCGGGTAACGCGGGCAGGACCGTTCGACAGGATGGTCAATGGCCTGCTAGGGCTGCTGCCATGATACGTGGGAAGTTTATTGCTCTTGAGGGCGGCGAAGGGGCCGGAAAAAGCACGCAAGCGCGGTTGCTGGCTGATGCCCTGCGTTCTCGCGGTGAGACCTGCGTCATCACCCGCGAGCCGGGCGGCACTGCCGGTGCTGAGGCAATCCGCGGCCTGCTGCTCGGTACCGAAGGGGAGGGGTGGCATCCCCGCGCCGAAGCCTTGCTGTTTGCTGCCGCGCGCTCCGATCATGTCGAACGCCTGATCGTACCGGCACTTGCGCGCGGTGACTGGGTCATCTGCGATCGCTTTGTCGATTCAAGCCGGGCCTATCAGGGCGGCGGCGGCGGCCTCTCTGACGCCGAGGTGCTGGAGCTCCACCAAATCGGTAGCGGAGGATTGCTGCCGGACCTGACCTTGCTGATCGAGGTTGCGCCGGAAATTGTGACACAGCGGCTCGCCGCGCGTGATGGCGATCAGGCAGACCGGATCGGCGGGCGCGATGCCAGCTATCATGCCGCGGTCGCCGCTGCCTTCCGCCGGTTCGCCGAGGCGGAGCCAGGCAGGTTCGCCCGGATCGATGGCAACGGAAGCGCTGAAGTGGTTCACGCAGCCGTGATGGCGGCGCTTGGGCCGGTTCTGCCATGAGGCTGCGCGGCCACGATGCCGCCTGGGCGGAATGGCGCGCGGCGCTGGGTTCTGAGCGGATGCATCACGCCTGGATTCTTGCCGGGCCGCGCGGGCTGGGCAAGGGACTGTTCGCCCGCGCTGCGGCGGCCGAACTGGTAGCAGAACCGGGCTTGCCGCAGCCGTCTGCTGATCGCCACCCCGATATCCTGATCCCGGAGCATCCGCCCGAGAACAAGGATGAAGAGAAGAAGCGTGCTGACGGACAAGAGGATGTCCGCCGCAAACGCTCGATCCCGATCGACGAGATCCGGACTGTGCAACACCGGCTGACCACGCGGCCAACGCTTGGCAGCCGTCGCGCTGTGATCATCGATCCGGCCGACGACCTTGAAAAGGGTGCGGTCAATGCTCTGCTGAAAAGCCTCGAAGAGCCACCTGTCGGGACCTTCTTCCTCCTGGTGGCGCACCGCCCAGGGCGCTTGCTTCCGACGATCCGTTCGCGCTGCCGGATGCTGCGCTTTGCTCCGCTGGGTGACGCAGATGTCGAGGCTGTCTTGCGAGATGCCGCGCCCGAGGCCGATCCCGCGGCCCGCGAAGCCGCCGTTGCGGCCGCCCAGGGTGCGCCTGGCGTAGCCTTGGAGTTTCTTGATCAGGATCTGGGTGCGATCCTTAAGGCAATGCAGGCGATCCTGGCGCGCGGCGACGACGATTTTGCCCTGCGGGGCATCCTTGCGGGCGAGATCGGTGCGCGCCCGGATCGAGACCGGATGCAGGCAGTCGTCGAACTTGCCCGCGCCGTAGTTGCCGCCGATCTGGCCAATGCGCCTCGTCCCCGCCAGGCGCGGATCATTACGGCGCATGCCGAGCTGGTCCGTCTGGCCGGGCAATTGCCGACCTACAACTTCGATCCCGGCCTCGCTGCCATGGAAATTGGCGGGTTGCTGGCCTCCGCCGCGATGCCTAGAGAGGCCGCGTAACTCAGCCAGAAAGATTGCAAACGGCCATGGCCGAACCATTCTATATTACCACCGCGATTGCCTATCCGAACGGCCGACCGCATATCGGCCACGCCTATGAAGCGATTGCAGCCGATGCCATTGCGCGCTTTCAACGCGCGATGGGCCGCGACGTCCGCCTAGTCACGGGGACAGACGAACACGGCTTGAAAATGGATCAGACGGCGCGCAAGCTGGGCCGCGACACACTTGAATTTGCAACGGAAATGTCGAATTATTTCCGTGAAATGTGCGCCACTCTTAACATTAGCTATGATGCTTTCCGGCGGACTACGGAAGAGCAGCACAAGGCGGCCTCGATCGCGATCTGGCAGGCGATGGAAGCCGCTGGCGATCTCTACCTGGACCGCTACGAAGGCTGGTATTCCGTCCGTGACGAGGCCTTCTATGACGAAAGCGAGCTAACGGACGGGGAAGGGGGGCAACGTCTTTCACCGCAGGGCACACCGGTGGAGTGGACGGTTGAGGAGAGCTGGTTCTTCCGCCTGTCGAAATATCGCGATTATCTGATCGAGCTTAATGAAAGCCCCGGCTTTCTGGAGCCCGAAAGCCGCCGCAACGAAGTGCTGGCCTTCCTGAAGGGCAACGAACTGCGCGATCTGTCCGTGTCGCGCACCAGCTTTGACTGGGGCGTCCCGGTGCCAGGTAGCCCGGGACACGTGATGTACGTTTGGGTCGATGCCTTGACGACCTACCTGACCGGGATCGGTTTCCCCGCTCGCGATGGCGAATTCGCCCGGTTCTGGCCGGCCAATCTGCATCTGATCGGCAAGGACATCGTCCGGTTCCACACGGTCTACTGGCCAGCCTTCCTTAAGAGTGCGGGCCTCCCAGCGCCAAAGGCGGTGTTCGGACACGGCTTCCTGCTGCATCGCGGCGAGAAGATGTCGAAGTCGCTCGGCAACGTGGTCGATCCGTTGGAACTAGCGGAGCGCTTTGGCGTCGATCAGCTGCGCTATTTCCTGCTGCGCGAGGTCAGCTTCGGCCAGGACGGCTCCTATTCTGCTGAGGCTATTGTCACGCGCTGCAACGCCGAATTGGCCAACAGTTTCGGCAACCTGGCCCAACGGGTGCTGTCGCAAGTGTTCAAGAACTGCGATGGCTATCTCCCTGAAATATCAGGGCATACAGAAGAAGATAATGCACTGTTCGAGCTGGTCCAGCGTGTCGTTGGTCGCGAGATGCCAGAAGCATTCGCTGCGTTGGCGTTGAACCAGGGGATCGAAGCCTGGATGTCGGCCGTCTTTGCCTGCAACGCCTATATCGACAGCCAGGCTCCTTGGGCGCTCAAGAAGACCGATCCCGCCCGGATGCAAACCGTGCTGGCGACACTGTATATCGCCATCGCGCAGCTTGGCACGGCGATCCTGCCGATCATCCCGGGCAGCGCCGGCAAATTGCTCGATGCGATGGGCATTGCGGCAGACTTGCGAAGCTATTCCGGGATCCAGTCACATTGGTATTCGCCGTTGGCGGAAAGCGGCTTCCGGCTCGATCAGCCGGTCGGTCTGTTCCCGCGCCTGGAACTGCCGGCCGACGAGGCCGCCGACTGATGTTGATCGATTCGCACTGTCACCTTGAATACAAGGGTCTCGTTGAGGATCAGGCAGGTGTGCTGGCGCGCGCGCGGCAGGCCGGAGTGGGGGGCTTCCTCTCGATCTCGACTCGCCAGCGCGAATGGGCACAGGTCATCGCCACGGCTGAGCGCGAGGCGGACGTCTGGGCCAGTGTCGGTATCCACCCGCATGAGGCCGATGGCCATGCTGATCTGGGGGAAGCGGCCTTGCTCGAGGCGGCGGAACACTCGCGCGTAATTGCAATCGGCGAGACGGGCCTCGATTACTATTACGACCATTCCGACCGTGCGACCCAGCAGGCCCTGTTTCGGCGGCATATCGCCGTCAGCCGCGCCACAGGCCTGCCGATCATCATCCATACCCGCGATGCCGAAGACGATACGGCCGCCATCTTGCAGGAAGAGATGGAGCGGGGGGCCTTTCCGGCGCTGATCCACTGTTTCACGGCTTCGGCGGACTTCGCCCGGATCGTACTCGATCTGGGGCTGACCATTTCGCTGTCGGGTATCGTGACATTCAAAAATGCCCGGGACTTGCAGGCTATCGCTGCAGCGGTTCCGGAGGATCGTTTGCTGGTTGAAACCGATGCCCCGTTCCTTGCGCCGGTGCCCAACCGCGGCAAAGTCTGCGAGCCGGCCTTCGTGGCCGACACGGCACGCTTTGTGGCAGACCTGCGGGGTATAACCACAGAGACATTGGCTGAGACGACAACGGCAAACTTCCGCCGCCTGTTCAACAAGGCTGCGCTATGAAGCTGCTGATGCTAGGCTCCGGCACCTCGACCGGGGTGCCGCGGATTGGCAATGACTGGGGCCTGTGCGACCCCAACGAGCCGAAAAATCGCCGCACCAGAGCTTCTATCATCGTTGAAAGCGCGGCCGGGCAGCGCATTCTGGTCGATACCTCAACCGACCTGCGGGCCCAATTTCTCACCAACGGCATAGACCGGATCGATGCGGTGTTCTGGACCCATGACCACGCCGATCATGTCCATGGCATAGATGACCTGCGCCCCCTACGCTACGGTCGTGGCGGGCCCATCCCAGGCTATGCGATCGGCGAGACGGTGCGCCGGCTGCGCCAGCGGTTTGATTACGTCTTTGCCGGTCAATACGGCTACCATACGATTGTCGAGCTCGACACGCTGGACCGGCTGCGAATTTGTGCTGGGTTCGGGATCCGCCATTGCCAGATGCCGCACGGACCGGCGCAGACTACCGCCTTGCGATTTGATTGTGACGGAAAAACAATCGGTTATGCGACAGACTTCAGCGCGATTACGCGTGAGATGGTCGATCTTTTCACCGAAGTGGACCTGTTGGTTGTCGATTGCCTGCGCCGCGAGCCGCATCCGACTCATGCATGTCTGGGCCTGGCACTCGAACTGGTTGAGGCCACCCGCGCGCGACAGGCCGTTTTGACCCATCTCGACAAATCAATGGATTATGCGACCTTGTCGGGCGAGGTGCCGTCGCACGTTGCGGTGGGCTTTGACGGTCTGGAGATTGTTCTGTGACGACGACCGCGCAGATCGTTGCAATCATATCGGTGCTTGCCAGCTTGTTTCTGGTCACGCGCGGTTTTCGCAGTCATGGCTTGTCGATCAACCAGACAGTGAAGATGGCGTTGATTTGGGCAGCTATCATTTCGGTAGGGACCCTGCTGATTAGCCGTCTCGCCGGATAGAGCGCCATTTTATTTTACATAATATATATTATCATCCTTATATATATTATCATCCTTATATGACTGAACCAGCCAAACCCTCCATCACCCGCCTCCTCGCCATTATGGCTCGCCTCCGCGATCCAGAGCGTGGCTGCGAGTGGGATCTGGCACAGACTTTTGCCACGATCGCGCCGTATACGCTCGAAGAAGCTTATGAGGTCGCCGACGCGATCGAACGCAATGATCTCCCCGCGCTAAAGGAAGAACTCGGCGACCTGTTGCTCCAGGTCGTGTTCCACGCCCGCATGGCGGAGGAAGCCGGCCATTTTGATTTTCACGCCGTGGCAGAAACGATCAGCGCCAAGATGGAGGCTCGCCATCCGCATATCTTCGGCGATGCCGATGATAAAGGCCAGTCGCGCGAAGAACGCTGGGAGCAACTGAAAGCAGAAGAGCGCGAAGCCAAGGGCGCAATCAGCGCACTGGATGGAGTCGCCCTGGCGCTGCCAGCCTTGCTCCGCGCCGAGAAGCTGCAAAAACGTGCTGCGCGGCAGGGGTTTGATTGGACTGATCTTGAAGGTCCGATGGAAAAGCTGCGCGAGGAAATGGGTGAACTCGCGGCAGCGAGAACAGCACAGGATCGCATCGAGGAGGCAGGTGACCTGCTCTTTGCCGCGGTCAACGTAGCCAGAGCCTATGGTGTCGCACCGGAAGACGCCTTGCGGGCTGCCAACGCCAAGTTCGAGCGCCGATACCGCGGCATGGAAGCTCTGGCCCGCGATCGCGGCGTTGATTTCGCCGCGCTGAGTATCGATCAGCAGGAAGCTTTGTGGCAGGACGTCAAGGCGTTAGAGCCGGACAAAGCGCCCTAGCTCGCGTGGTTCAAGACGCACGGTCAGCCGCCGCAATGGACCGCGATCGTCTTCCCCGCCATCTTCATCGGCCACCACTTCTCCATGCGCGTGCAGCCAGGCCAGTCGTTGGCCATCACCCACGGGCACCACAAATTCGTGCGGCCGCGCCCCAGAGGTGAGCAACTTCGCCACGGCTGTCAGGAGTTCCTCACACCCTTGGCCGGTCAGCGCGGACAGCGGAACGATGACTTCATCGGGATGTGCCGCAATCTGTTCGGAAAGCTCGCCAGCGCGATCGGGTGGGAGCAGATCCCACTTGTTCCATGCCTCGACAATCGGAACCCTTGGCGTTCCGCCCTCGCCTTCCACCAGCCCCAGTTCTTCCAGCACTTCAAGCACTTGGCGCTTTTGCGCAAGGCTGTCGGGATTGGCGATATCACGGACGTGGACGATCACGTCTGCAGCAGTAACTTCTTCCAATGTGGCCCGGAATGCTGCCACCAGTTGGGTTGGAAGATCAGAAATGAACCCGACCGTGTCGGAAAGAATTGCCTTGTCGACGCCGGGAAGCCGGATCCGCCGCATGGTCGGATCAAGTGTCGCGAAGAGCAGGTCCTCGGCCATCACCCCTGCCCCAGTCAACTGGTTGAATAGCGTGGACTTGCCCGCATTGGTATAGCCGACCAGTGCGATTACCGGCCACGGTGCCTTTTCGCGCCGGCTGCGATGCAGACCACGCGTGCGGCGAACCTGTTCAAGTTCGCGGCGCAGGCGGGCCATCCGGTCGCGGATCATGCGCCGGTCGGCCTCGATCTGAGTTTCGCCCGGACCGCCGAGAAAGCCGAAACCGCCGCGCTGCCGCTCAAGGTGAGTCCAGGACCGGACCAGTCGTCCAGCCTGATAATCAAGGTGCGCCAGTTCGACTTGGAGCCGCCCTTCAGCCGTCGCCGCGCGCTCACCGAAGATTTCCAGGATCAGGCCGGTCCGGTCGATCACCTTGCGCTTGAGCTTGTCTTCAAGATTGCGCTGCTGGATCGCAGTCAGGGCCCCATCGACAATCACCAGCTCGGCCTGCTCCATTTCGCAAGTGGCAGCGATGTTCTGGATCTGGCCGTCGCCAAACAGGGTGCCGGCGCGCGCTTCGCGAATCGGGACCAGCAGCGCATCGACCACGACGAGGCCGATCGCCAAGGCAAGACCCTTGGCTTCCTCAAGCCGCGCGTCCGGATCAGCGCTGCCACCACGGCTGCGAAATGTTGGGCAAACGATGACGGCCCGTGCGCCGCGGGCTACTTCTTCGCGATTGTCATCGAGAAAGCTCAGGCGTCGTCTTCCTCTTCGCCGTCCCACTCACCAGTCAGGTCAACGGGGGTGATCGGCTGGATTGTAGAAACCGCGTGCTTGTACGCCAGTTGCACATAGCCTTCGCGTTCCAGCAGCATGCAGAACAGGTCATAGGCGGCAACCCGGCCCTGCAACATCACGCCATTGACCAGGAACATGGTGACCTGGACTGCTTCCTTGCGCAGGCTGGAGAGAAACACATCCTGGAGCAGGCGAGTCTTCTTGCCCCCTTCTCCGGCGCTGCCAAACTGGCCAGCGTCGATCGGCTGACTGGGCATGATGGTTGAGACCGCGTGCTTGTAGACTAGCTGCGACTGGCCATCGCGGCGGAGCAGGATCGAAAAATTGTCAAACCAGGTGACGATGCCCTGCAGCTTAACGCCCTTCACCAGGAACATGGTGACAGGAATCTTGTTCTTGCGCAGCAGGTTGAGGAACTGGTCCTGCAGGTTTTGCCCCTTCCCTGCCACGATCGGAGCGGCAGTTGCTGCCTGGGCTTCGGGTTCTGCTTTGGCCGGGCGCGGACGGGCACTAAGGGTGCGAGAGGTCATTATGGTCTCCTTCGTTCTTGGCGGACACCTTGTTGGTGATCCGCAGTCTGGTTGCCCAAAGGCAACCGGCATTCAGTCTGGGAAGGTTATCCCGCCTTAGTATTTGCCGCAATGCACAATTCACCCAGAATCATTCGGCAATCTCGTCTTCGCATTCATCTTCGCGCCGATCGACCATGCCAAGCAGCTTGAGCTTGCGGTGCAAGGCCGAGCGTTCCATGCCGATAAATGCGGCAGTGCGAGAAATGTTCCCGGAGAAACGACGAATTTGCACGCGCAGATATTCGCGCTCGAAGTTCTCACGCGCCTCGCGCAGTGGCACTCCCATCAGCGCGGACAGACCGCTATCACCATTGATCCGCCCGCCCAGTAGTTCTCCTGGCAGCATGTCCGCTTCGATCCGCTCAAGCTTCTCGCGCGGGGTCAGGATAATCGTGCGTTCAACCAGGTTGCGAAGCTGGCGGACGTTGCCCGGCCATTCGTAGCTTTGCAGAGCGGCCATGGCCTCGCTGGTAACCTCGGGGGGCGATACGCCTTGATCGGCGGCAAAGCGGGCAAAGAAGTGATCGACCAATGCCGGGATGTCATCGCGTCGCTCGGCCAGCGAAGGGATCGTCACGGGCACGACATTCAGCCGGTAGAACAGATCCTCGCGGAACCGGCGCTCGGCGATCTCAACCTCAAGATCCCGCGCGGTCGAGGATACAACGCGGACATCGACGCGGATTTGGCGATTGCCACCCACGCGAACGAAGCTCTGTTCGGTCAGAACGCGCAAGATTCGCGCTTGGGTCGAAAGCGGCATGTCAGCCACTTCGTCGAGGTAGAGCGTGCCACCATCGGCCATTTCCAGCAGGCCGGCGCGGACCAGCTTGCCGCCCGATTCCTCGCCGAAAAGTTCCTGCTCGAATCGCTCGGGCGTAATGCGGGCGGAATTCACCGTCACGAATGCGTGATCGAAACGCTGGCTCCATGAATGCAGCAGCCGCGCCGCAACTTCCTTCCCAGCACCAGCAGGACCTGAGATCAACAGGCGGCTGCCGGTGTTCGCGACCCGCTTCAGCGTGGCGCGGACCTGATTGATCGCGCTGGAATTGCCAGTGAACTCGTCAGCCGTGACGAAGCCTTCGCGCAGACGGGCATTTTCCCTACGGAGGCGTTCGGTCTCGGTCGCGCGGGCGACCAGCAGCAGCAGGCGCTCTGCCTCGAACGGCTTTTCGATGAAATCCATCGCCCCGCGACCGATCGCAGAAACGGCAGTGTCGATATTGCCGTGGCCGGAAAAGATAATCACCGGCAGTTCCGGTTCACGCGCCTTGATCGCGTCGAGCACTTCAAGGCCGTCCATCGGGCTACCGTGGAGCCAGACATCGAGCAGGACCAGGCTTGGACGGCGCTGGTCAATCATTTCCAGCGCGGAGTTGCTGTCGCCGGCCGTACGGCATTCATAGCCCTCGTCGCTCAGCACACCCGCCACCAAGTCGCGGATATCGCGTTCATCATCGACGATCAGAATATCGAGTGCCATTTCCTGTCCTAATCCCGCGCTTATTCAGCTGCTTCATTGGCGCGGCCGCTGCCTAGCGGATCACGCGCAAATCGCATTGTTACGATGGTCCCCTGCCCGTCCGCCGGGCCAAAGGTCATGTCGCCGCCGTGTTCCTCGACGATCTTCTTCACGATCGCGAGGCCAAGGCCCGTGCCCTTCTCGCGTGTCGTAACGTAGGGCTCAATGATCCGCTCCCGATCCTGCGGCAGGCCGATGCCATTATCGGTAACGGTCGCGACAAGGTCTTCTTCATCCAGCGTCAGCGCCAGGCTGATCCGGCCGCGATAATCCGCCTCTGCCGTCTTCTGCCGCGCCTCCACCGCTTCGGTCGCGTTCTTGAGCACGTTGGTCATGGCCTGACCGAACTGGTGGCGGTCGCAGGCAATGATGCCGATGTTCTTATCGGCCGAGAAGTCGAAGTTAATTTCCGGTCGCGCAACTTCCTGCAGGAACAGCGCCTGCCGCGCCAGATCGACCGGATCCTCACCGCGGAACACCGGCTTGGGCAGGCGTGCGAACGAGGAGAACTCGTCGACCATTTTCCTGAGGTCGCCGACCTGGCGGATAATCGTACTGGTCAACTCGTCGAACAGGTCGACATCGGCCGTCACCAACTTGCGATAGCGCCGCTTGAGCCGCTCGGTCGCGAGCTGGATTGGGGTTAGCGGGTTCTTGATTTCGTGCGCGATCCGGCGCGCCACGTCCGACCAGGCCGCCTGCCGTTGATCGAGAAGCTGGCGGGTAATGTCCTCGAAGGTCACCACAAAGCCAGTCGGGCTGGCGCTGGCTTTGACTGCCAAGGTCAACAGTTCAGAGCCCTTGGCATATTGCACGATCCCGCTGTGCTTACCGCTTGCTATCAACTCGGCGATCGGCGGGACCAGCTCGGCCAGCGGCTCGCCAACCGGCGATTGCGCACCCGGCGCCAGCAGAAGCTTCATAGCCGCACCGTTGATCAGCCGGACCTCGCCGGTTGCCGTGGTTGAGACCACGCCGGCCGTGACCGAGTCCAGCACCGCCTCGATAAAGGCCCGGCGCTCATCTAGCTGCTGGTTGGCGCCGACCAGCGCCTGGGTCTGGCGCTCTAGCTGCTGAGTCATCCGATTGAAGGCGCGGTTGAGCAGGCCGATCTCATCGGCACCGGTTCTTCCCTCTACCCGCATCGAAAAGTTGCCTGCCCCCACCTCGCGTGCGGCGGCGACGAGATCGTAGAGCGGTTTCACCTGTCGGTCGGCAAAGCGGAGCGCAAACCAGACCGACAGGCCGACCAGCGCGAGGGAGGCGACGAACAGCGCAATGATCGACTGCAACTGCAATACCCGCGTGCGCTTGGTTAGCTCGGCATAGTCCCGCACGATGCTTTGCGCGCGCTGACCTTGCGACAGGCTCAGCAAGTCGGACTTGCGGGCCGTGTAGAGGTAGATGCCGGACCGGCGGTCGATCGGCGTCAGGGCCTCGATCCGGTCCGGCTTGGTATCGACAACGATGTCAGCGCCGCTATCGAGTTGGCGGACCACGTCGACTGAAACTTGCTCGTTGAGAGGGTTCTCACCGCGTGCAAAGGCAGCCCGGCTTAGCGAGCCATCGGCCAGCTTTTGCAGTATGGTCGATTCGTTGATGTTCCGGTTGGTGATCTGGAACTGGTAGTAGCTGATGAATTCCGGGCTGACCGGGCTCTGCTTGCTGAGGAAATCCCGCAAGTCGGCGGCCATGGCGAGCGACGAATACTTCATGTCGTTCTCGGTCTGCTCGTAGAAGCCAAGCGCCAGCTTGTTCGAGTTTTCCAGCAGGCCGCGCGACTTGTCGGAGAACCAGAATTCAACAGCCGACTGGAAAAGGAACGAGGCGAAGATCGCCACCAGCAGGGTGGGGATGGCCGAGATCAGCGAGAACAGGAACACCAGGCGGACGTGAAGCTGGCCGGACCCGCCTGCCACTTCGCGCGCACGCTGGAGCGCGAGCCGGCGCCCAAGCAGGACCAGGATACCCAGTGCCGGAATCAGCGTGCCGACCAGCAGAGTTGCCGTCAGGTCGGTTGGCAGCAACTGGTCACTCTTGGCCTGGGCGCTGATCACGAACCAGGTGATTCCGGTCATGATCAGGAAGCTCAAGACCGCAGCAATCTCCATCACCGCGAAGAAGTTCGCCCGCCGCGCAGCAACCTGGAAACGCCGCCACCAGCGGGGCCAGCCGCTATTGCGCGGAGAAGGGGCGCCAGGCGTCATCGTTGCGCGGTTACAACACCCCTGTTGCCAAAAAGCAAGAGTGACTTAGCGAGCTAGCTCACCCGGAGCGATGCCGAGCTCACTCAGCCGCTTGCGCAGCGTGTTGCGGTTGATCCCTAACACTTGTGCTGCACGCAGCTGATTGCCCTGCGTTTGCCGCAACACGGCCTCGAACAGTGGCCGCTCAAAGGCTGCCAGCGCGGCGTCATAGACCGTTCCTGGCGATGGACTGTTGATTCCCAGCCAAGCCCTTACCGATGCATCAAGGTCATCAGTATTGGCAGCCTCCCCTCGGGGTACTTCAGCGAGAACTGGACCTAGGCTCGCCGCATCGATCACATCCTCGCGCGACAAAAGCGCGAGCCGGTAGATGAAATTCCGCAGCTCTCGCACGTTCCCGCGCCAGGGCTGGCGCGAAAGCAGTGCCGAGGCGTCTTCTGACAGCTGGCGACGCGGAAGCCCTTCCTGTGCTGCCATGGCGAGGAAGTGGCGGGCCAGGGCCGGAATATCATCCGCCCGCTCGCGAAGCGGCGGAAGCGTGATCGGCACGACGTTCAGGCGGTAGTACAGGTCTTCGCGAAATGTGCCGGCGGCGATCATCGGCTGCAGATCGCGGTTGGTAGCGGCGACAATCCGCACATCGACCTTGATCTCATCGCGCCCACCGACCCGGCGCACTGAACCGGACTGCAAAGCGCGCAGCAGGCGGGTCTGCGCCTGCATCGGCATGTCGCCAATTTCATCAAGGAAGAGCGTGCCGCCATTGGCCTGCTCAAACTTGCCGACATGCCGCGCGACGGCGCCGGTGAAGGCGCCCTTCTCGTGCCCGAACAGTTCGCTTTCGATCAATTCGCCGGGAATCGCCGCAGTATTGACCGCGACAAATGGCCCATTGCGCCGCTGGCCAAGCTGATGGATTGCCTCCGCCACCAATTCCTTGCCGGTCCCGCTTTCCCCCAGGACCAAGACGGTGAGATCGTTCCGCAGAACACGGGTGATCATCCGGAACACCGCCTGCATCGGCGCGCTGCGGCCGACCAGCGGGAGGCTGGCTGGAGCCCCCTCCCCTTCCAGTTCGGCCTTAACGGTGTTGCTGCCGACAGCTTGGCGGACGGTCCGCGCCAGCTCGTCAATGTCGAACGGTTTGGGGAAATACTCGAAAGCCCCGGTGTCAGTTGCGCGGACGGCCGTATCGAGGGTGTTCTGGGCCGAGAGAATAATGATCGGCAGACCGGGATCGGCAGCGCGGACGCGGTCAATCGTGGCGATCCCGTCTCCATCGGTCAGCATGACATCGGTCACTAAGGCCGAGAAGCGGCGCTCCGCCAGCAATCGGTCGCGCTCGACGATCGAATCGCAGCGCACCACCTCGAAACCTTCGGCTTCGAGCGCGGCGGTTATAACGATGGCGATGGACATGTCGTCCTCGACCAACAGCACGCTCACGCCACCTGCTCCCGTGCCCTGCTTGCATCTGGTGCGATTGACTTGGGTGCAACCTGCAAGTGAACGCGGAAGTGCGTCATCCCAGTGGCCTGCTCGCGATCATGGCTGATCCGTCCGTTCATATCGCGGACCATGCGGCGGACCAGTGCCAGACCCAGGCCCTGCCCGCTTTTCTTGGTGGTGACGAAGGGCTCAAACAGGTGATCGGCCATGGCCGGATCGACGCCGGGGCCGTTGTCGCTTACCCGCAGCTCGATTGGCAAACGGACCGGCGCGCCCTCATGCGTGCGATGCAACTGCAGCCCGCTGGCAAAGCGGGTTCGCACGGCAATCCGCGGCTCCGCAGATCCGGCGCAGGCCTCCGCAGCATTCGCGATGAGGTTGATCAGCACCTGAACCAAGGCATCGGCATTCGCCAGCACAGGCGGGAGCGAAGGGTCGAACTCTTCGATTACCAGCGGCGATTTGCCGCTCGCCTCGATCACAGCGCGGGCGCGCCGGACGGCTTCATGCAGGTTGCACGCTCCGAGTTCCGGCGGGGTGCGCCGCGATAGTGACTGCATCTGGTCGATCAGCTTGGCAATGCGATCAACCTCATCTGCGATCAGGCCAGTGAGGGCAAGATCGCCGTCCTGCAACTTGCGCCCCAACAACTGCGCCGCGCCGCGAATTCCGGCCAGCGGGTTCTTGATCTCGTGCGCCAGGATTTCCGGGGCACGCAGGACCGTGTCCTCACCGCCTTCGCCGCGCAGCGCTTCTGCTCCGGCGGAGTCCTGCAGCGTCAATATCTGCCAGCCGGGCTGATCCAAAACCGGAGCAGTTGTCACATCAAGGCGGCGCTGCCCCTGTCCTGGCACCAGAACCGGCGTTGCCCGTGCTGAGATCTGGGCATCGACTTCAGCCATCCGCTCAGCCAGTCGCGGCTCATCAAACAGGATCACTTCGCCCAGGGCCCGCCCCACCAGGCGCCGTGCGCTTTGGCCCAGGAACTGTTCCGCTGCCGGGTTTACGGTCGAGATGCGTTGCCCCGGCGCAAGGAGGACCACAGCCAGTGGCAGCGAAGCCAGCTGACGCGCCGGATCGACCATGGTCAGGCCGCCAACCGCGAGATGAATGGCGCGTAAAACTCACGCAGATTGCGCATCACCGCGTCGGCATCGTCGACGAAGTTGATCATGTTGCGGAACTCGGCCGAACCGTGCAGGCCCTTGGTGTACCAACCCAGGTGCTTGCGGGCCATCTTGACCCCGGTATCCCTGCCATAATGGCTGAGCATCGCCTCATAATGCTCTAAAATAACTGATAACTGCTCATTGATCGAAGGATCTGGAACCTGCACCCCATGGCGCAGCCAGTGCATGACCTGGCCCAGCAGCCACGGCTTGCCATAGGCACCACGGCCGATCATCACGCCGTCCGCACCGGACAGCTTGAGCGCGCGGGCCGCGTCCTCGATCCCGCAGATGTCGCCATTGACGATCACCGGGATCGAGACGGCGTCCTTGACCTGGCGGACGAAGGCCCAATCGGCCTCGCCCTTGTACATCTGGTTACGGGTACGGCCGTGGACAGTGACCATTTTGGCGCCAAGGTCCTCAGCAATCTTCGCGAGTTCCGGTGCGTTCAGGCTATCATGGCACCAGCCCATCCGCATTTTGACGGTGACAGGAACCGAGACAGCCTTGACCGTCGCTTCGATCAACTTGGCCGCCAGCGGCACGTCGCGCATCAAAGCCGAGCCGGCATCGCCATTGACGACCTTGCGGACCGGGCAGCCCATGTTGATGTCGATGATCGCCGCGCCGCGGTCCTCGACCAGCTTTGCGGCCTCGCCCATCTGCACCGGATCGCAACCAACCAGCTGCATCGAGACCGGCTCTTCGATCTGGTCCCACATTGCCTTCTGCACCGAAACCCGCGTTTCGCGAATGGCGGCCGGGCTGGCGATCATTTCGGTGACATTGAGGCCCGAACCATAGCGCCGCACCATCCGACGGAACGGCAGATCGGTCACGCCGGTCATCGGCGCCAGGATTACCGGGCAATCGATGCGCTGCGGACCGACCTGGATCGGGTCTAGCGAGGGAGGAACGGGAAGGGACATTGTGATCTGCCTAAAATTTGGGCAGCACATAGGGAATTGCCGGAAACACGGCAAGTCTTTACCGGCGCGCAAGCGATGAGCAGTTCTGACGCCCCCCCCTCTAGCATTGCCGCCGTGATTGTCGCGGCCGGCCAAGGCCTGCGCGCCGGCCAGCCGCTGCCCAAGCAGTTCGCCCGCTGGCGCGGCAAGCCGGTGGTCCGCCATTCCGCTGAGGCATTTGCTAAAGCAGGTGTGGCGGCGATCGTTGTTGCGATCCCAGAGGGCGCCGAAGCCATTGCGGCGGAGCGTCTTGCCGGTATTCCCGGGATCCAGCTTATCGTCGGCGGGGCAACCCGCCAGAATTCAGTGCGGCTAGGGTTGGAGGCACTTGCGGCTCAGGCGCCCGACATCGTGTTGATCCACGATGCAGCGCGCCCGATCCTGCCAGGTGCAGTGATTGAGCGGCTGGTTGGTGCCCTGGCCGTTCAGCCGGGGGCCATCCCGGTCCTGCCAGTGGTTGACAGCCTGACCGAAGCCGAAGGGGAACTGATGGGCAACCCGGCCCGCCGCGAGACGCTGCGCCGAGTCCAGACCCCGCAGGCATTTCGGTATCGGGACATTCTGGCGGCCCATCGGGCTTGGCCCGGCGCGGCAGAAGCGGGTGACGATGCGCAGGTGGCGCGCGCTGCGGGTTTGACCGTGGCGCTGGTCGAAGGAGACGAACGCTTGCACAAGCTGACTTTTGCCAGCGACTTTGCCGCCGAACTGCCGCCCATGCGGGTCGGCACTGGCTATGATGTCCACCGTCTGGCCGCAGGCGAAGACCTGTGGCTTTGCGGGATCAAGATCGATCATACGCACGGCCTGGCGGGACACAGCGACGCGGACGTTGCGATCCATGCCCTGGTCGATGCCATCCTGGGAGCGATTGGCCAAGGTGACATTGGTAGCCATTTCCCGCCCAGCGACCCGCAGTGGAAGGGCGCCGCATCGGACCGCTTCCTGGCCCATGCCGCCAAGCTGGCAAGCACTGCCGGCTATCGTATTGGCAATATTGACCTGACGATCATTTGCGAGGCGCCCAAGATCGGCCCCCACCGCGAGGCGATGCGGGTACGGTTGGCCGAAATCCTTGCTACCGGGATCGAGGCAATCAGCGTAAAGGCCACCACAACCGAGCGGCTTGGCTTTACTGGCCGAGCCGAAGGGATCGCTGCGCAGGCGGTCGCAACCCTGCTGCGCGATTGATTGGAGAAGTTTGAGATGCGTGTCCTCAACCGGACTATCGCCATTGCGGCGGCCTTGGCCTTGCCTGCCCCTGCCCTGGCCCAGGCAGCGGGAGTTCCCTGCCTGACCGCGCAGGAATTCACGGCTGTCTCAACTTTTGCCTTGCCGGGCGTGATCCGCGGCGCGGCGCAACGTTGCACGCCGGTCCTGCCCAGCGATGCGTTCCTGCGCAGCCAGTCCGAAAACCTGGCCAAACGCTATTCGGCGGGCCGCGACCGGTCCTGGCCGCAGGCGAAGGCCGCCTTCTTCAAGATCGGCGGGGGCATGGACCCGCAGGCCGCCAGCCTGCTCAAGGCCATGCCGGACGAGAACCTGAAGCCTTTCGTCGAGGGTGCAGTTACCACCATGGTCGGTCAGCAATTGCCGACCGACCGCTGCTCGGCAGTCGACCGCCTGGTCATGCTGCTTTCCCCGCTGCCAGCGGAAAGCACGGCCGAAGTGATCGGCCTTGCCGCCGGTCTCGGTGCCCGATCCGGGCAGGCCCGCGTCGGCAAGTTCACGATCTGCAAGGCCTGAGCGATGGATCACCTGCTTCCCGCCGACATCACCGAACTCGCCGCGCGCGTGATTGAAAGCAACATTGCCGCCGGCCGGACCGTGGCCCTGGCCGAAAGCTGCACCGGCGGACTGGTCGCAGCCGCCTTGACCGAGATCGCCGGCTCCTCCGCCGTGCTTGATCGCGGCTTCGTGACCTATTCGAATGAAGCCAAGCAGGAGCTGCTCGGCGTCAATCCCGACATCATCGATACCTTTGGCGCCGTCTCAATCGCCTGTGCCTGGGCCATGGCCCAAGGCGCACTCAAGCGCAGCGGCGCGGATGTTGCCGTGGCGATCAGCGGGATTGCCGGACCGGGTGGCGGGTCGCCGCAGAAACCCGTTGGCACGGTGGTTTTCGCGCGGGCAATTCGCGGGCAAGATGAAGAGGAAGCGCTGGCCGAAGAGCGGCTGCTCGATGGCTCAAGCCGTTCTACGGTGCGCCATCAGGCGGCGCTGGTCGCGCTGGAATTGCTGCTGCCGTAAAGCGCCTCGGCCCGCGTCTCAAAGGCGCCGACCATCTTGCGGAAGGCCCGGTCGAAATACTGGCCGGCCAACCGTTCGAACATGGCGTTGCGGAATGTGAAGTTGACCATGAACTCAACCTCGCAGCCGCCGTCTTCGGCGGGCCGGAACTGCCAGACGTTGTCGAGATCGCGCATAGGCCCGTCGATGTAGATTACCTCTATCCGCTCCGGCCGCTGCTTGAGCACCCGCGAGGTGAACTTCTCACGCAGTGCATTGAAGCCGACCAGCATGTCAGCGATCATTTCGGTTTCGCTGTCCGAGCGGACCCGCGTTGCGACGACCCAGGGCAAGAACTCGCCATAGCGAGCGACATCGGCAACGAGGTCGTACATCTGCTCGGCGCTGTAGGGCAGCCGGCGGACTTCGTGGATCCCCGGCATCAGCCGCGCGCAGCGGCCTTGGCCAGCTGCGCCTCACGCGTAGCCCGCATTGCCTTGAAATCATCGCCCGCGTGATAGCTTGAGCGGGTCAGCGGGCTAGAAGCGACCTGCAGAAAACCTTTGGCCCGGGCGATCGCGCCATAGGCATCGAAGGCTTGCGGCGTGACGAAATCGATCACCTTGGCGTGCTTCGGCGTGGGCTGAAGGTATTGCCCCATGGTCAGGAAATCGATCCCGGCACTGCGCATGTCATCCATCACCTGGTGCACTTCAAGCCGCTCCTCACCCAAGCCAAGCATGATGCCGCTCTTGGTGAAGATCAGCGGATTATGACGCTTCACTTCCTCGAGCAGGCGAAGCGAGGCGTAATAGCGCGCGCCGGGGCGGATCGTCGGGTAGAGCCGCGGCACGGTTTCCAGGTTGTGGTTGTAGACGTCTGGTCCGGCGGCGACGATTGCCTCGACCGCCGCATGCATTTTGCCCCGGAAATCAGGGGTCAGGATCTCAATCGTGGTTTGCGGCGTGTTGCGGCGCAGGGCTTCGATCACCTTGACGAACTGCCCGGCCCCGCCGTCCGGCAGGTCGTCACGATCAACCGAGGTGATGACGATGTGCTCCAGCCCCATCTTGGCAGCGGCGGTGGCGACGTGTTCCGGCTCCAGCGGGTCGACCGCGCGGGGCATCCCGGTCTTGACGTTGCAGAACGCACAAGCGCGGGTGCAGACATCGCCCAATATCATCACAGTGGCGTGCTTTTTGGTCCAGCACTCGCCAATATTGGGGCACGCAGCCTCTTCACAGACCGTGTTCAGGTTGAGATCACGCATCAGCTGGCGCGTTTCGCCATAGCCCTTGCTGGTTGGTGCCTTGACCCGGATCCAGTCCGGTTTGCGTTGCCGTTCGGGCTTGGGTGAGCTGGCCATGTCGTTCATGCCCTGCCCTCTAGTCGCCTTGCCAGCACTTGCCAATGGCGCTAGCGCTCTCGCTCATGGAAGTATCTGCATTTGCCCCGTTCGCTTCGCCGGTCTTTCTGTTCTTCTTGCTCGGCCTGCTGCTGACCATGTGGGATGTCGAAGTAATCCGGGGGGAACGCTTCTAATGCCAGAATTTGCCACCCTGCTTGAAGGCTATCGTCGGTTCCGGACCGGTGCCTATCGCGAGCAGAAGGAACGCTATGACCGGCTGGCCGAGGAAGGCCAGTCACCCAAGCTGCTGGTGATCGCCTGTTCCGACAGCCGTGTCGATCCCGCCCAGGTCTTCGATGTTGATCCAGGCGAAATCTTCGTTGTGCGCAATGTCGCGGCGCTTGTGCCGCCGTTCGAGACCGCACCAGGCCTGCACGGCGTTTCCGCTGCGCTCGAGTTCGCCATCCAGAAGCTGCAGGTAAAGCAGGTGGTCGTCATGGGCCACGGCATGTGTGGTGGCTGCAAGGCAGCTTTGACGCGCGAGTTGCAAGGTGCGCCGCGCGGCGAAGGCGGCTTCGTGGCTGACTGGATCGGGCTGCTGGATGGAGCCCGCCACATGGTATCGCTGCGCCACGGGACCGAAGGTCCGGAAGCCGAACGCGCAATGGAAATGGCAGGGGTGAAGGTCAGCCTGTCAAACTTGCGCACATTCCCACAAGTTCTTGCCAAGGAACGCGAAGGCTCGCTCAAGCTGCGCGGCGTGTTTTTCGCGATCAGTGATGGCGTGCTGCATGTGCTGGATGAAGCGACGGGCGAGTTTTACGCCGCTGACTGAGCGCAAATGAAAAGGGCGGCAGTTGCCCGCCGCCCCTTCCGATCGACATAGACCTGATCAGACCGCCGGAACGACCTTGCCCTTGGCAAGCAGGGTCCAGAGCTGGGCAATGCCCTTGCGCGGACCATCAACCTTGGCAAGGGCCGCTTCGGCCTCAGCCATTTTGCCCTGCTTCACCAGGGCGATGCCCAGGCGCAGGTTGGCGCCGGCCAGGTCAACGCCCGGTTTGCCCAGCGCAATCTGGTACAGTTCCGCCGCCTTGGCATCCTGATCATAGCTTAGCAGGGTATCGGCACCGATCAGTACGGTCTTCGCCGTCGCCGCAGGCGCGCGGGCATCGCGCTCAAGCCCGGCGAGCGAGGCCTTGTCAGCTGCCAAGCGACGGTTTGCTTCGGCCAACGCATCGCGCACGAACGGATCGGTCGCCTGCAGGGCAGTCGCCTTGATCCCCTGGTTGGCGATCTTGATCACCTCGCCCGGATAAAGCACGCCAACCTTGCCAACGGCGGACTGCAGATACTCGATGTATTCGCGCTGCACCGACTGGGTGCTGGTGTTCAGCGCGCCCGCCTTGTCGAGCGCACGCGAGATATCAAGCGACTCGTTCGGGCCAAAATTGGCGCGTTCGCGCAGGATCTGACCGGCGGCCACCCAGCCCAGCTGCGTCGGGTAGAATTCAACCCGGCGGATCGCCCAGTCGGCGGCATCCGGGTTCTTGCTCTGATAGGAAATCACCACGGCCCGCTCGATCACGTCGGCGGCGGGGGTCTGGCCCGCAGCCACTGCGCTGTCCACGATGGTCTTGATCGTCGCAAGCGCGTCGGCCGGACGGCCGGCCGAATTTTGCGCTTCAGCCAGCAGGCCTTGAACATCGGCACCATTGTTGCCAGCGGCAATCGCTGACTTCAGCGAAGTCTCGGCAGCAGCAAAGTCCTTCATGTCAAAGGCAAAACCTGCAGCGTAATAGTGGTACTTGCCCAGTTCGGTCGCGGGCACGTTGCCGCTATCGATCATCGCCACAAGGCCACGGCGCTGCATCGGCTTGTCGACGGCAAGGCCGCCGTAGGTGAAGGCCAGCTGGCCAGCAAAGAACTTGTCCGCTTCGTTGCCGGTCTTGGTGAACAGCTCGTCAGTCTTGGCCTTCTCAGCCGTCAGCAGGCCGGCAAGAGCCGCGACTGCAGCGTCGTACTGACCGCGGGCGGCTTCCTGGGCCGTACGGCCACGGGCCGAACGATAGGCACGCTCGGTCTCGGTTACCTTAGTCTTCGCGGCAATTACGTCCGGGCGCTTGGCGGCAGCATCCAGCATGGTCTTCAGTTCGGTGTAGACCGGCACAAAGGTTTTGGTCGGCTGCGGGCCCTTGGCGGCGGCGCCCTTCTTGTCATCCTTCTTCTGGGCTTCAGCCGGACTTGCAATCAGGCCTAGGGCACCGATCGAGGCCAGCGCCAGTGCAAGGGCATAGGCCGGACGGGTCAGAAACTGGGTGCGACGCATTGTTCACTTCACTCCTCGTACCGCCCCGGCGGCGAGCCCGGGCGCAACTTCCATCTGGCCTGCTACTGACGCCAAAACGCCAATTTGGCAACAGTTGGGGCGAACTATCGCGCTCGCACTGAACGCGTGTTGAATGCACTTCGTCGCCTTCGTTCAGGAATACTGCCGCGGGTGTGGAAAAACTGCGTTCGAGTGCCCCTTAAGGTGGCCTTTCGGACAGGCTTGTCCTAGGCGCTTGGGCGAGACTTTCCCGCCAACAACCGGCCGATATTCCGCGTGAGCGATAACACAGACATACCCGAATTCGAAGGCAGCGAACCCACCGGACCGGAGGGCGATTTCCAGCGCGTCGACATCGTCGATGAAATGAAGGCCAGCTACCTCGATTACGCGATGAGCGTGATCGTCAGCCGCGCCCTGCCGGACGTGCGCGATGGTCTTAAGCCAGTTCACCGCCGCATCCTGTTTGCCAGCCAGGAAGGCGGCTTTGTCGCCGGCCGGCCTTACCGCAAGAGCGCCAAGATTGTCGGCGACGTGATGGGCAACTATCACCCGCATGGTGACAGCGCGATCTATGACGCGCTGGCACGCATGACCCAGGACTGGTCGATGCGCCTGCCGCTGATCGATGGCCAGGGCAACTTCGGCTCGATGGACCCCGATCCGCCGGCCTCGATGCGCTACACCGAAGCGCGCCTGGCCCGCGTCGCCAACTCGCTGCTCGACGATCTCGACAAGGATACGGTCGATTTCGCCGACAACTATGACGGGTCTCGCCAGGAACCGACCGTCCTTCCCGCCCGCTTCCCCAACCTGCTGGTTAACGGCGCCGGCGGTATCGCGGTCGGTATGGCCACCAACATTCCGCCGCACAATCTGGGCGAAGTGATCGACGGCTGCCTGGCCTATATCGAGAACCCGGCGATCACCTCCGAAGAGCTGATCGAGTACATTCCCGGGCCGGATTTCCCCACTGCCCCGCTTATCCTGGGCACGGCCGGCGCGCGCAAGGCCTATACCGAAGGCCGCGGCTCAATCATCATGCGGGCGCGGCACGAGATCGAGGAAGGACGCGGCGACCGGCGCTCGATCGTGCTGACCTCGATCCCCTACCAGGTCGGCAAGAACGGTCTGGTCGAAAAGATCGCCGAGGCGGCAAAGGACAAGCGGATCGAAGGCATCTCGGACATCCGCGACGAATCGAGTCGCCTGGGCGTGCGGGTCGTGATCGACCTCAAGCGCGATGCGACGCCGGAAGTCGTGCTCAACCAGCTGTGGCGCAACACGCCCGCGCAAAGTTCGTTCCCGGCCAACATGCTGGCGATCCGCGGTGGCCGCCCCGAAGTGCTGATGCTGCGCGACATCATCAGCAGCTTCATCACCTTCCGCGAGGAGGTGATCACCCGTCGCACCAAGTTTGAACTGAACAAGGCGCGTGACCGGGCCCATATCTTGCTCGGTCTGGTCGTAGCCGTCACCAATCTGGACGAAGTGGTTCGGATCATTCGCGGCTCGCCCAATCCGGCGGCGGCGCGCGAAGCCCTGCTGACCCGCGAATGGCCGATCGGTGAGATCGCACCTTACATCAAGCTGGTCGAAGCGATCGAGCCGAGTGCCGAGCAGGAAGGCGGCACTTACCGCCTGTCCGAAGTGCAGGTGAAGGCAATCCTCGACCTGCGCCTGCATCGCCTAACTGCGCTGGGTCGTGACGAGATCGGTGATGAGCTCAAGGAACTGTCGATCGCGATCGAGGAATACCTCTCGATCCTGGGTGACCGCGCGAAGCTCTATGGCGTCCTCAAGGGCGAATTGGTGCAGATCCGCGATACCTATGCCACGCCGCGTGTGTCCGAAATCACCGCGGCTGCCGACGGCATCGAGGACGAGGACCTGATCGAGCGCGACGAGATGGTCGTGACCGTGACGATGGACGGTTACATCAAGCGCACCCCGCTTTCGACCTTCCGCGCCCAGAACCGCGGCGGCAAGGGCCGCGCGGGGATGTCGACCAAGGAAGAAGATGTCGTCACGAACATGTTCGTGACCAGCACACACAACCCGGTGCTGTTCTTCTCAACCGCCGGCAAGGTTTACCGTCTGAAAGTCTGGCGCCTGCCTGAAGGCGGCCCGGCCACCAAGGGACGCCCGATCGTCAACCTGCTGCCGGCACTCGACAAGGACGAAACGATCCAGACCGTGCTGCCGCTGCCGGAAGACGAGGCGGAATGGGCAAAGCTCTCGGTCGTCTTCGCAACAGCCAAGGGCAATGTGCGCCGTAATTCGATGGACGCCTTTGCCAACATCCCGTCCAACGGCAAGTTCGCGATGCGGTTTGACGAAGGCTCGGACGATCGCCTGATCGGCGTCGCCCTGCTCGAGCCCAGCGACGACGTCTTGCTCGCCAGCCGCCAGGGCAAGGCAATCCGATTCGCCGGCGATGAGGTGCGTGAATTCACCAGTCGGACCTCCACCGGCGTGCGCGGTATGCTGCTCAAAGGTGACGACGAGGTGATCAGCCTCTCGATCCTCCACCGCGTCGGCACGACCAGCGAGGAGCGCGAGGAATACGTCAAGTTCGCGCCGTGGAAGGGCGAGAAGGAAGGCGAACCGTCGCTTTCTGCTGACCGCTATGCCGAAATGCAGGCGCGTGAGCAGTTCATTCTGACCGTCTGCGCCAATGGCTATGGCAAGCTCAGCTCGGCCTACGAGTATCGCCGCACCGGCCGCGGCGGCCAGGGGATCACCAATATCGACAACATCGGCCGCAATGGCCCGGTGGTGGCGAGCTTCCCGGCCAGCCAGGCTGACCAGCTTATGCTGGTGACCGACCAGGCCAAGCTGATCCGCCTGCCGCTCGAGAGCCTGCGCGTGATCGGGCGCGGTTCGGCCGGTGTCCGCCTGTTCAACGTGGCCGACCAGGAGCACGTCGTCTCGGCCGTGCGTCTGGCCGACGACGGCGAGGAAGGTGGCGAGGTAGCGCCGGTCGACGGGGATACGGTGCACTGATGGGCCTGCAGGCCGAACCCTCAGGCGGGGCGTGCGGGGCACGCATCACCGGGGTCGACCTGAAGGCGCCGCTCGATAGTGCCACGGTCTCAGCAATCCGGGCGGCCTGGCTCGAACATCACGTCCTGGCCTTCCCGGACCAGTTCCTGAACGACGACGAGCTTGAGCGGTTCACGCTCTACTTTGGCGGGTTTGGCGAGGATCCCTTCTTTGCACCAATTCCCGGTCGGCAGCACATCGCTGCCGTTCGGCGCGAAGCGGATGAGCAATCGCCGCTGTTTGCAGAAAACTGGCACGCCGACTGGTCTTTCCAGGCCCGCCCGCCTTCGGGCACCTGCCTTAACGCGGTCGATATTCCGCCGGTCGGCGGCGACACGCTGTTCGCCAATCAGCATATGGCCTGGGAAGCCCTGCCCGATGCCCGCAAGGCCGAGATTGGCGATTTGATCGCAATTCACTCGGCTCGGATGCCATATGCCCCTGACGGTACCTATGGCTCGCGCGACAAGGGGCGCTCGATGGATATCCGGCCATCCGAAGCCGCCTTTGCAACCCAGACCCATCCCTTGATCCCGATGCACCCTGAAACGGGCCGACGCGGTTTCTATTCAACGCTTGGCTACATCATCGGAATCGACGGGATGGATCAGGCTGAGGCGATGCCCTTGCTGCTGGAACTGGCGCAGTGGCAGGGGCAGGAACAGTTCACCTATGCCCAGAAGTGGGAACCGGGCATGCTGGTCATGTGGGACAACCGCTCGGTCCTGCACAAGGCCACGGGCGGCTACGAGGGCTATCGGCGCGAGCTTCACCGGACGACCATCGCCGCCTGGCAAGGCTAACTCGCACCGGCTTCACAAGCCGTCGTCAGCGCGCCACAAGCAAATCAACCGACTCGGCCCCTATTGGCCGGCAAGTACTTTTCCAGGAGGGGAATACCGATGAAGACCCGCGCCGCCGTTGCCTTTGCCGCCAAGCAACCGCTCGAAATCGTTGAGCTGGACCTGGAGGGTCCGAAGGCAGGCGAAGTGCTGGTTGAAATCATGGCGACCGGCGTCTGCCACACCGATGCCTATACGCTCGATGGCTTGGACAGTGAGGGCATCTTCCCCTCGATCCTCGGCCATGAAGGCGCCGGGATCGTGCGCGAGGTGGGCCCGGGTGTAACCTCGGTCAATCCGGGCGATCACGTGATCCCGCTCTACACGCCGGAATGCCGCCAGTGTAAGTCGTGCCTTTCGGGCAAGACCAACCTCTGCACCGCGATCCGCGCGACCCAGGGCCAGGGGCTGATGCCTGACGGGACCAGCCGGTTCTCCTACAAGGGGCAGACGATCTATCACTACATGGGCTGCAGCACGTTCTCGAATTTCACGGTCCTGCCCGAGATTGCCGTTGCCAAGATTCGTGAAGACGCGCCGTTCCAGTCTTCGTGCTACATCGGCTGCGGCGTCACAACCGGCGTGGGTGCGGTGATCAACACGGCCAAGGTCCAGGTCGGTGACAATGTCGTGGTCTTCGGCCTTGGCGGGATCGGCCTGAACGTGATTCAGGGCGCGCGGCTGGCCGGTGCCAACAAGATCATCGGCGTCGACATCAATCCTGATCGTGAGGAATGGGGCCGCCGTTTCGGCATGACCGAGTTCCTCAATTCCAAGGGCATGAGCCGCGAAGATACCGTGGCGAAGATCGTCGCCATGACTGACGGAGGGGCCGACTATACGTTCGATGCCACCGGCAACACCGAAGTGATGCGCACCGCCCTTGAAGCTTGCCACCGTGGCTGGGGCACTAGCATCATTATCGGTGTGGCCGAAGCTGGCAAGGAAATCGCCACGCGCCCTTTCCAATTGGTCACCGGCCGCAACTGGCGGGGTACGGCCTTTGGCGGGGCCAAGGGCCGCACCGACGTGCCGAAAATCGTCGACATGTATATGACTGGCAAAATCGAGATCGACCCGATGATCACGCATGTGATGGGCCTTGAAGAGATCAACACCGCCTTCGACCTGATGCATGCTGGCAAGTCGATCCGCTCGGTCGTGGTGTTCTGATGTTCAGTCACGTCACCATTGGTGCCAACGATATCGCAGTGGCCAAACAGTTCTATGACGCCGCACTCGGCGCGCTCGGCGTTCCCCCGGGTGAGATCGATGTTCGTGGTCGGCTGATCTACAATCATGCCGGCGGGCGGCTGCTTATTACCAACCCCATCAATGGCCAGCCCACGCACGGCGGTAACGGCCATACGCTGGGCTTTGTCGCCGCCTCCCCGGCCGAAGTGGATGCCTGGCACACAGCCGGGCTCGCTAACGGCGGCACCGCGATCGAAGACCCGCCGGGCGAACGCCATCCGCCAGACGGGCGTGTCCTGTACCTCGCTTACCTGCGCGATCCATCGGGCAACAAGCTGTGCGGATTTCATCGGGTCAAGTGATGGAAACCGTCTCCACCAATCGCAGCCACGGCGGCACTCAGGGCGTTTACACGCACCAGAGCACTGCGACCGGCACGGCGATGACCTTCTCGGTCTTCGTGCCGGACCACGCTCCGGAGGCCAAGCTGCCTGTGCTGTGGTATCTGTCCGGCCTGACCTGCACCCACGCCAACGTCACCGAGAAGGGTGAGTTCCGGGCCGCCTGCGCCGAGCACGGGATCATCTTCATCGCGCCTGATACCAGCCCGCGCGGCGATGATCTGCCGGATGATGAGGCTTATGATTTCGGCAAGGGTGCCGGCTTCTATGTCGATGCAGTGCAGGCGCCGTGGTCAGTCAATTACCGCATGCGCACTTACATCGAGCAGGAACTGCCCGCCCTGGTTGCGGAGCACTTCCCGGTCGACATGGCGCGCCAAGGGATCACCGGCCATTCGATGGGTGGCCATGGTGCCCTAACCATCGGCCTGCGCAATCCTGATCGCTTCCGCTCGGTCAGTGCCTTTTCTCCGATTGTCAGTCCGCTCAATTGCCCTTGGGGGGAGAAAGCGCTGGGCGGATACTTGGGTCCCGACAAGGCCGCTTGGCGCGCGTATGACGCCTGCGCGCTGATCGAGGACGGGGCCCGCTTGCCCGACCTGCTGGTCGATCAGGGCGATGCCGACAGTTTCCTGCACGAGCAGCTCAAGACCGGACTGCTGGTCATGGCCTGCCGCAAGGCCGGCATCCCCGCGACGATCCGGATGCAGCCGGGCTATGACCATTCCTACTACTTCATCTCGACCTTCATGGCCGATCATATCGGCTGGCACGCCGCGCGTCTGAAGGCGTGACGCAGGAGCAGCGCATCGCCGAAATCTGCGCGGCCCATGCGGCGCAGGAAGGGCCCTTGCTGCCGATCCTTCATGACGTCCAGGCCGAGTTTGGCTGCGTGGATGCAGCCGCCGAACGGGTGATCGCGCACGAGCTGAACCTCAGCCGCGCCGAAGTGCACGGCGTGGTCAGCTTCTACCATGACTTCACGGCCGAACCCGATCCACGCCCCTGCATCGAATTATGCCGGGCCGAAGCCTGCCAGGCGCGCGGGGTCGAAGCGCTGGTTGCCGCCGCTGAAACCGCAGCCGGTGAGCGGGTGCAGCTCAAGACAGTCTATTGCCTCGGCCTATGCAGTGTCGGACCGGCAGCGCGGGTTGGCGACCGTCTCCATGCCCGTCTGGACCAGGCGAGCTTGGTCAAGCTGGTGCAGTTGACATGACGGTCGTGCGGATCAGCGACGATGCGCTTGCCCTCGCTTGCGGAGCGGGTGCAGTCGCGCATGCATTTGCGGAAGCAGGATCTGAGATTGAGCGGGTCTCCAGTTGGGGGATGCACTGGCTGGAACCGCTGGTTGAGATTGATGGCCAGGGGTTTGGGCCAGTCTCTCCCGCCGATGTGCAAGCGATCCTGGCTGGCCATTCGGACAAGGCGATTGGCCCGATCGTCCAGCACCCTTTCATCGCCGGCCAGCAGCGATTGACCTTCGCCCGCGCGGGCAGGACCCGCCCGCTCAGCCTTGAAGACTATGCAGCAACGGGGGGGTGGACTGCCCTCGCCCGTGCCCGGGCAATGGCGCCGGCGGATGTTATCGCCGAAGTCACTGGCTCTGGTCTGCGCGGTCGCGGGGGGGCGGGTTTCCCGGCTGGGGTCAAATGGCAAACGGTTCTAGCCGCCGCGGCGCCGCGCAAATTCGTGGTCTGCAATGCCGACGAAGGCGACAGCGGGACCTTTGCCGACCGGATGCTGATGGAAGGCGATCCCTTTCAGCTGATTGAGGGCATGGCCATCGCGGGCCACGCGGTCGGTGCCTGGCAAGGCTTCATCTATATCCGAAGCGAGTATCCGCATGCGATTGCCAAGCTGCGTGCTGCGATTTCGCTGGCCGCGTCTCAGATCGCGCCGTTCCAGATCGAGGTTCGCGTTGGCGCAGGGGCCTATGTTTGCGGAGAAGAAACCTCACTCCTGAACTCGATTGAGGGTAAGCGGGGAGAAGTCAGGGCGAAGCCGCCCTTGCCTGCAATCGAGGGCCTGTTCGGTTGTCCCACCGTGGTGAACAATGTCCTCACTCTCGCCGCGATCCCGCACATTCTGACTGACTGTGGTTCAAGCCTTTACGACAGCCTTGGCATCGACCGGTCCAAAGGGACAATGCCGATCCAACTTGCCGGCAATATCAAGCACGGCGGGCTGTTTGAAACGGCCTTCGGGATCACCTTGAACGATCTGATTCATGGTATTGGCGGGGGAACTGCTTCGGGCCGCCCGGTCAAGGCCGTTCAGGTGGGTGGCCCGCTTGGCGCATACCTTCATCCTAGCCAGTTCGATCTGCCGTTCGATTATGAAGCCTATTCGCGCGCTAATGCGCTGATCGGTCATGGCGGCGTGGTGGTGTTCGACGATACGGCCAACATGGGTGCACTCGCCCGTTTTGCGTTCCAGTTCTGCGCGGCGGAAAGCTGCGGAAAGTGTACGCCGTGCCGGATCGGCTCGACCCGTGGAGTCGAACTGATCGATCGAATTCGCTCTGGCCAACACGTGCCGGACTTGGTTGCAGCGCTTCCGCAGATGCACAACGCCCGCAATCACGCGCGCAGCCGGGAAGAGGAACTGGCTCTGCTTGAGGACCTGTGCGAAACCATGCAGTACGGATCGCTTTGCGCACTGGGCGGGTTCACGCCCTATCCGGTGCGCTCGGCACTGAAGCATTGGCCGGAGGACTTCGCATGATCCTCGGATGCGTATTGGCAGGCGGCCAGTCGAGCCGCTTCGGCAGCGATAAGGCGTTGGCGGAGCTGCACGGTCGCACGCTCCTGTCACGCGCCGTCGATACGCTCTCAGGCTGGTGCGAACATGTCGTGGTGGTTGGCCGGGCCGAGGCCCCTGCCCCGACATTGCCCGATTGGCCCCGCCCTGGAATGGGTCCGCTTGGTGGACTAGCCGCCGCGCTCCACCTTGCGGCAGACGAGGGATACGAGGCGGTACTCACTTGCGGTGTCGATGCGCCGCACCTGCCAGACGATCTGCTAGCCCTTCTGGTGCCCGCCCCGACCTACCTGGCCGCACAGCCAGTGATCGGGCTGTGGCCGGTCAGCAGCGTTGCGGCGATCGAAGCGATCCTGCACGGCACCGGCAAACACTCGATGCGCGCCCTGGCCGAAGCGATTGGCGCTCGGCCGGCGAACCTGTCTGCCGCGCCGGCCAACATCAACACGCCCGACGATCTGCGGGCGGTGGAGACGCACCATGGGCTATGAACGGCAAGTCGATTTCGGCACGCCGGCGGTCCAGTCGGACAGCGCAGTTTCGCTGACCATCGACGGTCGTTCGGTTACTGTCCCCGCCGGGACCAGCATCATGCGCGCGGCGGCCGAGAGCGGCGGCTCGATCCCCAGCCTCTGCGCGACCGACAGCGTCAAGGCGTTCGGTTCGTGCCGGATGTGCCTCGTCCAGATTGAGGGACGGCGCGGCACCCCCGCGAGCTGCACCACCCCGGTCGAGCCCGGCATGGTGGTGCACACCCAGACCGCGCTGCTTACCCGGCTGCGGCGCGGGGTGATGGAACTCTACATCTCCGATCATCCGCTCGATTGCCTGACCTGCAGCGCCAACAACGATTGCGAGTTGCAGGATACCGCCGCCGAAGTCGGTTTGCGGGACGTGCGTTATGGCTATGCGGGCGAGAACCACCTCGGCCTCGAAACCGATGCCTCAAACCCCTATTTCGATTTCGACCCCTCGAAATGCATCGCCTGCTCGCGCTGCGTACGCGCCTGTGACGAAGTCCAGGGCACGCTCGCACTGACCATGGATGGCCGCGGCTTCGCCTCCAAGATCAGCGCGGGCCAGGCCGGCGACGATTTCCTGTCCAGCGAATGCGTTTCCTGCGGCGCCTGCGTGCAAGCCTGCCCAACCGCGACCTTGCAGGAAAAGGCGGTCAAGGAAATCGGCAAGCCCGAGCGCGCGGTGATCACCACCTGCGCCTATTGCGGGGTCGGCTGCACGTTCCGCGCCGAAATGCGCGGGGAGCAGCTGGTCCGGATGGTGCCGTGGAAGGACGGCAAGGCCAACCGCGGCCACTCCTGCGTCAAGGGCCGCTTCGCCTGGGGCTATGCCAACCACCAGGACCGGATCACGGAGCCGATGATCCGGGATTCGATCGAGGAACCCTGGCGTGTGGTCAGCTGGGCGGAAGCCTTTGCTCACACCGCCGCGCGGCTGAACGCGATCAAGGCTCAGCATGGCCCGCGCGCACTCGGCGGGATCACCTCGAGCCGCTGCACCAACGAGGAAACCTTCCTGGTCCAGAAGCTGGTCCGCGCCGGGTTCGGATCGAACAATGTCGATACCTGCGCACGGGTCTGTCACTCACCGACCGGCTATGGCCTGAAGACTACCTTTGGGACTTCGGCCGGCACGCAAGACTTTGACTCGGTGATGGATTCGGACGTGATCCTCGTGATCGGCGCCAACCCAACCGACGCGCACCCCGTCTTTGCTTCACGCATGAAGCGGCGGTTGCGCCAGGGCGCCAAGCTGATCGTGATCGACCCGCGCCGGATCGACCTGGTCCGTAGCCCGCACATCCAGGCCGCGCATCACCTCCCGCTCCAGCCCGGCACCAATGTCGCGGTGCTGACCGCAATGGCTCACGTCATCGTCACCGAAGGCCTCGCCGACGAGGCCTTCATTCGCGAACGCTGCGACTGGGACGAATACCAGGACTGGGCGCGCTTCGTGTCCGACGAGAAGCACAGCCCGGAAGTGCTGGAGGCCGTGACCCGCGTCCCTGCCGCCGAGCTGCGCGCTGCTGCCCGACTGTTTGCCACCGGTGGCAACGGGGCGATCTATTACGGCCTCGGCGTGACCGAGCACAGCCAGGGTTCCTCAACCGTCATGGCGATCGCCAACCTTGCCATGGTTACCGGCAACATCGGCCGGCGCGGTGTGGGCGTGAACCCGCTCCGCGGGCAAAACAACGTCCAGGGCGCCTGCGACATGGGCTCGTTCCCGCACGAGCTTTCGGGCTATCGCCACATCTCCGACGTCGCCACCCGCGGCCTGTTCGAACAGGTCTGGGGCGTCACGCTTGATCCCGAACCTGGCCTGCGCATTCCCAACATGCTCGACGCCGCGCTCGATGGCTCGTTCCGGGCGATCTACATCCAGGGCGAAGACATCCTCCAGTCCGATCCCAACACCCATCATGTCGCCGCCGGACTCAAGGCAATGGAACTGGTCATCGTCCACGACCTGTTCCTCAACGAGACCGCCAATTACGCACATGTCTTCCTGCCGGGTTCGACCTTCCTCGAGAAGAACGGCACCTTCACCAATGCCGAACGGCGGATTCAACTGGTCCGCAAGGTGATGGAGCCGGCTAATGGCCTCGAGGACTGGGAGGTGACACAGGAGATCGCCCGGGCGATGGGGCTTGAGTGGAACTACGCGCACCCGAGCGAGATCATGGACGAGATCGCGCGGCTTACCCCGACCTTTGCCGGAGTTTCGTTTGGACGGCTCGATCGCGAGGGTTCGCTGCAGTGGCCGGTCAATGACAAGGCGCCTGATGGCAGCCCGATCATGCACGTTGATGGGTTCGTGCGGGGCAAGGGTAAGTTTGTTGTGACCGACTATGTGCCGACCGACGAGAAGACCGGCCCGCGCTTCCCACTGCTGCTCACCACCGGACGCATCCTCAGCCAGTACAACGTCGGCGCGCAAACCCGGCGGACTGCGAACACAGTCTGGCACGATGAGGACCTGCTCGAGATCCACCCGACCGACGCTGAGAACCGCGGCATCAAGAGCGGTGACTGGGTCCGCCTTGCCAGCAGGACCGGCGAGACCACCCTGCGCGCCGAGGTGACAGAGCGGGTCGCGCCGGGCGTGGTCTACACTACCTTTCACCACCCTGCGACCCAGGCCAATGTCGTCACGACCGAGTTCTCCGACTGGGCTACGAACTGTCCGGAGTACAAGGTTACGGCGGTGCAGGTTTCGCCCAGCAATGGGCCAACCGAATGGCAAGAAAGCTATGCCAGCTGGTCCGAAAAGAGCCGCCGTATCGCGGCCGAACCGGCCGAGTAGCAATGGACAGTGCTCGACTTACCTACATGGCCAATCAGATCGCCCGGAATCTTGCCGCCCAAGGTGAGGATGCAGCGATCGCCGCAACCGCGCAGCATATTCGCGATTTCTGGGATCCACGGATGAAGGCGGCGATCATCGCGGTTGATCCAGCACCCCTCGAACCCATCGCCCGGGCCGCGATTGAACGGCTACGCTCGGCGCTATAGCCGCGACCTACATCGCCATCTTAGCGAGAGCCTCGGCCAGGGTCGATCCGTCCGGACCCATCGGCTGCTTGGCCGCGATCTCAAAGATCCGCTGCGCCTTCGCCTGATCGCCCTCGGCCGCGGCCAGGATCATCCCAGTAAAGGCTACCGAGAAGGCATTGCGATCCAGGCGCCGCGCGATCTCCAGACGGTGCCGCGCGGCTTCAAAATTCCCGGCAATTGCTTCCATGGCTGCCAGCGAACCTTGGGCTTCACCAAAGGTATCATCGTGGCGCAGCGCCGTCTCAATGCGTTCACGCGCGGCGTCTGGGTTACCAGCAAGAAAATGGGCCCATCCCGCCGCTAGCCAGGCGCCCAGGTGATCATCGAACTGCTCTGCCCCGCGATCGAGGTGGTCGAGCGCCTCGTTGCTCCTGCCAGTTGCGAGCTCGACCAGCCCGAGCCCAACATGGGCCCGTGGATTGTCTGGGCGCGTGGTGAGCGAGCGCAGAAACATCGCGCGCGCGGCATCGTGGTTGCTATCGGCCAGAGCAAAAGTGCCAAGCGTGGCCAAGGCATCGGGATGATCACCGCCCAGCTTCGCAGCCTCGCGCGCCAATTCCGGTTCGTCCATGTCTAGCGCCAACAGCGCGATTGCCGCATGCAGCGGTTGATAGTCCGGGAAACGCGCTGTGTACTGCGGGATCTTCGCTTGGGCTTCCGCAAATTCACCCAGATGATGAGCCAGCTGCAGGTCAAGCATGGCCGCCTGCGGCAGGTCTGTCCCGCTCACGTCGCCCAGCGTCTCGCGTGCCGCCAAATGATTGTCGGACAGGGCCTGGCTCCACGCCAGATTGAACCGCGCGCCCTGATCATCGGGCGCTTCATCCAGTCGCGCGGCATAAATCCGTTGGGCGGTCTCCTGGTCCCCGCCCCGCATGGCGGCGATGCCGGCAAGGCTCAGACCTCGCGTACCCAACCGGTTCGCTGCCAAAAACGGCGCCAGCAGCTCGCGCGCCAGCTCGATCCGATTGGCTTCAAGTGCCGCACCGGCGCAATCAACCGCCAGGACCGGGTTGTCCCGATCGTGATCAAGATAGCCAAGGAGACGTTCGAGCTTCGCTTCTGCTTCTTCAGCCACTTTTCTTTCCCCAACCAAGCTTAGGCCGAAGCGGGTTCCAGTCTTACCACGTCAAACGATGACAAAGACATGCGTGTCGGGATCTCATCAACCGAGATCACCGCAAGCTGCACCATGGTCCGCTGGGTCGTTATAATCTGCCCTTTCAGCAGATTGCCTTGCTGCTTGGATTGAGCAAGGGTCGCGTATCGCAATTGCATTCGCAAGGGCTCGAGCGCCTGCGCAAACAGATGGCGCCTGTGCGCTAAGGCAAGGGAGGTCTGCATGTCCGATGAGTTGGCATCCGAGGCCGAAATCGCGGGGCTGATCACCGCGATCGAAACCCGCGCCGATGGCGAGGATCAGGACATTGCCGCGCTGCTCCGTCGCTACCCGGATGATCCGCGGTTGCATTTCATGCTCGGCTCAGTCCTGGCCGGCAAGGGGCGGGCAATCGAGGCGCATCGATCGATGAGCCGTGCGGTCGTGCTGGCCCCTGGCTTCCAGGTGGCGCGGTATCAGCTTGGCTTTTTCGAACTCACTTCGGGCGAATCGGAGCGCGCGCTGTCAACCTGGGGGCCACTGCTTGCCGCGCCGCGCGACAACTATCTGCGCATCTTTGTTGAAGGGATGACTCACCTGATCCGCGACGAGTTTGCCGAGGCGATTGCGCAGTTCCAGGCGGGGATTGCCCTCAACACCGAAAACCCACCCATGAACGCCGATATCCAACTGCTGATTGCTGAGTGCCGTAAGCTCATGGATCGGACAGGCGGGTCTGCTGAGGAGGATGTCTCTGCCACGGCGCTGCTGCTGGGCCGGTTCTCCGGCAACCGCACAGTCCAGTAGGCCAATCGGAATGGTAACGATCAGCAATGCCGACCAGGTCGTGGCCATGGTCCGCGCGCAGCTCGAGCGAATGTCGCGCGAGCGCAAGGTTGACAAGGTCGGCCGCCCGCCGAAGTCGGGCAGCACCGGATCTGCCGGCAAATTAGCACCGGCCAGTCGGCAATCGCGGCTGGAGGCCATTTGCAACCTCGTCGACCTGCCCGAAGAGGAGTTTGATCGGGTCTTGGGGGGTGCATTGCTGTCTTACGAATTCGGCGAAGATATTGGGCGCGATTCCCGGTTCCAGTCGCTGGTTGGTCGAACCACCGCAATCCTTCGGGGTGACCCCGATCTTGCCGCGATGCTAAGCGATCTGCGCCAAGGCCTGCTTGATTGAGGGCCAATGCCCCCGGGCTGTTCCCGAGGCTTGTTCAAGACCAAGCTGGTAGCGGAGGAGGGATCTATAATTCCTCTACAAAATATTGATTTATTGCATTTTTATCGGCGATAAGTTTTCAATACCCCCACCAATACCCCCGACTATTTCGGCTTTGCGACTGCGTGTTTCGGCAATCGGATGAACTGAGCTTCTCCAGCTCAGCCAGCGCCCCTTCCTGATTGGATCCCTTCAGAAACAGTGGATGCTCGTGCTTTGACCGAGAAGCGGAGATCAGAGCACGCGGCCACCCTTCGGCGGCGAGGAACCAACCCCGACTTGTTTTGGTACAGGCCGTGTAAAAACGCGTTGGCAGACTAACGGCGCTGATTCCGGATTGGCGCGGAAGGTTGCCGTTCACCTTCAGGTCTGGATTGCGGTGATCATCGCCGGGACACCGAGGATGGCGACCACCCTTTTGAAGTTATAGGCCAGGATGTGGAGACTGGCTTCCGTTCTGACATTTTTTAGCGTCTTCATTTGGAAGTGGGTCGAGCCCATCCAGGATTTCAGCGTGCCGAACGGATGCTCGACCGTTTGTCGGCGGATTCGCATCGCCTCTGGCCTATGATCGAGGCGACGCTCCATTGCCTCTACGACAGCCTCATGCTCCCATCGTCTGACCCGCCGTTCCTTGCCGGTCGTGCATTGGTCATGGAGCGCGCATGTCTGGCAGTTCGAGCTCCAATAACCTTCATCCCGAATTCTGGACCGCTTAAGCCGGCAAATTCCAGTATTGATCGGATGGTCACCTTTCAGGGGAGCACGTTAGGTGGCGCCAAGAAAACAAGCCGCGCTACACCCCCGCACCTACTTCGGTGCGGGGGCTGCTACATAAACAACTCAGGATCAGAACTTGTAGGACAGCTCAAGACCGTATGTTCTTGGTTCACCGTAAGTGCTGGAGATGTAGCCAGCTTCGCGATAAATACCAATCACGCCAACACGATAGAACTGGTCGGTCAGATTATTCACGAAAGCGGCAGCCCCGATCCCGGTCCCCTTGATGTTCCCGAGCGATGCTCGGAGGTTCACCAGGGCATAGCCCTTTTGCAGGCTCTGGTCGTCATTGAGATCAAGCCAGATTTTGCTGCGATAAGACATGCTGGCATTGAGGTTCAAGTCTCCCAAACCGGCGAGTGGAGTTGCATAATTCAGCGTAACACCAACCTGATGCTGGGGAGCACCGACCAGTTCATGTTCGAACGGTTGCAGTCCCTTCGTGATATCGATGTTCACATAGGCATAGGACAGCGTCATATCGAACGGACCGGAATGCAACCCTGCATCGAATTCTGCGCCATAGTTGTGCTGGGCAGCCGTATTGGAGATGATTGTCGTGACGTTGCCGCCACCATCGATGCCGGCCTGCTGCTTCTGTACATTCCTGTAATTCTGGAAAAACAGGGCCGTAGCAGTCGTCAGGCGCGCACCGCCCAGATCTGTGCGCGTTTTCAAGCCGAGTTCGTACTCCTGCACCTTCTCCGGATTGAAGGGTGCCAGTTCGGCGTCAGATGTTGCCCGGAGCGAGAACCCGCCCGCCCTGAAGCCTTTTCGCGTGGAAATATAAGCCGTCAGCGCATCTGAAGGCTGATATTGCAGCGTCACATCCCAGGTGAAGGCATTCCAGGTGTTGGAATTCGAGTGAGTGCACTGTGCGAACGGGAAGCTCGTCCCGTCAGGTCGACGATACAGGCATACACCGAGCGCTGGAAGCTGGGGAGACACAGTCGCGCTGCGCTTGTCGGTGGTGTAGCGTCCGCCAGCAGACAGTTGGAACTTGTCGGAGAACTTGTAGGTGCCTGCGAGGTAACCCGCCACCGCCTCCGCGCGCCCGGTACCTCCCAGAGCGTTCCTGAACAGGACAGCGGGTGTCGTCAGCGGCAATCCCTGACTGACGAGCGCAAGTTCGGGAAACTGTTGCGAAGTGGACCCGTCAGACCCTTGCTCAAGGAAGTAGTAAATTCCGGCTACGAAATTGAGGCGATTATCGAGCGCCTTCCCCTGAACTTGAAATTCTTCACTGTATTGCTCGATATTTCGTGTCTGTGCAGAGTTGATCAGGAAAGCCGGAACTCCGTCCAGGTCCTGAAAGGAAGCATACTCCACTTTTCGATAACCAAACACGTTCTTCAACGTGAGATCACCGACCGGAATTATGGTGCGATTGGTCACGCCCCAGTTCTTGCTGTATTCGTACGGTTTGAATCCATAGGCGTCGAGATTGCCGCCGTCACCGAAGCCCTGATCGAATTGTTGGCGGCCCAAGGTTTGCTGCCGGGCAAACTGCGCAACCGGGTCCGCGACGTTCAGGCCTAGCGAACGAAAGTACGCGTAGGCCCCGATGGCCGGCGCGGCCGGGTTGATGGCGGTCGGATAGAGGGCGGACCCGTGAATACGACTGCGCAGCCAATCGAAGATAGTGGTCGATTCGATCCCGCCGCCCGGCGTCAGTCGTAGTGAAGCACGGAAGGTATCGTAGTTCTGATCATCATAATCCCGACCGTCACTGACGTCCGTCGTGTACCCCTTGCGTTCGCGGGTCTTCCCGGCAACACGCAGCGATGCCCAGTCCGCTAGCGGAATGTTGAGCATGCCGTAAACGTCATGCATCTTGTAGTTGCCGACTTGCGCGACCACCTCGGCCGCCAGTTTGTCGGTCGGTCGATTGGGCTCAACCAGCACGGCACCGCCAGTCATGTTGCGGCCGAACAGCGTGCCCTGGACGCCCTTGAGCACCTGGACCGACTGGATATCATAAAGCGATGATGCAAACCCGATGGATCGCGCCTGCAAAACTTCCGCAAAGTAGGCACCAACCGGCTGGTCGGTCAGCAGCTGCGCCTCGTTCGTGCGCTGGCCGCGCAGCGAAAGGGCGAAGGCCGTCCGACTCGTCCCCTGAGTGGTGATCGTCAAGGACGGCGCCACTGCCTGGATGTTGGCAATGTCCGTGGCTCCCGTCTTGGCAAGCGCGGCGCCGGATACCGCAGTAACCGCGATTGGCACGTTCTGCAGGGATTCTTCACGGCGCCGTGCGGTGACAACAATATCGCCAGTCTCGTTACCGGCAGTGGCAGTCGCATCGCGTGCCGGTGCCGGCGTTGCATCCTCGGCCCAGGCCTGCCCGGCACCCGAGATCAATGCCGCAGAAGCCAGCAACATCCGCCCAAACATCCTCATCGCATCTTCCCCTCGAATTTTTGGTCTGCAGGATGCGGAATATTGGCAACTTGGCGTGACGAACAGGGAGACGGCCCGTTGATCACAATCGCGATGGCGGGTCCGCAATCGCTCTCACAAAACGCCAGTCAAAGGGGAATTTGTTTCCAAACGACGCACGTTGAAAACCGCGGATTCCGTAGCCCCATGGCACACCGGCGCCGGCGCACTTGCTTCGATGAGGCGACTCACGCGCCGCGATAGGCGGGCTTGCGTTTTTCCTTGAACGCCCGGGTCCCTTCCGCGAAATCTTCCGTCCACGTCATAAGTGCCTGAACGGCGGCTTCGAATTCCAAAGCCTCATCGAGTGACTGGGTCGGCGCGCTGTCGAACTGACGCTTTATTTGCGAAAGAGCGAGTGTCGGGGCGGTAGCGAAGCTTGCCGCCAACTCGTTCGCACGGGCGAGCGCAGTACCCGGCTCTACCGCCTCCAACGCAAAGCCAAGCCGTGCTGCTTCCTCGCCGCTCACAAACCGGCCGCTGTAGGCAATCTCCTTTGCCCGCATTACCCCCACGTGTCGTTCGAGCAGCCACCCCGCCGCCCCGTCCATCGCGAGCCCGATGTGGCGGAAGGCAAACTGGAAGCGCGCGTTCTCGGCGCAAACGACGAAATCGCAAGCGAGCGCTAACGCGAACGCCACGCCGATGCACACGCCTTCGACTGCGGCAATCACCGGCTTGTTGGTGTGCGCCACGCTGCGCACCATGCGATGCAGGGTCCGTGATTTGACCATGTTACCCCGGACTCCGCCGGTTCCCATTTCGCCCACGTCGGCCCCCGCGGCGAAATCGCCCCCTGCGCCGGTCAAGATAATCGCGCGGACCTCGTCGTCGTCCTGCAGATCCTGGAACACACTCTGAAAAGCTTGCCGCATCGCCATGGTCACCGCGTTCTTGCGTTCTGGGCGATTGATCGTGACGGTGGCGACTCCGGCCTCGCGGGTCACATCGATCGACATCAGCGGCTCTCCTGCATTTCGCGTAACGCCCCGATCAAGCGGAGGTCGCGGCCCGAATGGAGTGAGATCTCTAGCAGCCATCAGAACTCCGGCCAGCCCGCTTGTCAGGCATATCGCTGCTGTGATGAACCGGAGTGGGCAATTGGCTCACTGCAGCAGCTACGCCACAGAGGCGACAAACAGCAGGCAGAACTCGTCGTGCAGACTTTTGCGATTCAGGCCATGTCTTTCCCGGAAGAGGGCCCGGCTCTTCGCCGCCAGGTGCGAGCTCTGGTTGAGGAACACGTGGGCTTCGACGACCCGGCGGCACGAACAAACTGCTGGGCGGTGGCCAATCCGGATTTCAGTCGTGCGCTGGGCGCGGCCGGGCTGCTTGGCATGACATGGCCGCGTGCATACGGCGGGCACGAGCGCAGCCCGCTCGAACGCTATGTTGTGCTTGAGGAACTGCTTGCAGCAGGGGCTCCGGTTGGCGCGCACTGGATTGCGGATCGACAGACAGGTACGTTGCTGCTTCGCTATGGCCACGAGGAGGAGCGTCGCCGCTGGGTGCCCGGGATGGCGCGCGGTGAGATCTACGCGTGCATCGGCCTTTCCGAACCTGGCGCCGGTTCCGATCTCGCAGCAGTTCGGACGACCGCGCGGCGTGACGGCGAGGGCTGGGTCATCGATGGACAGAAAGTCTGGACGACCAACGCCCACAACGCCCACGTCATGATCGCGCTCGTACGCTCCGAAGAAGGCTCGCAGCGCAATGCCGGGCTCAGTCAGTTCGTCATCCCAATGGACGCGCCGGGGGTCATCGTGCGTCCGATCATCGACCTCACCGGCGGGCATGATTTCAATGAGGTGTTCTTCGATGGCGTCCGACTGCCAGCCACCGCGCTACTCGGTATCGAAGGCGAGGGATGGAAACAGGCCACTGCCGAGCTGTCGCTCGAGCGATCCGGGCCGGAGCGATACCTCTCATGCCAGACGCTACTCACCGAACTGATCCGTGCGGTCGGTACGGAGCCAAGCGAGGGAGTGCGTGCGCTGATTGGTCGGCTCGTATCCGAGACCTGGACGCTGCGTTTGATGTCGGCGTCGGTCGCGGCGCAGATCGCGGCCGGCCATGATCCAGCGCTCGAAGCGACGATCGTGAAAGACCTCGGGAACAGCTTCGAGCAAGCAATGCCCGAACTGATCCAAGCCGCGGTTGAAACAGACCTTTCCAGCGAGGCGGCCTTGCCCATCATGCTTGGCCATCTGCTTCAGGTTTCGCCCTCGTTTTCTCTTCGCGGCGGCACGCGCGAAATCCTCAAGGGCATCATCGCGCGGGGGCTTGGCCTTAGATGAATGAACAACAACAGATGCTGGCGGACATGGCGAACGGCCTCTTTGGGAGCCTCGGGCCAGGAGCAACTGTCGAGCGCGATTGGGACCAAGTGGTGGAACTCGGCCTCCCCTCGCTCGTGCTCCCAGAAGACGCCGGTGGCTTTGGTGGAACGTGGCAGGATGCGCTGATCGTATTCCGTCTCATCGGTTACCATGCGCTCGCGCTGCCTCTTGCAGAGGCAGCAGTCGCCGCCCGCCTGGCAGCAGGTCTCGGCTTTGCCGGGCGAGGGACAATTGCATCACGTTCGGACGGGAAGATTGTCGACGAACGCTTCACCGGCACCGTTCAAGGTGCTGTGGCGAGCGAGGGCGCTGGGTTCGTTGCGGCGCCCATCCCCGGTGGAACGGGTGGAACGATGATCCTCGCGACCGAGGGCGCGGTTTGCATCGCCGGCCGCAATCCTGCTGGCGAGCCGCGTGATGTCCTGCACTTTACCAAGGCACCGGTACGCGCGGGGTATGAGGATGTGTTCAAGCTCGGCGCCTTTGTTCGCGTTGCTCAGATTGCCGGCGGGCTCGATGCTGCGCTTTCGATGTCGGTTCGCTACGTGAACGAACGGCAGCAATTCGGAAGACCGCTTGCCAAGTTCCAGGCAGTGCAGCAGTCGCTGGCCACCTTCGCCTGCGAAGCGGCGGCGGCGAACTGTGCGGCGATGGGCGTTGCCCAGGCGCTTGATCGCAGCGGAGGAGACGCAAGATTCGAGGTCGCCGCCGCCAAGCTCCGCGCCAATCGCGCGGTGGGTGCGGGCACCTCGGCCGCGCACCAGGTGCACGGCGCTATCGGTTTTACGCAGGATTATGCTCTTCAGCCGAACACCCGCAGGCTGTGGTCTGCCCGCAGCGAGTTCGGCGGTGATAGTCATTGGGCAGCGCAAATAGGCGGGCGTGTCGCGGTCGCCGGCGCCGATCGCTTCTGGGCTGACCTCACCGCTCTCACCGACTGACAGGATCCATCCATATGCCCGATGCCGTGATCGTCGCCACTGCCCGCACCGCCATTGGCAAGGCCGGTCGCGGTGCGCTCAACAATCTCGACGGAGCCGATCTTGGAGCGCTGGTCATTCGCGAGGCCATGTCGCGGGCTGGTCTTGAGGGCGCAGAAGTGGAGGACGTGATGCTCGGCGCGGCGCGTCTCGAAGGACCGCAGGGCGGCAACCTCGGGCGCATGGCGGCCTTGCGCGCGGGGCTGCCGGTCTCGGTTGCGGGCTTTGCGATGGACCGCAAGTGCGCCTCGGGCCTCAACACCATTGCTCTCGCGGCGCAACGGATCATTGCTGGGGAAGAAGGCATCTATGTGGCTGGCGGCTTGGACAGCTGCTCGCTCGCACTGCCCGGTACCCGCGCCGACAGGCTCCAGAACCCCTGGCTCAAGGACCACGCACCCGGCGTCTACGACAGTATGATCCAGACCGCAGAGACTGTTGCGGCGCGCTACGGTATCAGCCGAGAGGCGCAGGACGAGTTCTCACTAGTCAGCCAACAGCGCATTGCTACAGCACAGGCCGAGGGCAGGTTCGAAACTGAGATCGTGCCGGTTACGGTAATCAAACTGCTCAAGGACAAGACTGGTGCCGTCGTTGGCGAAGAAACGGTGAAGTTCGCACAGGACGAAGGCAATCGACCCGGAACGTCGCTCGAGAGCCTCGCCGCGCTGCGCCCGGTGATCGAAGGAGGGACGGTTACCGCGGGCAATGCAAGCCAGCTTTCGGATGGTGCGAGCGTTTGTGTCGTGATGAGCGATCGCGAGGCGGCACGGCGCCGCCTGCATCCACTGGGTGTTTTTCGGGGTTTTGCAGTCGCGGGCTGCGAACCCGACGAAATGGGCATTGGACCGGTGTTCGCAGTGCCCAAACTGCTTGAACGCGCAAGCCTGTCGGTGGACGACATCGGCCTTTGGGAGCTCAACGAGGCTTTTGCGGTCCAGGCAATCTACTGCCGTGATCGACTGGGTATCGATCCGGCGCGGCTAAATGTGAATGGCGGTGCCATCGCGATCGGCCATCCATTCGGTATGTCTGGTTCTCGCCTCACAGGTCACGCCCTGATCGAGGGCAAACGCCGAGGCGAAAAGTACGTCGTAGTGACGATGTGCGTTGCGGGCGGAATCGGCGCGGCAGGACTGTTTGAGATCACCTGAAGGGGTGCAGTCATCGGTCATACGATGGCTGTCCCGAGTGGCTCGACAGCGCGCGGCCAGCATGGCTACTCGGCGATGACGGCTCCCGGCACAGACCGGTGAAGCTGACCCGACGGAGACGCTGGCATGACGAGCACCTATGCGCCTGACAGGACGACCCTGTTTGGGATCTACAAGCGGGTCGCGCTGTTAAAGGCCAACGACGAGCGCAGCCGCAAGGTGATCATGACCGGCCGACTGGTGATGCCCTACTACAGCTACCGCGGCCAAGAGGTGATCCCTGCCGCGATGGCGACCGCGCTGACCGACGACGATTACTGGGTGACGATCTACCGGGGCATTCACGACATGCTCGCGAAGGGCATGCCGCTCAATGACCTCTGGGCCGAGATCGCTGGGCGGGTCGACGGTACCTGCAAGGGCAAGGGGGGGCCAATGCACCTCACCTACCCCGAGAAGGGGATCATGGTGACGACCGGCATTGTCGGCTCATCAATGCCGATCGCCAATGGCATCGCATGGGGCTCGCAGCTCAAGGGCAACAACCGGGTAACGGTGGCGACTTTCGGCGATGGCGCGACAAACATCGGCGCGTTTCATGAGAGCCTCAACCTTGCTTCGGTCTGGAAGCTGCCCGTGATTTTTCTGTGCCAGAACAACCTGTACAGCGAGCACACGACCTACGAAAAGGCGACCGCAGCCAAGCGCGTCGCTGACCGAGCCGCTGCATACAACATGCCCGGCGTGCGCGTGAACGGCAACGATCCAGTCGAGATGTATGCTGCCGCGCGCGAGGCGGTGGACCGCGCCCGCGCTGGCGACGGCCCGACATTGATCGAGGCAATGACCTTCCGCTTTTACGGCCACGTGTTCGGCGATGCCGATGCCTACATGGACAAGGGACAGAAGCAGGCGGCAATGGATGCCGACCCGGTGCCGCTTTTCCGCGCTCGGTTGATCGCGGAAGGGATCGCCACCGAGGCGGAACTCGTCGCGATCGAAGCAGAGATCGAGACGCGTATCGATACCGCAGTCGAGTTCGCGCTCGCCTCGGCTTTCCCCGATCTCGGTGAACTGACCCGTGATGTCTACGCTGAGGGAGAAGTGGCATGAACGCGACCGCCACCAACGCCAAGCCGGTCACCATCCTGCAAGCAATCAACAGCGCCCTCGCCGATGCCATGGCAGAGGATGAAACGGTGCTCGTGCTCGGCGAGGATGTTGCCGATCCGGAGGAAGGGGGCGTAGTCGGTGTTACCAAGGGCCTCTCGACCCGCTTTGGCGATCACCGTGTTCGCTCGACGCCAATCTCCGAGCAGGCGATCATCGGCGCGGCGATCGGAGCGAGCCTTGTGGGCTTTAGGCCCGTGGCCGAGATCATGCTGATGAATTTCACGACGGTCGCGATGGATATGATCGTCAATCACGCGGCTAAACTGCGGTTCATGTCTGGTGGGCAGACCCACGTCCCGATTGTGATCCGCACCATGACCGGCACCGGTTTTGCCTCGGGCGGCCAACACTGCGACTATCTCGAAGCGTGGTTTGCGCACACCGCAGGCATGAAGGTCGTCGCCCCGTCGAACCCGGCCGATGCTTACGGTTTGATGCGCGCCGCGATTCTCGATCCCGACCCTGTTCTCTACATTGAGAACCTGCCGTCGTACTGGACGCCCGGCGAGGCGCCGCCGACTGGCTTCGTGGTGCCGCTGGGCAAGGCGCGGGTTGCGAAGGAAGGCACAGATATCACCATCGTCAGCTATTCGCGCGTGCTCACCGAAGTGCTCGGCGCTGTCGAGGCGATGGAGGCAGCCGGTGTTTCAGCCGAAGTGATCGACTTGCGCACGATCTCGCCGTGGGACAAGGAGACGGTGTTCGCTTCGGTGGCGAAGACGGGCCGCTGCCTGATCGCGCACGAGGCGGTCACCCAGTTCGGCGTCGGTGCGGAGATCGCCGCGACGCTCCAGGCCGAGTTCTTCGGCCAGCTCAAGGCCCCCGTTGGGCGGCTCGGCGCGCCTTACGCACCGGTGCCGTTCTCCAAGCCGCTTGAAGCCGCCTATGCCCCCACCGCCGCGCGGATCGCCGAAGTTGCGATCGCGCTGACCAAGGACCACTGAACCATGGCTACTGAAGTCCTCCTGCCCAAGATCGGCTTTTCAATGAATGAAGGCGTCCTCGCCGAATGGCTCGTTGCCGACGGCGATCAGGTCAGCGAAGGCCAGGTGATCTACTTGCTCGAGAGTGACAAGTCGACCAACGAGGTCGAAAGCCCAGCCAGCGGTACGATCCGGATCGCAGCCCAGGTGGGCGAAACCTACGAGGTCGGCGCTGTGCTCGCGGTGATACAGTAAACTTATCGCCGGCTTTCGATGATCAAACTATGGCCGGGACCACCTGTTGAAGCAAGTACGACCATAGTTGGCGAGTATTCTTCAAGCAGGCGTAGGTTCGCACGCATTGTGCGCTGACATGCAAGAGACTGAGAAAGCCAATGAGCGAGACAAGCATCACACCCGACCTCGTCGAATTCATCCGACAGGCCAAGGATCGACAGGAGATTCATGACTGCCTTCTGCGATACACTCGCGGCGTGGACAGGCACGACAAGGCACTGATGATGTCTGCATACCACGCCGACGCCTGGGATGAGCATGGGGTAGCGGAAGGTGACCCCGAGGCATTCTGCAATTGGGCAATCGGTTGGCATGCCCAAGCGCAGACACACCACCAACATATCATCACCAATCATACCGTCGAGATCGACGGCGACACCGCCCATGCTGAAACCTATTACCTGTTTCTCGGGGAGAACCGCGAAGGTCCGCCATCGCTCGCATTCGGGCGCTATGTCGACCGATTTGAAAAACGTAACGGCAAGTGGGCCATCGCCCACCGGGTCTGCGTCAACGAGAAAGCGGGTGCCTTCGTGGACATCGACATACCTGACGAGTGGCTCGCTGCGATGCGTTCCACCGGTCCTGATCGCCGCGACTCCCATGATATATCCTATAGACGCCCGTTGATCAGGACTGGCGGGACCGCCAGTTGATCACCGAAGGCCGACCGGCCGAGGGTTGGTTTCGATTTCGTCGCAAGGCCGTGTCCAGATCGTAAGGCTGCAACGGAGGGCAGGATGAGCGAGATTACCGAGCTGGCTCGCCGGGTTGAGCGAACGGAGGCACGGCAGGCGATCGGGGAACTCCCGGCCCGCTATGCGCTTGCGGTTGATGCTCGCGATATCGAGGCTTGGGTTAACTTGTTCGTCGAGGACGTGGACTGTGGCCGCCGTGGGACGGGGCGCGATGCGCTGCGCAGCTTTATCGTGCCAAGCGTGCGCACTTTTTACCGATCAATCCACCAGATCTGCGGGCACACGGTCGATTTCATCGACGACGATCATGCGACCGGTACAGTCTACTGCCGGGCCGAGCACGAGGACGGCGACCAGTGGGTGGTCATGGCGATCATTTACTTCGATCGATACGTCCGGCGCGACAGGCAGTGGTACTTCGAGACGCGGCACGAGAAGCACTGGTACTCTGCCGACGTTCTTGAGCGCCCTGCCCCCCCATTCCAACTTTGGAAGACTTGGGCGAGCCGCTTGCCCGAACTGCCGGGAGACTTCCCGACGTGGCGCCCATTCTGGGAAGGGATGGACCAGGATGTGCTCTCAGCCCTGACCCGCAGGCCATGAAAACAATTCACCCCGTCAGAAGGAAAACGTCATGAGCGAAAAGGTCATCCAGTTCGCCAGTCAGAGCATCACCTGTGAGGGCACTCTCCATCTGCCAGTGGGGTTCGACGCTCAACACAAATACCCTGCCCTGGTCATCGGCCACGGCTTCACGGTGTCGCGTAGCAGTCTGGTGCAGGAAGCGCGTCTCTTCGCCGAAGCCGGCTATATTACTCTGGCGATCGACTATCGTCATTTTGGTACTTCAGGCGGCGAACCGCGCGGACGGCTCTGGCCCATGCAGGAGGTCGAGGACTTCCGTGCCGCGATCGACTGGCTCGAAACGCAGCCGGGTGTCGACCCAACCCGCATAGGCATCTGGGGAACAAGCTTCGGTGGCGGGATCGTCACCCATGTAGCAGCGCACGACATCCGCGTTCGTGCTTGCGTGGCGCAGGCGCCAATCCTCGATGGCGACTTCTGGATCCGTTCGCTCAATCGCGAAACTGACTATCTGGCCGTACGCAAGTACCTTCTTGCCGCAAGGCGCAAGCGCCTTGTTGAAGGCGGAGATCCGACGATGCCAATGGGAGCGCAGCCCGAGGATGGCTTCATGCCGATGCCGGCCGATCCAGCAATGATCGAGGACGTCATGGGCTGGTATCAGAAAACCGGCGACATGCTGATGCACTCAGCTCCGGAGATAACGATCGAAAGCTTTGAACAAGTCATGCAGTTTGACGCGACATACACCGCTCGCAAGATCGCACCGCGCGCCTACTGCATCGTCCAGCTCACGGGTCACGATGTGTACCATCCCAACGAGCCGATCCAGACCGCTTACCGGGTCGCTGGGGAGCCCAAGCGAATGGTGTCGCTGAAGATGGATCAACTTGATGCGTACAAGCCTGGCTTCCGCGAGCAGGCGATTGGCGCGGCAGCGGCTTTCTTCGACGAATATCTCGCCTGAGAGTGACCCTCTCAGGAACGAAGCAACCGAGTACGGCTCGGCAGACCGGAATAGTGACATCCTCTACCGAGCCGGCCTTCAGGCAAGGCTCAGGGTGCTGGTAAGAAGAAGGCGAACAAGCTCGGCCTGCCGTCTGGTGCCTGTCTTCTGAAAGATGCGCTTTGAGTACGTTCGCGCGGACTGCAATGTGATGCCCATCATTTGCGCTGCTTCCGCAAGCGTATTCCCCTTGCCCAGGGCCAGCGCAAGCCGCGCCTCGGACGCGGTGAGGCGGAACATCTCGGCCAGTGATTCTAAGCTGTCGCCAGCCGATCGCGGATCGCAGTGCACATATGCGCGCAGGACAGGTGTGTGCCGGCCCGTTGCTGGCCGCTCAGTCACTGGCAATAGAAGCATGTCGGCACCGGCAGCGTCGCCAAGCCGCAGCGCCCGAGGGCGGCCCGCGGCCTCGCGAGCGAAGTCACGAAGCGCCGCAGCGAGGGTTCGTGCAGCCCCGCCATTTTGCAGTACCAGCCGTCCCCGCGGATCGCGTGACATGACCTCGCCGGCAACCATCAGCCGGCTAGCCAACGGATCGGCATCAATGATCTGCCCATCGGCTGCCAGCGTGACCAGTCCAACATTGAGCCGGTCCATCGCGCGCGCGTAGGCTGCTAGCCGGGAGTGGGCATCCGCGAGTTGGACATAGGTCTCAAGTGCAATGCCCAGATGCAGAGCAAGGCGTCCGAGCACCTCGCGATCTCTGCTGGAGAAGCCGGGATCATCAGCCATCACTGTCAGCCATGCGTTCGCCCCGTGGGTCTCGGTGATCCGCACGATCAGCAGGTGCTTGGCGCCAAGGTGATCGAGCAACCCCTGCATCCTCGCCATGCCGACTTCCTCTCCAGGCCCGAACAACTCCGCAAGAGAGAAGACCTGCCCCGCGCCAAGCCGATAGTAGGGCAGCGGGTCCTCGCGGTGAAAACCGCCGAAATAAAACTGCGAGATTTCCTCTTCGTCGCCGCCACTGGCGAAGGAGGTCAGCTCAGACATTGGCGCGTCAGTTCGCCGTAGAGTCAGATTCGCGTGAACCGCGCCCATTGTTTGGCGAAGAGCGGCTGCAAATGGCTTCCAGCCAGCTGGATCAATCACCCCCTGATGCGCGGCAGCGATCAACCCGTTTTCACCTTCAGCGTCCATTGCGCCCTTCCTTGCTGCATTGCCATTTGGGGACGGCGGCAGGCTGCAATGCGGCTAATATTCGCATCGGAGAGGTTGGGAAAGGAACATCGGGTGACAAGGATCGCCAAAGTGGGCGAAGACTGCCTTTTTGCAGGCAGCCGCGAGGAGATGTGTGCCGAAGCGGCGCGTCGAACCGGTCTCGAAGACTTCGGCAAGCCCGACTTTCATGAAGGCCTTGACCGACTGCTCGATGAGCTGGATAGCGCAAACCTGTCTCCGCAAGGAGCAATCGCCGCTCGCGAAAGCATACTCGGCCACCTGACCGGGCGGCTCCGCTCCATTGACGGCTTCAAGCGCCATGCCGAGGCGATGCTGCGCCCGGTGGTTCGGCCCTTGATCGTGACTGGCATCGTCCGTTCGGGCACTACGGCATTGCACAAGCTGCTTTCGATGGACCCGCAGTTCCAGGGAGCAGAGCATTGGCTCTGCGCTGCACCTCAGCCGCGTCCGCCGCGCAGCGCCTGGTCCGACAATCCGGACTTCAGGAATTCGAAGTCAATCCTTGATGGCATGATCGCACAGGCTCCCGAATTCCTTGAAGATCACGGCATGGCGGTGGACACAGTCGAGGAATCTCTCAATCTGCTGGCCCAACGGTTCTGCACCAACATGTTCCCGTCTCAGTTCGTCATCCCGAGGTATGATTTCTGGTATCGAATGCAGGATGACACCCCCAGCTATCGCCATTTTGCAGACAATCTCCGGTTGATCGGTGCCAATGATCCGGACCGGCGGTGGCTTCTCAAGAACCCCACCGACACGCTTTCCCTCCACGAAGTCTTGGCAGTCTTCCCGGATGCAATGGTGGTTCAAACCCACCGAGATCCGCTGCAGTCAATTCCCTCTGTCGTTAACCTGATCAGTGCCGCACACCGCATGTTTTGCGGTGAAAACGCTGATGCTGCCCGTGTTTATGCGCGCGAAGAAGAGTTCTGGGAACTAGCTCTGCGGCGCGCAGACGAGGTCAAGGCGAAGCATCCGGGGCAGGTTTTCGACGTCCAGTTTGCAGATTTCGTCCGCGACCAGATCGGTTTCGTGCATCGCATCTATGATCACTTTGGCCTCGAACTGTCCGCGCAGGCTGAAGTGGCAATGCGTGGCTGGCTTGCCGCGAATCCCCGTCGCTCGACCACGATGCAGCGCTTCACCCCCGAGGACTTCGGCGGCAGCAGCGATGCGCTGAAAGAGCGCTACGCCGCTTACCGCGGACGCTACGGCTACTGACACCATGTGCTCAATGGAGACAACCGCGATGACCGTTCCCCTGTTGGACAGGATTTTTCAGATCGCCTACGTAACGAACGACGTTGCCCGGGCGGAAGCGCTGTTTCGCGAAAGGTTCGGTACTGGCGCCTTTAGCAGGATGGACCCGCCGGGCGGCTTTATGCGGATCTCGCTCGCCTTCGCGCAGCAGACGATGATCGAGCTGATCGAACCTGTCGGCGATGCCGTCGAGCTCTACGCGAACTGGATCGCCGGTCGGCAGGACTTCGTCGTTCGACATCATCATTTTGGCATGCTGGTCGATAGCAAGGCCGAACTCTCGGCAATCAGGGCTGCACACGTCGAAGGCGGCACTGCAATTGCGATGGAAGGCGAGATGCCCGGCGCCCTCGACTATCTCTATGTCGATACGACGCAATCCCTCGGACACTATCTTGAATACATCCGGTTGGAAGAGGGCGGACGAGCCATGTTTGCTGGCGTTGAGGGCAGCACCTTCCAGGCGACCTGATCGCATCTCGGCCTCGATTTGGCCCTACGCCTCGACAGAACCAATCGGTCGCTGCTCTCAGAACGTCGAGAGAGAGCAGCGGCCGGTTGCCATGTGCAAGCTCAGGCCCGCCCGCCGCCATTCAGGCGATGATGCGTTCCAACTCGTTCGACCCTGTTGCGTGATGCGCGGCGATGAAGCCAAAGGTGAATGACGCGCCGATACTCGCCCCTGCCGCCGGGTAGCAACGACCGAAGACCGATGCTGTCGAGTTGCCGGTGGCGTAGAGGCCCGGAATTATCGATCCATCATCCTTGAGGACGCGCGCGTACTCGTCGGTGACAACGCCGCCCGCGGTGCCGACATCGCCAGGATAGATCGCGACGGCATAAAACGGTCCCTGCTCCACCTTGCCAAGACTGGGGTTCGGCTTGACCGTCGGATCGCCATGGAGCTTGTCGAAGCGGCGGCAGCCTCTGCCAAAATCCTCGTCCACCCCGGTATCGCAAAACCGATTGAACCGCTGTGCTTCGGCAACCAGTCCGTGCGGATCTATACCGCAGAGTTCCGCGAGTTCCTCGAGCGTATCGGCTTTCTTCATGTAGCCGCTGTCGAGCCAGGACCGCGGCGTCTTGCCGGGCGGCATCGCGCCCCAGGGGTATCGCTCGCGATGGCGCTTCTCGAAGATCACCCAGCAGGGTACCGCCCTGCCCCCTGTCTCGCGGTTGCGCTGGTATATCCGCTCGCCGATCTCCATGTAGGCACCGGCCTCGTCAGCGACGCGACGACCATTTTGGTCGACCATGATCGAGTGTGGCATGCTGAGGTCGAGGTGGTGCATGAACGGGAACACGCGCCCGTCCTTCCAAATCGCCCCTTCTGGCCACTCGCCGTTGGTGTTGCGCGAAGTAACGACCCACCAGGCGGTGTCGAGGCAATCGGTCGCTGCGCCAATGTCGATCATCGCCTGGACCATCTCGCCGGTGTCGCCCGGGTTCGCGCTAGTCCACTCATCGGTCGTCGGGCCGTCGGTCACCTTCTGTCGGAATGACTTGTTGCGCGAAAACCCGCCGACGTTAACGAGCACGCCCTGTCGGGCTCGAACCGGTATCGATTTCCCATCGCGCTCGATCATCACGCCCGTGACCTTACCGCCCTCGACGATCAATTGGCGCGCCGGACTGCCTAGCTGGATTTCAAGCCCTTCGCGGAGTGCGATCTGGAGCATTCGTCCCTGGATCGCCGAGCCGTTGCCAACCGTCTGCCTGCCTGTCAGCCGGTCACGAAGCATGAGCCAAGCCATGCGCAGCGCCTTTCGCTTGCCCGCCCAGGTCCGCTTCATCAGGAACAGCGTGGGATATTCCTCGGCGGGCATGGGCAGGGATGCCATTGGCGGGTAAATCGCCAGATGATCCTCCCACTGACCCAATTCACGAAGGTTCAAAGGTTCGGGCATGATCGAACGGCCCTGCGGCTCGCCGCCTGGCAGATTGTCGTAGTAGTCGGGCCAATCATCGCGCGGTCGACGGACTTTCAGGCCCTTGTCGCGCAGCCAGTCGAGCATCCGCGGTGCCGCCTTGAGGAACGCATCCCTTCGTTGAGGTGTAACTGCCGGCCCTGAATACGTGACGCAACTGTCAAAGTACTCGCGTGAGCGTTCGAAGCTGTCGGCAATCCCCGCCTCGCGCAGCAGGCTGTTGTTGGGGATCCACCAGACGCCACCCGAAAAACTGGTCGAACCGCCAAAGCGGGTCTCTTTCTCAAGGATAACCGCAGTCCTTCCCTGCTGCTTTGCTACAAGCGCAGCTGGTACCGAGCCTCCCCCCGATCCGACGATTACGAGATCGTATTCAGCTTCGAGTGGCGGATTGACGATCGCCATGGCAGGCCATTCTCCTTGCCCACCGGTCTTAGGCGGGACTTTGCGAGGGATTACGCTAACCGCACCATCGCCAATCACCAGTCCCTGGCTGCAGGTCGCCTCGGGTCATCGCGCCTGCGATGCTGGCCGCCCCGCCCCGACAGGGTCACGACCAGGCGAGCTCGAGCTTGAGGATGCCGTTTACCATGCCCGTCGCCATGACAGGTTTAGTCCCAGCCTTGATCCGGAACTCGGGAATGCGGCTCAGCCATTCTCTCAGGAAGATGCGCAGCTCACGGCGAGCCAGGCTAGCGCCGGGACAGGCATGGGGCCCGTTGCCAAAGGCGGCATGGATGCCCCCTTCCCGCGCAAAATCGACAGTCAGTGGATCCGGGTTGAGCCTGTCGTCGATGCCCACCAGAAGATTGGGAGGCAGCAACCGATCACCGGCCCGGAACCTCACGCCTTTGTACTCGAAATCATGGGTCACCACGCGTGCGGTGTTCGCCATACCATGCCGGCGGATCAGTTCCTCGATTGCACGTTTGAGAAAAGCATCGTCGTCGAGGCGTTCGACAATCTGGCGGCGCTGCACATCATGAGTCGCGAGATGGCGCGCGAAGAACGAGAGCATGCCCGCAACCGTGTCGAGCCCACCGAAGAGGACAAGCGCCGCATAGGAAATCGCTTCATCATGCGAGATGCGCTGACCGTTGATCTCGACGTTGACAATTTGCGTGAGAAGGTCGTCCCCCGGTGCTTCACGTCGCTCATTCACCCACTTTTGCAGATAGGCGCCCATAGCCACCATAGACTTGAAGCGCGTTTCGGCATTGCGGCCTCGTACCGAATCCTCTGCGATCGGCAGCAGGAAATTCTTGTCCTCGAGCGGCAGGTTCACCATGCGAAGGAACACGTGGATCGGCAGCACTTTGGCAAAGTTCTCGACGAACTCGCATTCGCCCAAGGGTAGGAGCCGCTCGATAGCCTCGACGGCAACGTCATGAACGCCCTGCTCGAGCTTTGCCACTGCCGCAGGTTGAAGCGCCTGCATGAGCGGCCGGCGATAATGCGCGTGCTGCGGAGGATCGATCTCGAGCGGTATTTGCCGCGGGGCCACCTCGGGCATCGGCGGCAGGGTGATGTGGCGATAGGAGAAGCGCTGGTGATCCTTCTGCATCACCAGGATGTCATCCGCCCGGGTTGCGACCCAATGGCCTCCGTTTCGGGGAGTCCAGAAGATATCCGGGCCTTGCACCTGAAACTGGCGGTAGGCGGTCTGAATGTCCTCGTCCGATCCGGGCAACTCGTAGAAATCAAAATCTACCACCAGGGCCTCAGGCACATGGTCAGGCCGCCGGGCAAGCGACGGCTCGATCGGCGTAGACATTGCGGGCCTCCCTCGTCTGCTGGTCCTGGACGTCAGGCGTCGAAAAGCACATGAATGTGGGCGGGCACCCGCATCATCATGCCTCGGATTTCCGGAGCTGGGCGCTGGGGATCGAGACGCAGCCCTGGCAGCTTGTCCAGCACAGCGTGGAGCGCACGCGTCATTTCCACCTTGGCCAAATGCTGACCGACGCAGATATGCGGTCCTCGCGAGAATGAAAAATGCGGACGCCGGTCGCGGAAGATATCGAAACGGTCGGGATCCTTGTAGACATCCGGGTCGCGGTTTGCGGCACCGGCGAGCACATCCAGAGACGCCCCCGCAGGGATATGAACCCCGCCCACGACCGTATCCTGGATCGCAACGCGAAGTTGGGACAGCACAGGTCCATCCCAGCGCAGCGCTTCTTCGATCGCGGCAGGTATAAGGCTACGATCGGCGCGGATCGCGGCCAACTGGTCCGGATTGCGCAGCAACGCGGTGAGCAGCACGCTGGTACCACGATAGGTGGTGTCGCCTGCCGCGTTCATCAGCTGGCGCAGGAACGAGACCAGGACGATTTCTGGCAAGTGCTCACCATCAACCTCGGTAGTGGCAAGGAGGCTGACCAGATCTTCGCCGGGCTCGGCCCGTCGTGCATCAATGAGCGCACGGAAATAGTGGCCGAGCTTGACACCCGCCTCCTGCGCCTGCGCCATATGGACATAATCGGTCTGGCCGATTGCCAGGCGCTGGAATGTATGGACGTCACTCGCTGGCAAGTCGAGTTGGTGGTAGATAACCTCGAACGGGTAGCGCTGCGTGAATTCTTCCACGAGGTCTGCCGAGCCGCGCGGAAGGAACCTGGCCATGAGGCCATCCACCACCGGATCGACTATGGTGGTGCCCCAGGTGCGCACGTACTGGGGTAGGAAGATCTTCTGGAATATTCGCCGCCACCGTCCATGCTCGGGATTGTCAAGCGTACTGATGCTGCCCATCCCAAACGTGGTGCCTAGCGTAGGCCGGTAGCCCGAGTTGGAGAAGCGCGATGCGTCGGTGAGGACCTCTTCCGCTTCGCTACTTCCCAGAACCGTGAATTTCGGCCCATCTCCGTAAAAGCAAGGGTACCCCATGTGCTCGCGGTACGACCCGGGGATGACTGCCCCCCCCGCACGCAAGGCGTGAATGCGCGGATAGGGATCGAGATCATCACCGAAGTTGACCTCGTCGGATGTGAACGGGTCGTACGCGGTGTCGTCGAATTCCTCGATCCGTAGTGGGGTTGTCATTTTCAGCCCATCCTCTCTTATACAGTGATCACTACATAAGTGCTGGGGGTCGCCGGGTCAATCGGACAGTACCGTTCCAGGGCCCGGATCGAGGGCACGTCCGACCATGCCCTCAAGCAGTGAAACAATCTGGTCGTTCGACGGAGCACCTTCGGGAAAGAGCCAGTCGCGCAGCAGGACCGAAGCAGCGAGCATTCCGAACGCCAACCTCAGCCCGAGTCCAACATCGAAAGACGGTACCTCGCCGCGGTCGGCATACTTCTGGAGTTGTTCGGCCGTGCCGGCGCGGAAAAACGAAACCAGCCCTTCGAACTGTGGCATGGAACCAGCCTCTTCCCGTGGCCCGCGCGCCGAAAGCAGCGCAGTAAACAGTGCACGGTTCTGCTCGATCAGATCATAGACCGCCGTAAAGATGAAGTGCTCGTCGGCACGCGGATCGGTGCTGGTCGGGCGCTGCGCAAGGAAGTCTTGGAGCAGGCGGTTGAACGGTTGCAGCACGACTTCATCGAAGAGAACTGCCTTGTTGCCATAGTAGCGAAACAGCAGAGTTTCTGACACATCGGCAACCCGCGCAATCTCGCGCGTGGTTGCGCCATGATAGCCAAGTTCGGCAAAGAGCCTTCGCGCGGCATCGTGGATGCGCTGGTTGACGTCGGCGCGCGACCGCCGCCGGCGACGAGCACCCTCGACGGCTTGTTGCGCAGACAGGCCTGGCGCGGCGCCTATCGGTTCCTCCCGTCAAGAATCAGCGAAGAGGCTCGCCAAGCCGACGCCATTATCGGACCATTGGTATTGGCCGAGACCATTGTCGGCATGATTGATCCATCCACCACTCTAAGTCCCGCGACCCCGCGCACGCGGAGCTTGTTGTCGAGTACCGCATCGGGGAAGTTGCCCATCCGGCAAGTGCCACAGGCATGGTAACCAGCCTGCCCGGCCGTGCGATAGGCGTACAGAATGTCTTCGTCGGTGCGCAGTGAACGGCTCGGCTCGCGTTCCCCTTCAATCATCGAGGCGATCGCCGGCTGCTGCATCCAATTGCGGATAAACCGATGCATCGCAATGGTCACGGCACAATCGTATGGATCGGAAAGATAGCCTGCTCGAATGCGCGCCGGAGCTAGCGGATTTCGAGAGGCAATGCGGACCGAGCCCTCACTGCGTGAACGCAACGGATAGCCGAACAGGGTGACACTATGCGTCCGATCCACGGCGAGTTGCCCGCTTTTGTCAGGCAAGGCGACTACGGGTGAAAAGAGGATCTCGATGTCGGGTGTGTCTGATTCCGCAAGCACGCGTGCGAAGGCACCCACAGTCCCGTAAGCGACCGCCATTGGCCCGGTCCGGGTCAGAAACCACCGCAGGCCGTTGGCGATCGCGCGCACACCGCGCAGCTGCAGATTATGACTCCATGGCACTGTCAGCCCATAGTGCATTCCGAACAGCCGATGCTCGAGCATGTGCTTGCCTACGCCCGGGCTATTGACCAGGACCGGGATACCGAGCGAGCCTAGATGCTCGTCCGCTCCGATGCCCGAGCGCTGAAGGATCTGCGGGGACATCAGTGCACCGGCGGAGAGGATCACCTCCCCATCTGCCTCGAAAGTCCGCGCCGGCGCCCCCTCGGTCGCGACTGTGACGACGCCGCTGGCCCGGGCGCCATCAAACAGGACCTTGTCAACCGCGACACCGGTCTCGACTCTGAGATTGGGGCGTCCAGCGGCGGCCTTGAGAAAGGTTTGTGCCGTGCTCTGTCGCCGCCCTTTGCGGATCGTGCGAGGAGCGTAGCCCACGCCTTCCTGTCGCGGCTGATTGAGGTCCTCGACCCGAGGCACACCCATCTGCTCACCCGCTTTGATGAACGCCTCGGTCAGCGGATTGCGCTCGCGTTCGATTGAAATGCCGAGCGGCCCACCGGTGCCGCGCACGCCATCATCACCAAGTTCGTGGTTTTCCATCGCGCGGAACGCCGCGCTCATCTCATCCCAGCCCCAGCCGTGCGCGCCGAGCGCCTCCCAGCCATCGTAGTCCTGCGGCTGGCCGCGGAAGTACATCATTCCGTTGATCGAGGACGAGCCGCCGAGCATCTTGCCGCGTAGCCATGTCTCGGACGGAATGTTGTCATGTGCCTCGGTCTGGAAGTACCACACGTGGCGCGGGTCGCCGTAGAGCTTGCCGACACCGCGAGGCATGTGGATGAACGGACTGTGGTCGGGCGGTCCAGCCTCGAGCAGCAGCACGCGGTTCGCGGGATCCGCGGAAAGCCGTTCAGCAAGCACGCAGCCCGCCGAACCCGCTCCGACAATGATGTAGTCCCAAGCGGACATCGGTTAAATGCTCTCCATGTGCCCTTGGCGGCGCTCACTCGGTCCTGGCAAAATGCGCGGTGACGACCTGGTCCTGAATTGCTCGACGCATCGCGTTGCTGATCCTGTCGGTCCGCTCTCTTCTTTCAAGACGCTTGGCCTTAGCCCACACGGTTGACTGCTCGCGTCTCCTGCATCGCCTCGCTCACAACACAAGCCCATTGCGGGTCAGTTCCACGCGGCGGGAAAATGCCGCACGATCCAGAAGTTGATTGCATCGAAGTACTGGATGGGTCCCGTCAAACGCAGATTCGGCAGTCTCTCGATCAAGATACGCAGCGCGATTCTTGCTTCCATCCGGGCGGTCCAGGCGCCGGGACAGAAATGCGCACCGCTGCCGAATGCGATGTGCCGCTCATCCTTGCGGTCAAGCCGGAATATGTCAGGGTCGCTGAAATGGGCCGGATCGCGGTTGGCACTGAGAACCGAAAACAGCACTCGGGAGCCTTCAGGAATTGTCTCGCCTGCTATGGTAACCTGACGCGGGGTGCCGCGGAACATCCCCATGGCTGGCGGCTCGAGACGCAGCGATTCTTCGATAGCTACATCGATCAGCGCGGGATCAGCCTTTACCTGCTGCCAAAGTGGTGGCTGCTCGAGCAGGCGATACAGGGTATTGAGCATAAGCGCGCCGGTCGTATCCACCCCACCGACAAAGAAGCCGCGGATGGTGCGGCGCAGTTCGTCATTGGTGAGGTAGCGCCCGCGATAAGGCGTCGTCATCAGGACCGACGTGAGGCTGTCGTCGAGAACAGTGCCGACATGGGTCGATGCGGGCTCGTCGACTCCGGCTTCGCGCAATTTCTGGCGCTTGAGCTCAAACTGCTCATCGAAAAAGGCGTACATCTCGGCGATGACGCGTTGCTGCGCCCCAGGATCGCGGATCATTGCGTCGAGGAAAGAATCAGTCCAACGCCGGTACATCTCGACCGGCTCCTCCGGGAAACCGATTGCCCGTGCGGCAACCTTTGCCGGCACGGGTTTCCCAAACAGATGCTGGAGGTCGCCCGAGCCGAACGCCTCGAAGGAGTCGATCGCCTCATGGGCAATGCGCGCGCAGTCCCCGGCCCAGCGCTTGACTCCAGCTGGTGACATTTAGGCGTTGTAGAGGCGCCTGAACGCATGGAAGTCTGGCGGATCCTGATTCAGCGCAACACCGCGCTCCATCGGCGCTAGCTGACTGCCCCACTCCTTTGAAAAGTGTGCGTGATCTTCCAGCACTTCCTTTACGATGTCGAAGCCCGCCGCAAGATAGAAGCCGCCATCGGCGGAAAGCGAGACGCCGTAGTTGCGCAGCTGGCTGTGAAACGCCGGGCGGTCGGCAAGCGCTTCCGGGGCGTTCGGGTCGACTTTCTGCATAAGGCAATCTTTGTCGCAACCAAGCCCGCAGCGATCTTCCGAAGCAATGCGTGCGTGCGATCCATCACATGGCTGATGGACTTTACCCTGACCGGGACCGACCGAAGGCCAAGATTACTTATTTCGGCTTTTTGCAGCCTGGCGGACAGATCGGCGATCACCGCGAGATCGGCCGTCAGGAGCGGTCCGCCCAACTGGTGCAGAGCCTGCGCCTTGTTGCGCGATGTACCGGGTGAGCAGCCGCGAAAATACGTCGAAGGCTTGTTAAAGCACCCCCGCTGCGCGAAGCCGCTCGATCGCCGCGTGGTCGTAGCCCAGCACTTCACGAAGTACCGCCTCGTTGTCTTGGCCAAGCATCGGCGGTGCGCTGGCGGAACCGATTGGCGTTGCCGACATACGGATCGGATTTCGCAGCACAGGCACGACTCCAGCGACACTATGCTGGACATGGTCGAGCATGCCGCGATGGCGCACCTGCGGGTTATCGAACACCATAGCCACGTCGTTGACGAGGCTGGCGGGAACGTCAGCCACCTCAAGCGCGGCAAGCCAGTCCGCCGCAGGTCGGCTGGAGAACAGGCGATCGAGAATGGCAAGCAGCGCGTCGCGATTCTCGATACGGCGCTGCACCTGGTCGAAACGCGGGTCGCACGCCACCGCCGGCTCGCCGAGGACGGTCATCAGCCCGCCGAACTGCTTGTTGGTACTGGCCACGACGAAGATGTCGCGATCCGCGCAGCGGAACGTCTGTGAGGGGATGCCCCCAAAGCCGCCGTTGCCGCGCCGTTCGGGGACCACTCCGGAGATCAGATAATTCTGGACGTAGTGCGAGAGCGACGCGAGTCCGCAGTCGAGCAGCGCCATATCGATGAACTGGCCTTGCCCCGTCCGATCGCGGTGGCGTAGGGCCGCGAGGATCGCATTGCTCGCGTATAGTCCAGTGAGAATGTCGACCATCGACACGCCGACCTTCATCGGCCCACCGCCGGGGACCCCGTCGGGCAGGCCCGACACGCTCATCATCCCGCACATCGCCTGAAAGACACCGTCATAGCCAGGACGGGCCGCATACGGCCCATCCTGGCCGAAGCCGGTGATCGAGCAATACACAAGCCGAGGGTTGATGGACTTCAAGCTGTCGAAGTCGAGACCATACTTGGCGAGCACGCCAGTGCGGAAGTTTTCGATCACCACGTCGCACTTCGCCGCCAATTCCCGCAGCAGCGCGGCGCCTTCTGGCTTTGCGTGGTCAACCGTAATGCCGCGCTTGTTGCGGTTGCAGCTCAGATAGAAGCCAGCGTCGCGAGTGTCCTCGCCATCCTCGTCTTTGAGGAATGGGGGGCCGTAAGAACGGCTGTCATCCCCTGCACCCGGCCGCTCGACCTTGATCACTTCGGCGCCGAGATCCGCCAGAAGTTGCGCGCAGTAAGGTGCTGCGAGAATTCGGCTCAGATCTAGTACCCGGACACCCTGCAATGCTTCCGATGGCATCGATCCAGCCCCTGCAGCCCCATTCGCTGGTCCCGCATTCACCGTCTTTGCCGCGTGAGGACAATCTTGCCGTCCGGCACATCATATTAGCGATATATCACTTTCGCACACGGGGCGCCCTCGCCTTCGCGCGCCTCTGTTGCCAAAGCAGCCACTCAAGCGAGCAAGCCGGGTGCTGGCCGCAGGATCACGATCGGAGATGGCAATGAGCACGGTGGGTTACGAGATCGACGGCGAGGTTGCAGTCCTGACAGTCGAATACCCGCCGGTCAACGCACTCAGCGCCGCAGTGCGCACCGGGCTCGGTGAGGCGCTCGAGCGGGCCCGCAGTGATGCGGCGGTGCGTGCAGTGGTGATCCTCGGCGGGGGCAAGACGTTCATTGCCGGTGCCGACATCACAGAGTTCGGAACCGACAAGAGCAAAGTGAAGCCGAGCCTGCAGGACATCCAGACGGTGCTGGAAGGCTTCCCCAAGCTCACCATCGCAGCAATCCACGGCACTGCGCTCGGCGGTGGGCTGGAACTGGCGCTGACCTGCCACGCGCGTGTCGCCGTTCCCGCCGCGAGGGTCGGACTACCCGAAGTCAATCTCGGCCTCCTGCCGGGCGCCGGGGGCACACAGCGGCTTCCGCGTCTGACCGGTGTGGAGGTGGGCATCGACCTGATCACTTCGGGCAAACACATCCCTTCGCAGCAGGCGCTGGCGCTCGGGGTCATCGACGCGATCGTCGATGACGTACGCAGCGGCGCCGTTGCCTACGCGCGGGAGGCACTGGCCAAGGGCATCAGTTTTGTCCCGGTGATCGAACGCAACGATAAGGTGACAGGCATTGACGCCGCCGTGTTCGCCGCCGCACGCAAGCAAGTCGGTGCCAAGGCGCGTGGCAAAATTGCGCCGATGGTCATCATCGACTGCATCGAGGCCGCCTGCACCCGTTCTGCAGCAGAGGGGCTCGTCTACGAGAAGGAGCGGTTCCAGGAGCTCTTCGCCAGCGACCAGCGCGCCGCGCTGATGCACTACTTCTTCGCCGAGCGGCAGGCGCGCAAGATCCCCGGCATCCCGGCGGACGTGAAGCCTAAGCCGATCCAGTCCTGCGCGATCATCGGCGCCGGTACGATGGGCGGAGGCATCGCTATGACCTTCGCCAATGCAGGCATACCGGTCACCCTGCTGGACCTCGACCAGGCATCGCTTGATCGCGGGCTCGGCGTGGTACGCAATAACTACGGGATCTCGGTTTCGCGCGGATCGATCAGCCAGGAGAAGATGGACAGCGCACTGGCGCTGATCACGCCGACGCTTGCCTACGACGACCTTGCGACATGCGACATCGTCATCGAGGCGGCGCTCGAGCGAATGGACATCAAGAAGGAAATCTTCTTCCGGCTCGATGGTCTGATGAAGCCGGGTGCGATACTCGCCAGCAACACCAGTTACCTCTCGATCGACGAGATCGCGAGCGTCACGAGTCGTCCCGGCGACGTCGTCGGTTGTCACTTCTTCTCGCCCGCCAACGTCATGAAGCTGCTAGAGAACGTGCGGAGCGCGTCGACCTCGGACGAGACGATCATCACCGTCATGGAGATGGGCAAAATGATCGGAAAGGTGCCCGTCCTCGCGCGCAATGCGGACGGCTTCATCGGCAATCGCATGCTGCAGTACTACACCGGCGAGGCGGAATTCCTCCTGGAACAGGGAGCTACGCCAGAACAGATCGATCGCGTAGCAACGCGTTTCGGCATGGCAATGGGGCCGATGTCGATGCGCGACATGGCCGGCATGGACATGGCCGTCGTATCGCGGAAGGGTCGCGCGGCGAGCATCCCCGCGGGTGAGCGCGTGTCGCCGATCGTTGAGCGGCTGGTCGAGGCCGGTCGCTACGGACAAAAGACTGCCAAGGGCTTCTATCGCTACGAGGGCCGCGAGAAGTTCTCCGATCCCGAAGCTATCGCGATCATCGAAAGCGTGTCGAAGGAGTTCGGGATCACGCGCCGCGAATTCACGGATGACGAGGTTGAGGCGCGGCTCTTCGCGCCGCTGGTGAACGAAGGCGCCAAGGAGATCGAGGACGGCACCGCCATCCGGGCGAGCGATATCGACGTGGCTTGGGTGAACGGCTACGGTTTCCCTGTTCATCGCGGCGGCCCGATGTTCTGGGGCGAGAAATACGGGCTGGACCGGATCTACCAGATGGCGCTCGATGCAGCTGAACGGAACGGTCCGCGCTGGGCTCCGGGCAAGCTGCTCGAAAGGTTGGCAAAGGAAGGCAAGGGCTGGGACGCGGCGTGAGCAAGGACGGGATGGCGGCTGGCGCGGCGATCGACTGGGACGAGACCAGGTTCGATCCGCTCGACGGTCCGTCGACTATCCCCGAGCAACTCGCTGAATCGGCGCGGATTCATAGTGGTCGCCTCTTCCTCGTCGGCGAGGACGGACGAAGCCTGACATTTGCCGAAACCGAAACCTCAGCGCGCCGCATGGCGCGTGCCTTCATTGCGGCGGGGATCAAAGCAGGTGACCGCGTTGCCATCTGGGCGCCGAACAGCATCGAGTGGGTGATAGCCACGCTTGGCCTGCAGTTGGCGGGTGGCGTGCTGGTCCCGCTCAATACCCGGTTCAAGGGCGCGGAAGCCGCCTATATCCTCGAACGCAGTCGGGCTACAATGCTCTGCACCGTGGGAAGCTTCCTTGGCATTCAGTACGTCGACTTGCTCGCTGAGGCGCGCGGCGGGCCGACCGAAGACCAGCCGATCAGTGGACTGCGCCATTTGCGTGAGATCGTCCTGCTCGATCCCGAACCTCTGGCCGACTTCGTGGCCCGTGCCGATGCCGTGAGCGAAGCTGCACTCGACGGGCGGATCGCTGCGATCAGGCCAGACAGCCTTTGCGACATTCTCTACACCTCGGGCACCACTGGAAATCCCAAGGGCGCGATGTTCTGCCACCGTCAGGCGCTCGCAGTCTTGCGCAGCTACAATTTCGTGAACCGCACCCGGCCCGGCGACCGGATGGCTATCGTGAACCCGTTCTTCCACAGTTATGGGTATCGCGCGGGCTGGGTTGCCTGCCTCGTGGACGGGATGACGGCTTTTCCGGTCGCTCAACTTGACGCCGAGCACCTTGGAGAATTGATCGAGCGCGAACGTATCACTGTGTTGCCCGGCCCCCCTGCCCTCTTCCAGACCCTCGTGGACCGACCGAGCGGCCATGACATCTCCTCCCTCAGGATCGGTACGACCGGGTCGGCCAGCTTGCCTATCGCGCTGATGCAGGCATGTCGCGAGACGCTTGGTCTTGAAGTGCTGCTGACGAGCTACGGACTCACCGAAAATACCGCCATGGGGACGAGTTGCCGCGTGGGCGACAGCGCCGAAATACTGGCGACGACCGTCGGACGGCCGTTTCCCGGTTTCGAGATGCGCCTTGCCGGCCCGGATGGAGCGCCCGTGCCTCCCGGTGAGCCCGGCGAGGTCTGCTTTCGGGGTTTCAGTGTAATGCAGGGCTATTTCGAAGACCCCGACGCCACCGCTCAGACAATTGATGCAGATGGCTGGCTGCATACGGGTGACGTCGGCGTGCTAGACTCGCGCGGCTACCTGCGGATCGTTGACCGGCTCAAGGACATCGTGATCGTCGGGGGCTTCAATGTCTATCCAGCTGAAGTCGAAACAATGCTGCGCAGCGCACCGGGCGTGGCGGATGTGGCCGTGGTGGGCATGCCGGATCACCGCCTCGGTGAGGTCGCAGTGGCCTTCGTGGTACCCTCTCCAGGCGGCGCGCCGGACGAGGCCCTGCTCACCGCGTGGGCCCGAGCGAACATGGCCAATTTTAAGGTACCTCGAAGGTTTGTAATGATCGATGCGCTTCCACGCACACCCCTCGGCAAGGTCCGCCGCGTCGAGTTGAGAGAGCGGGCGGCAGTTCTTGACACGGCCCGCTGATCGCCTTCGCCCGGCCGTCTAATCGCAAGCATGATCAGAACCCGCCAATGCTGTGCCTGCAGACAGCCCGTCGCGTTAGTCTGCATGTAATGGGCCGGCGAAGCGCCGCCGACCATAGGCCGCCCACCAGCTGATCCACCAAGAGGAACGTACCTTGCCCATCACTGGACCAATTCTCGTGACTGGCGCCACCGGCACGCAAGGCGGCGCGACCATCGACGCGCTGCTGGATGCTGGAATGCCAGTCCGCGCACTGGTGCGCGATCCCGCCTCGGCGGCTGCGCGCAAGCTCTCGGAGCGCGGGGTGACGCTCTGTGCTGGCGATTTCGATGATACGGTCCTGCTCGACAAGGCGGTCGAAGGTGTCTTCGGCGTCTTCTCGATGCAGCTTACGCCGCTGCCCGGTGACCCTGACTCCGAAGTCAGGACCGGTCGTAAGCTGATCGAGGCGGCACGGCGCGCCGGTGTGGTTCAATTTGTTCATACCTCGGTTGCTCGCGCAGGTGACCAGGCGAGCTTCGCGGGGTGGAGCGAAGGGCGCTGGACAAAGGGGTACTGGGACAGCAAATCCGCCGTGAACAGCCTGGTACGCGTCGCCGGCTTTGACCATTGGACGGTGCTGAAGCCGGCGTTCATGATGGAAAATTTCATTCCTCCCAAGGCGGTATGGATGTTCCCGCTGCTAGCCAGTGGTTTACTGGGCACGGCAATGACCAAGGGCGTGCCGCTCGATCTGATCAGCGCCGCGGATGTCGGGCGCTTCGCCGCAGCCGCTTTCATGGATCCATCCCGGTTCGACCGGCAGGAGATCGATCTCGCTGCCGAGACACTCGATATGGATTCCTTGGCCGCCGTGATCGCCGACGCAACGGGTAAGCCGGTGCAGGCCCGCTACCTGACCGAGGTGGAAGCAATCGACACCGGACACCACGCCGGGCTGGTCAGCAGCCAGCAATGGGCCAGCATTGAGGGCTACAAGGTGGATCTCGCCCGAGCGGCCTCATTCGGCATCAGGCTCGAAACCTTCGCTGCATGGGCGCAGCAGCACCGCGACGACTTCGTCGTGAACGTCTGACGTCGATGCTAGCCAAGCCGGGGAACGCCTGAAGTATGACCGAGCTCGTTGGCGACGACCTGCTGATCGAGGATCGCGGCCCGATCCGCATCCTGACCCTAGACCGGCCGGAGGATCGCAATCCCGCCTCGACCGCGCTGCTGTTCAGGCTGACCCGGATCGCGCGCGAGCTTGCCGAGGACGGGAGGGTCCGCGCGGTGATTCTGACAGGCGCGGGCAGGGCGTTCAGCGCTGGCGGCGATTTCCTGCACTTCGTGGCCACCGCGAACGATCCGGCAGTCGCCCGCGAAACAATCGCCAACGGGCGGGATTTCATTACCGCCATGCTCGATGTTCCCGTACCGGTCATCGCCGCAGTGAACGGCGCTGCAGTGGGATTCGGTGCGACGCTGCTGGCGCTTTCGGATATCGTGATCATGGCCGAGAACGCCTTCATCATCGAACCCCACGTCAATGTCGGGCTGGTGATCGGCGACGGCATTTCCATTACCTGGCCGTTCCTCGCATCGCTGCACAAGGCCAAGGAACTCGCCTTCACCGGGGACCGACTGCTGGCGGCGGATGCTGTGGCCTGCGGTCTCGCCAACAAGGTGGTGCCCCCAGGCGAGCACCTCAACGAAGCACTTGCGATGGCCGAGCGCATCGTCGCGCACCCGCGTAGCGCATTGGCAGGCTCCAAGAGGCTGTTCAACATGTATGCCAAGGGCATGGTCGATACGGTGCTGAAAGCGCAGATGGACCTGCAGTTCGCCCAGACCCAGGGGCCCGATCACGGACGTATCGTGCAATCCATGATCGATGGGCAGAACCGGAACAGATGAGACGCCAACCCCGAGTCTAACCCCGTTGCGCCGCTTCAGGCAGCGCCGAAATGAGGCACCGCGCCGGTAAAGCCGCCAAGCGCCGCGAGCCGGCCAAGCTGGCTCTCGGTATCGCCCAGGATCATGCCGATTGCGGTGAGCCGGCGGAAGTAGTGGCTGATCGCGTGCTCCTCGCTGACGCCGATCCCGCCGTGGAGTTGCACCGCGTTCTGGGCTACGAACCGGCCGGCCTTTCCGATCACCGCCTTGACCGCAGCATGCCCGGCGGCACGTGCATGCTCGTCCGACTCATCGGCGAGCAAGGCCGCGTACATCGCGGCGGAGCGCGCCTGCTCTACCTCGACCAGCATCTCGGCCGCACGGTGCTGCAGGGCCTGGTTGGTGCCGATTGCCTTGCCGAACTGTTCGCGGGTCTTGAGGTAGTCGACCGTGAGATCGAGCGCGGCCTGCATGGCACCGGTCGCTTCGGCTGCAAGCCAGGCGATCCCGGCCTCGAGCACGCGGTTGATCCGGCCTTTGCCGGCAAGCCGGTCTGAACCAGCCACTCTTACCCGGGAAAGATGCAGGTCAGCCGCGCAGCCACCACCATGCAGCTGATAGCCGCGCCTTGTCAGTCCGTTGACTGATGGTGGAACGGCGAAGAGATCATCTCCGGCCAGTATCAACAGCAAGTCGGCGCTGTAGCCGCCCAGGACCATGCGGGCCTCGCCGTCGAGCAGCCAGTCCTCGCCTTCGCTCCGGGCCAGGATCGAGCCTGAATCGGCAAATGCCGCGATCGTCTCTCCGGACAGGATGCCAGGTAGCCAGCGCTCCGCCTGGGCCGCCGTCGCGCATTCGCGGATTGCGTTGCCGGCAAGCACGATCGAGGAAAGATATGGTTCGACAACAAGGCCACGGCCGAACGCTTCGCCCACGATCATCGTTTCGACGCCGCCGAGGCCCAGACCCCCCTGCTCCTGCGAAAACGGCAACATGGTCAATCCCAAGTCCGTGATCGCGCTCCACATCACAGGTGACCAGCCGCGAGGCTCGCGCATGGCCGCCCGCCGTGCATCAAGGTCGTAGCGTTCGGCTATCAACCGCTGGACGCTGTCCTGCAGCATGCGCTGGTCGTCGGAAAGCTCGAGGTCCATCGCGGTCAGACCCCCAGCTGCGACTTGGCGAGGATACCCTTTTGCACCTCGCTTGAGCCGCCATAGATCGAGGCGGCTCGAAGAATTCCGTAATTGGGCATGATCGTGCCAAGCCATTCGGATCCGTCTTGATCGAACGGTGCATCGTCATGGCGCACCTCAAGCGCCGCAGGTCCCGCGGCGGCGAGCAGCAACTCCGAGGCGGCCTGGCGTAGCTCGACCCCCTTCAGCTTGAGGATCGAAGATCGTGGATCGGCGGCATCGGAGCGGCGTTGCCCATCGAGAATGCGAAGCTGCGTGATCTCGAGGATCTTCAGCTCGGCCTCGATGGCAGCGGCCTTGAGGAGCACGGAACGATTGTCGCCCGCGAGCCGCTTGATCCGCCGGATCAGATGTTTGGTCATTCCGATCCGCGCAATCCCGGTTCGCTCGTTCGACAGCAGGAACTTGGCTACGTCCCAGCCCGCGTTCTCTGCGCCGACCAGGCAGTCAACCGGGACGCGTACCTCGTCGAGGAAAACCTCGTTCACCTCGTGGCGCTGATCGAGGGTAATGATCGGGCGGATCGTCACGCCAGGCAGCCGGAGGTCGAGGAGCAGGAACGAGATGCCCATCTGCTTCTTCGGCGCCTGCGGGTCGGTCCGCACGAGCGTGAACATCCAGTCCGCATGGTGCGCCATGCCCTGCCAGATCTTGTGGCCATTGACGACGAAGTGGTCTCCCTCACGCCGGGCGGAGGTGCGCAAGGCAGCAAGATCGGATCCTGCGCCCGGCTCGGAAAAGCCCTGCGCCCACCAGATGTCCAGGTTGGCTGTGGCGGCGAGGAAACGTGCCTGTTGCTCAGGCGTGCCGTAGCGGATCAGCACAGGACCGATCATCGAGACATTGAACGAGACCGGTTCGGGCGCCGGAGCCTGGTGCAGTTCGTCGAGGAAAATGTAGCGCTCCACCGGCGTAAAGCCGGGCCCGCTGTGGCTCTGTGGCCAGGAAGGCGTCGCCCAGCCCCGCGCATTGAGTGTGCGCTGCCAGGCAACGATTTCGTCCTTTTCCGGAATCCGGCCTTCGATCATCTTGCGATGCGTGACCGGATTGAGATTGTCGCGGATGAACGCCCGCACCTCGCGGCGGAACGCCTCTTCCTCCGCAGTGAACCGCAGGTCCATCGTTGGCTCCGAACTACTTGCCGGTGAAGACCGGCTTGCGCTTTTCGGCAAAGGCGCGAACGCCTTCCTTGTAGTCGTCCGAAGCGTAGCAGATCTGGAATAGCTCCTCGCAGCGATCTGTGTCGCGGCTGGCTTCATCCTGCGCGTAGGTCCACAGCGTGAACTTGATGTCCTCGGCAGTGAGCGGCGCGCCGATCGAAATGTTGCGAACCGTCTTGTCGATCCAGGGCTGAAACTCCTCATTCGGCAGCACGCGGCCGACGAGACCCTTGGAAAAGGCTTCCTGCGCGTCAAAGCGCAGCCCGCCGAGCAGCATATCCTTCGAGGCACCATAGCCGATGATGTCGACCATGCGGCGCAGCGAAGAATAGCGATACCCGATGCCGATGTTCATCGCCGGCTGGCCGAAGCTCGACTGGGCTGAACAATACCTCAGGTCGCACACAAGCGCGACCGACACGCCGCCGCCAATGCAATATCCATCGATCGCAGCGATGGTTACCTTCTTTGAGCGGTAGATCGCCTGAAGCGCGTCCTCTCCGGTCTTCGCGTAGCGCTCCTGCGAGGCCTTGTCGCCGCGCTCGTCTTCGTATTTGCCGACATCGGCGCCGGCAACGAAGGCCTTGCCGCCCGCGCCGGAGAACACCACCACGCGCACCTCGTCGTCGGCCTCGAACGCCGCCATTGCGTCGCCCATGCCCTTCCACATCTCGAGGCAGATGGCGTTCATCTTCTCGGGCTTGTTGAACACGACGTGGCCGATTGCGCCATCTTTGCGCGTGAGAATGTACTGTGTCACGAAAACCCTCTCTGTCTTGGAATGCGACTGAATCCGCTCAGTGCATAGCCACCAGCGCGGGTCGCTCGACCTGCCGCAGGTCCTGGCCGGAATGGGGCGAGAAGCATTGGGCGATCGCGCCGCGGAGGGTCTGCACCAGTTGGCCGCTATTCGCCGCGATGCGTCCGACCGGGCCGGCAATGCCGATTGCTAGTTGTTCCTCACCTGGGCGCTCCGGAAGCAAGACAGCGACCGAAGCGCGACCGTCACCCAGGTCACCGGTGGCGTAGCCCTGGCGGCTGGCCGTGTTCAACTGCGGCTCAAGATGGCTGTAGCGCATGTGCAGGGCAGGATCGCTCTCTGCATTAAGCCGATGCACCAGTTTGCGCACGTTCTCGCGGTACATCATCGAGAGCAGCGCCACGCCGAAAGGCGAATGCAGCGGGTGATGTTCAGTACCCGAACCGAGGGTTTCCGGCAGCCCCTCGCCCACAACATGGACGTGCTTCACATCGACCCCGATCAAGGAAGCAAGAATGACTGCTTCCCCGGTAACCTCATGCAGGCTGTCCATCATCGGTAAGAGACGGCCCTGGCGGAACAAGTCGGGCTGGACCCAGGCGCCCAGCAGTGCGACGCGTGCGGTGGGCCGGAAGGTACGCTCTGTCCGGTCGCGATAGAGGTAGCCTCGGCGCACAAGCGAGCCAAGCAGCTCCGAAGTACTCGACTGTGGTACGTTCAGCGCACGAGCGACGTCCATCACAGTGACCGATTTCCTATCGCCCGAGAACATCTCGAAGATCTCCAGCACCCGGTCGGCGGATTTGATCTTCTTTTCGCGCATGACGGTGGCCATGGTCCACTCTCCCTTGCCGAACATGACTTTGCCTGCCGCTTGTCATGTCATGTTATGATGTCATGATATGCTGACAACAAGCTTCCTGGCAAGAGAAACTTCGCATCCGCGATCTTGCCGCCAAAGCCTCGCCAACAGGGCTCAAAAGCTTAGGATTGCTTCACTTCCAGGCTACCATGAGGAGCAATGCGGTGCCCCCTTTCGTGACAATCGAGCGGCGTGGCCGCGTCGCCTTGCTCACTCTGAATCGGCCCGATTCGCTTAATGCGATCGGCACGCATCGTGACTGTCTCGATCTGGTAGAGGCGATTGAGTCCCTGATCGATGATCGCTCGATCTCCGCAGCTGTCCTTACCGGTGCGGGAAGAGCCTTCTCAGCCGGCGGCAACCTCAAGGCGATGAGGGAACGCAATGGCATCGGCCCGCTCGAGCAGCCTGACTCGACTCGGCACAATTACCGCCGTGGGGTGCAGCGGATCACCCACGCGTTCATGGCCTGCGAGGTGCCGCTCATCGCTGCAGTCAACGGCCACGCAGTCGGCCTGGGCTGCGATCTCGCCTGCCTGTGCGACATACGTCTTGCCGCCGAGAGCGCGAAATTCTCGGCAAGCTTCATCAAGGTTGGCATCGTGCCCGGCGATGGCGGCGCCTGGTCGCTCCAGCGTGTCGTAGGTTACTCCACGGCGGCGCGAATGTTTCTCACTGGCGATCGTTACAGTGCACAGGAGGCACTGGGATTTGGGCTGGTCGATACAGTCGTCCCCGATGAACGGTTGCTGCCGGAGGCATTAGATTTAGCACAGCGGATCGCCGCCAACCCCGCGCGCGCACTGCGGCTGACAAAGCGGTTGTTGCGCGAGGCGCAGACGCAGCGCATGTCGGAAATCCTGGAGCTTTCCGCCGCCTACCAGGCCCTCGCACATGAAACAGCCGACCACACTGAGGCGCTCGACGCGTTCCTGGAGAAGCGCGAACCGGTATTTCGCGGCGAATAAGGCGCAGCCACCGACTCCAGTCAGACGCTGTGCAGGCCGGCCTTGAGTTCGACCTCGTAACGGTACCGCTCTGGATGATAGCGCTGGCGTGCGATCTCCACGAGCTCGCCCGTGGTCGTGTAGTAGTTACGCTGGGCGTACAGTACCGGCGTGCCTTCAACGATGCCCAAAAAGTCTGCGGTTCGCCCTGTCGCCTTATCTGGTGTGATGGTCTGGCTTGCGCGTCCGAGCCGCACGCCCAGCTTTCGCTCTACGATACGCACGATGGGCTCGCTGCCAACAATATCTTCCGCCGCAAACTTGCCGATTAGTGCGGGCGTGAAAAAAAACTCCGAGTGCGCCGTCGGGCCTTCCCGAGTCCTGCTCACGACCTCGAGGCGAAGCAACTTGCCGCCGGGCTCCAGTCCAAACTCCGCCAGGACATCCTCGGGCGCGAGCCGTTGGTCGAGCGATACGAAGATCGGCTCGAGCTCCGACGCCGTAAGCAGAAAGGCATCGAGCGAGCCGGTCAGGTGCACGGCATGGACCGGGGAGCTTGGACTTGCCACGAACGAACCGACACCGCGCCGCCGCCGGATCAGCCCCTGAACATCAAGTGTTTCCAACGCACGTCGAACAGTGATCCGGCTGACACCATAGGCTTGCCCGATCTGCTCTTCGGTCGGCAGCATGGAGCCGGCAGCATACTCGCCCGAGGCAATCCGCGCCTTCAGATCCTGCTCCAGCTGATGATACAGCGGAACGGGTCCGACCTCGAGCTTGCTTGCAGAAAGGTTGTTCATTTCTGAAACCATATACCTGCTCCAACCCAGCGCAAAGCGATACGGACACCGCATCACCTGTGCGATCCGCTCGGTCAGCGGCCGAATTGGTCGAAGAACGCGATCACGTCCGCCGCGAACGCGGCTGGCTCTTCCATCGCAGCGAAATGTCCGCCTGCCGGGAGCTTGCTCCAGCGCTGCACATTATACGCCTGTTGGGCTAGGCGCCGGCTTGGCATCGGGTAGAACTCACCCGGAAAGTGCGCCAGGCCGCAAGGTACAGCGACCGGGCCGGGATGGCGCTTTTCACGATTGCTAGCGTAATACATCCAGAGCGAAGAGATCACGTTGTCGGTCACGAGATAGCTCATAAGGTTCGTGATGAGGTGGTCCTTGTCGAAGCGGCTCTCGATCACGCCGCCTGTATCGCCCCAGCGCCAGAACTTTTCGACAACCCATGCTGCCCAGCCGACCGGATTGTCGTGCAGCGCGAGGCCGATCGTCTGCGGTTTTGTCCCTTGCTCGTGGTGATATCCGCTCTCAGCTTCCATCAACTTGGCGACACTGCGCCAGTATTCGGCAAGCTCGGGATCGTCGCTTGATCCCGGCGGCGGCCCCATGAAGAAGTTGACGTGGATCGCGGCAACTGCATCGGCGTGAGCCGCGCCAAGCTGGTGCGTTACCGCGCTGCCCCAGTCCCCCCCCTGGGCAAGGAAGCGCGGATAGCACAATATGTCGACCATCAGTCTGCGCCACAGCGCGGCAACCGAAGCCGGCCCGATCGGCCGCCCCGGCCTGCCAGACCAGCCGTATCCCGGCAGCGAGGGGATTACGAGCGTGTAGCCAGCCGCCACCAGAAGCGGGATTGCAGCCTGGAACTCGACCACCGATCCCGGCCAACCGTGAGTGATGATGATCGGCAGCGGCCGCGAACCGTCGCCCTGGATGTGGTAGAAGTGGATATCGACGCCATCGACCGTTGCCATGAACTGCGGCCACCGGTTGAGCTTTGCCTCTTCAGCCCGCCAGTCGTACACGTCCCGCCAGTAGGCAACGAGTTCGGCAAGGTACCTGTGGTCCATGCCGTAGTCCCAGGGACCTCCCTCGGCAGGCGCATAGCCGATGCGGGCGTCCGCGAGACGCACCGAGATACGGTCGAGCACCGACTGGGCGACGTCGATGCGGAAAGGCCGCAGGCTCATCTTCGCGTTACCTCCTGTCGCGAAATGGACCGCGAGAGCGGCAGCGGCCAGACGGACGGCACGCCCATCGCTGTTGCGATGAAACCGGCACGCGCTTGTTCAGCCGCGGCCTTCTAAACTAGTTGTCCTGCCCAGCGCCCGGAAGAGGAGAAGGGTCTGGTGGCACTGACGGTCCGCTATCCCAATATCGATTACTCCAGGGTGCGCGCCCATTGGGCGCCGAGCCGTGCGTTTTCCCACCACCGGAACGCCACTTCGTTCATCCCGACCCCAATCGAGCCATGGCTGATCCGTATCCTGCAGCGGGCCAGGCCGCTTGTCCCCGCGTCGGAAGCGCGCTTGCTCAAGGACATGGATGATTTCATCGGGCAGGAATCACAGCATTACCGTCAGCATCGTCTGTTCAATAAGCACCTGATCGCGCAAGGCTATCCGGCCCTTGCAGACATCGAGAAGGAGCTCGAGGACGATCTCGAACGATTGCTCCAGAACCGTTCCCTCAAGTTCCTGCTTGCCTATGCCGACGGCTTCGAGTCGCTTGGTGCGGTGGCCGGCTGGGTCTGGTTCGAGAAGAGCGCAAGTTGGCTTGAAGGGGCGGATCAGGATCTAACCGACCTGTGGAAGTGGCATATGGCCGAGGAATTCGAACACCGCCACGTCTGCTTCGATATCTACCACGCGATCTATGGTCGCGGCTGGTGGAACGCGATCTGGAATGGGTACTTCTGCCGGATCTACGGTCTCCTGTTCGCGGTGCGCCACCTGAACCGGGGCTACATGGAGCGGATGTACGCCTATCTTGCCGAAACCGACCGCGCTGCCATGACGCCGGACGAACAGGCCGCCTTTGCCCAGGATGAGAAGCGCTTCCGCCGTTTTCTGCTCCGCACCGCGCTGCCACTGCTGGCGAACTTTCTGCCCTGGTACAATCCGTCGCGCAAACGTACGCCACGCGGCCTGACTGAGTACCTGCGACGCTTCGAGCCTGGCGGCGACCGATCGCGGCACGCCTTGAGACAGCCTGCTTCGGTTTGAGTGCCGTCCCCGCCACGGCTACTCCCCATCCGGGGATGGCGTGGTGGAGGATGACACTTAGCACTTGTCGAAACATATCGATCCGGGAGAGTTCAGATGCGGGCTGCAGTATTCAAGGAAGCAGGGAAGCCCTGGGCTATCGAGGAACGCCCCGACCCCACCCCGGGCGAAGGCGAGGCCGTTATCCGTGTCGGCCGCTGCGGCATCTGCGGCACTGATCTCAACATGACTTCAGGAAGGGGCTACGACTTCCCTTGCGACACGGTCCTAGGACACGAGTTCTCGGGCGAAGTCGTTGCAGTGGGAAAGGGCGTGGAGACGCTGAGGGTCGGGGACCGGGTGACGGCTCTGCCCGCAGCAGGTTGCGGCCATTGCGACCTGTGCCACGCAGGCCAGGTCGTGATGTGCTCGAATATGGCCCCGTATGCTGGCGGCTATGCCGAATACATGCGTATCGCAGAGCGCACGGCAGTGAAGCTTCCCGCTGCCCTGAGCCTAAATGATGGCGCGCTGATCGAGCCGCTCGCAGTGGGCTTGCATGGCGTGCGCCTCGCCCAGTTGCCGCTCGGCGCCAAAGTACTCGTGCTGGGCGCTGGTGCGGTCGGACTTGCAGCCACTTTCTGGGCACGACGGCTGGGCGCCGGTAAAGTGGTCTCTGCGTCACGTTCGGAGCGGCGGCGCGATATGGCGCTTACGCTGGGTGCCGATGACTATGTCTTGACAGGTGAAGGCGAGGCCGAGCGGATCAACGAAGCGCTTGGCGGCATGCCGGACTACGTATTCGAGGCGGCAGGCGCAGTCGGACTGCTTCAGCAGTCGATCAATCTCGTAAGGCCCAACGGCCATGTCGTCTCCCTTGGATTCTGCATGGCACCGGACCCGGTGATTCCCGGTGTCAGCACGTTCAAGCAGGTCAAGCTCGCCTTCTCGATGGCCTGGACGGTGCCCGAGTTCCGCTACGCAGTGGACACAATGGACGCGGGGCATGTTGAACCACGGCAAATGATTACCAGCAATATTGGGCTCGACGACCTGCCGGACATGATCGATCGGTTGCGCGGCGAGAATACCGAGACAAAGGTTCATGTCGACCCTTGGGCCTGATTGTTCGGCGGCCCGGTCATACCTGTGGCGTTTCGAGTGGCCGGTGTTGCGACCGTTCCGCGCCTAGACGACGTAGCGGATCGTCTGTCCCCCATCGACTGCTATGGTTTGACCGTTGACATAGCCTCCGGCTTCGCTGGCAAGCATGACAACAACGCCGGCGATCTCGTCCGGCTCACCCATTCGCCCCACGGTCGAGCGAACCATTTCCTTCGCGAGCTCTTCCGGGTTGTCGAGGATCGCTCCCGCCATTGTGGTTCGCACTAGTCCCGGCGAGACGGTGTTGGCGCGAACGCCGGACGGGCCATGCTCAACCGCGATGTTGCGCACATACTGCATGGCGATGGCCTTGCTTAGCGTATAGCTATGATAGACCCCGCTGCCAAAGTGCGCGGCAATAGTGCCGATGTTGATGATCCTCCCCCATCCGCGCATTCTCATGCCTGGCAGAAACTTCTGGCTGAGCCGGTGCAGCGCACCGAAGTTGCCGTCGATGGTCTTCTGGAGAATTGCGTCGTTCATCGTCGCACTCGGCCCGTTGTGGATGTGCAGCCCGGCGTTGGCGACGAGTATATCAATCCCCCCAAATGCGGCTTGCGCTTCGCTGGCCAGTTCCTCGACCTCATCGGGCCGGCTGATATTTGCGGATATTGCAACTGCACGTCCAGGATTGGCCATGTTGATGGCGTCGGCAACGGCGACAAGCGCCTCGGCCTTGCGAGCGCAGATCACCACATCAGCACCGTGCTGGGCCAGCCGGTGGGCTATCGCACGGCCGATCCCGCGGCTGGCGCCAGTCACCAAGGCTCTTCGACCGGAAAGGTCAAACAGTGTACCAGCGAAACGCCCGCGCGCTGTGCTCATCGTGCCCATCCAACTCAGGATCGGCATCCGGACACTTTCGAGCAAGCGGCCGGGCCGAGATATCGGCACCGCGATCATCGCATGCGCCGGGGCGCGTTGGATGCTTCTTCCATCTACAAGGATGCCGCGCAGCAATTGCGCTTTGGCCGCATAAGCTACAGGCGGGTTGAGGAAATGACGGAGACCGATCCGAAAACGGGGCCGGACGAACAGTTCATGGCGTTCCTCGCGCAGGGCCGCTTCATGATCCAGCGGGGGACGCTGTCCGGCAAGCACGTGTTTTTCCCCCGCGTTGTGGCGCCGGGCACCGGCGAAGACCTGGAGTGGGTCGAAGCTTCGGGGATTGGGGTCGTTCACTCGACGACGGTGGTGCGCAAGCGCCCTCCAGAGCCGAACTTCAATGTCGCCCTTGTCGACCTCGCTGAGGGACCGCGGATGATGAGCCGGGTGGAGGGCATCGATCCGGCCGAAGTGCGCATCGGCATGGCGGTACGCGCTCGCATCATCGATGGGGAAGACGGTCCTCTTGTGGTCTTCGTACCTGAAGCTACCCACGACGAGGCAGCTGCAGCATGAGCGACGAGATGTTCCCCCGGGGAAAAACCGCGATTGTCGGCGTCGGCACATTCGGGACAGACCGGGCACCGGGCTACGAGCCGCACGATATGGCTGCGAACGCCGCGCGTGATGCGTTGCGGGAGGCGGGACTGAGCTTTGCCGATGTCGACGGATTGTTCTACACGAATAATGTCGACACCTTTGGCGGCGCCTTGAGTTTTGCGCAGTATCTCGGAATTCAACCCCGCGTCCTGGACAACAGTCGTACCGGCGGAAACGTGTTCCAGAGCTATCTGGAACGCGCCGCCTGGCTGCTTGACGCAGGCCTGATCGATTGCGCTTTGGTCGCGTTCGGTTCCAACCAAGCCTCGGCAACCGGCAAGCTTTCGAACGCCTCCCGGCCTTGGCCCTACGAGGCACGCTACAAGCCACTCCTTCCGGTCAGCGGCTATGCGCTTGCAGCAGCTCGGCATATGCACGAGTTCGGCACGACGAAGGATCAGCTTGGCGAAGTGGCGGTTGCGGCACGGGCGTGGGCAACCCTAAATCCTGAAGCGGTCAAGCGCGATCCGATGACCCTGGACGACTATCGCGCCTCGCGCATGGTCTCCGATCCATTGTCGGTGCTTGACTGCTGCCTGGTGACGGACGGCGCGGCGGCAGTGGTACTCACGCGGTCAGACCGGGCGAGGGATCTGGCCAAGAAGCCGGTCAAAGTTCTTGCTGCGGCGAGCTCGACGACCCACGCGTTCATTTCAGCGATGCCCGATCTGACCCGCACCGCGCTGGTCGAATGCAGTGCCCGTGCCTATTCCGCAGCTGGCCTGGGTCCACAGGATATTGACATAGTCGAACTCTATGACGCGTTCACGATCAACACGATCATGCTCCTTGAAGACCTCGGTTTCTGCCCGAAAGGCGAAGGCGGCCGGTTCGTGGAAGGCGGGGCAATCGCGCCGGGCGGCAAGCTGCCAGTCAACACTAACGGCGGCGGGCTCTCGTGCACGCATCCGGGCATGTACGGCCTGTTCACGATCGTGGAGGCCGTGCGCCAGCTAAGGAGCGAAGCTGGCGCACGTCAGCTACCGGGTGTTCGGACTGCGATTGCGCAGGGCAACGGCGGTGTGCTCTCGGCACAAGCGCTGGCGATCCTGGCGGTAGACTAAGGGCACATCATCGACTGAAGAAAGTCGAAACGGGAGAAGCGAGTCATGGATTTCCGGTTGGACGAGGGTCTCGAGGAGTTCAGGCAAATGGTCCGAAGTGCCATTGCCGAGGACCTCCCGAACGACATAAGGGACCGCCAGCGGCGGTTCGGTGGTCTTCAGTCCGATCCCGTTGATGTCCTTGAATGGACACGCATCCTCGCGAGACGCGGCTGGACCGTGCCGCATTGGCCGGTCGAGCATGGCGGATGCGGGTGGACGCCGCTGCAGCTCTTCGTTTTTCAGGACGAAATGATCCGCTCCTTCGCTCCGGACTCCTGCTGGGGTGGCACGCACATGGTTGGGCCGGTAGTCTACACATTCGGGTCTGAGGAACAGAAGGCGCGCTTCCTCCCCGCGATCCGCAATGGCGACTTCTACTGGGCACAAGGATTTTCAGAACCGGGCAATGGTTCGGACCTTGCCAACCTTCGTACTGTGGCGGTGCGCAAAGGCGATGTCTATGTCGTCAACGGGCAGAAGATCTGGACGAGTTCCGCGTGGGCCTCGGACTGGGGCTTCTTTCTTGTCCGCACCGATCCGACAGTCAAACCGCAACGCGGAATCTCCTTTCTCCTCATCGACATGAAGAGCGCGGGCGTAACCATCCGACGCATTCCGCAGATCAACGGAGAGTCAGATCTTTGCGAAGTATTCCTCGATAACGTGGAAGTGCCTGCCACCAACCTTGTGGGCGAAGAAGGTGCGGGTTGGACTTACGCCAAATTTCTGCTCGACCATGAGCGTACCACCAGCTCGTTCATCTACTTCAACAAAAAGGAAGTAGCGCTCGCGAAGGCAATGGCAGCCAGCCATTCGCTTGACGGCGTCACCCTCGACAAGCACCCGCGTTTTCAAGGCCGGCTCGCCCGCCTCGAAGCCGAGGTGTCCGCGCTCGAATGGTCGGTGCTGCGCACCCTAGGCGATGAGCCGTTCCAGTACCCCGAAGCGGCAGCAGCTTCGGTGCTCAAGGTGGCGGGATCCCGGCTCCAGCAGGCGATCAGCGAACTGCATGTAGACCTGCAGGGCGTTCAATCGATCCGGCTCTACCCGCACGAAGTTCACAAGCGACCGGCGCGCAGCCCGTTGTGGCCGGAGGAGAGCGAATACGTAACGCAACGGGCGCTCATCCTGCGTGCTGCCACGATCTACGGCGGAACGTTGCAAATCCAGAAAAACATCATTGCCAAAGTCGCTTTCGGCCTCTGAAGGACCTGCCATGGAGTTCAACACTTCCGACCTGCAGCGCATGCTGCTTGACAGCGCCGAGCGCTACATCGCCGAGCGCTTTACACTCGAGCATCGGCGCGCCCTGCGCGACAACGGCAGCGGGCTCGACGAGAAGGCCTGGGCCACCTTTGCCGAACTGGGCTGGCTGGCACTGGCTGTTCCGGAAACCTTGGGCGGACTAGGCGGGAGTTCGGTCGATCTCGCAGTACTTGCTGCCGCCTTCGGCACCAAGTGCGTCTGTCAGCCATTCGTCGGCACAGCCGTGCAAGGGGCATACCTGCTCGCCGCAGCAGAGGAGCCACGGACAGCTGTCATCGAGCAGGTGATCGGCGGAACGGCCCTCATCGCGCTGGTCCATGGCGAGCCCGGCGAGCGGTACGCCGAGGTTGCGCCCCGCCGCGTGACGCTGACGCCCGATGGCAACGGCTACATTCTGAACGGCCAAAAGTTCTTCGCGGTCGATGCGCCGCTAGCGACGCACCTCGTCGTCTCGGCTGATATTCCCGGACGCGGGCTTGCCTTGATACTGGTGCCCTCGGACAATGCCGGCATCGCCGCGGACGCCTATCCGTTGCTGGATGGGAGCCGCGCCGCAGACCTGCAATTCGAAAACGTGTGGCTGGGGCCCGACGCGGTGCTCGCAACCGGCACCACGGCCGAGGCGCTGCTTGGGGCGGCACTCGACCAGGGCCGGCTCGCGCGCCTCGCGCAGGCCGTCGGCTCGATGGAAGAAGTGCTGCGGATCTGCTCGGCCTACCTTAAGGAACGCCGGCAGTTCGGCCAGCCGATCGGGAGCTTTCAGGCACTGCAGCATATCATGGCCGACATGTTCGTGGCCGCCCACCAGTCGCGTTCGGCGCTCTACCAGGCCCTCGCGCACGCCGACCGGCCAGCGGCCGAGCGAAGCCGGTCGATCTCGCTTGCCGCGATCACGATCGGAGAAGCCGGCCAGCTCGTTTCGCGACAGGCTATCCAGCTTCACGGTGGCTATGGCCTGACCGACGAATATGAAGTCGGTCACCACTACCGCTACCTGCTGACGCTTGAGAAGCTGAGCGGCGACATCGACTTCCACATGGCGAGACTCGCCGCCTCTTGAGGACCTGGTTCGCTCGCTAGCGCAGTCCGGTCAACAGAAACGGCAGGCGCGGGGTGCCTCTCGCGACCTCGCGGCGCGCACTTGACGCGCCGCGAGGACTTCTCCGTACCGAAGACGCCTGGGAACCTCTCGGGTCGAGACCTTCTCGGCTCGAACTGCGCAGAGGCCCTGTCCGCAATTTCGGGACCGGGCCTCGTTCCATGCTCGCGTTGACCGTTCAGAGATTCCAGAGCTTCGCCGCATTGCGGCCTACCACGTCTTTGGCGCGCTCCTCGCCGAGCACGTCGAAGATCTTGCGGATCTCATTGCGCGATTCGCCAAACACGCTCTCGCCGTGTGGATAGTCGCACGACCACAGCAGGTTGTCGGTGAGGTTGTATTCTCCGGCGAGCTTCAACCCGACGTCGTCGGTCATGATGGCTGAATAGCACTGGCGCCGGAAATAGTAGCTCGGTAGCTCCTTGAGCTTCGGCTTCATCTCCGTCTCATAGACCTGATAGATCCGATCGGCGTCCTGCAGCGTCCACGGCACCCAACCGAAGCCGCCCTCGCAGAACACGACCTTTAGGTTGGGGTGGCGCTCGAGAATGCCCGAGAACGCTAGCAGCGACCACAGCGGACGATAGGGCCCGAGGTTCTTGGTCAGGTTAGCGCCGGTTGCCCCCTTGCCCCGGAATTCGAGATAGGCGCCGACGTGGAACATCACCGGAATGCCGCTATCCGCGATGGCCTCCCACATCGGCTCCATTGCGGAAGCATTGTAGGGCACATTCTTGGGCGCCGAGGGGATTTCAAGCGCCTTGAGGCCCCAACCTTTGAACTTCTCGATATAGGCCGCGGTGTCCGCCGGGTTGTAGATCGTGGGCAAGATGCCGACGCCGACCAGCCGCTGCGGATTGGCCGCACACAACTCTCCGAGCCACTCATTGTAGGCATCCATGCAACGGGCGAAGAACGCCTTGTCCTCCATCCGTACCAGCGACATCGCACGGCTGTGGAAGAACAGCGAGACGTCGATTCCCTCGGCGTCCATGTCCTTGAGGCGCTCCTTCGCGTCCCAGAAGCCAGGGCGCCCCTCGCCGATCAGACCCTCAATGCCGGGAACGTCATAGTTCATCCCGTCGACCGTCATGTGCCAGCGGTCGTCGGCCTTGTCCTGCCACAGGCGCGGCGCACGCTCGCGGTCCGCGCCGGACATGCGCTTCTCCCAAAGACCTTCCTCTTCCATTCCATGGTCATCAACCGAGATGACCCGCGTGCCGGCGGGCGGGCGCCAGCCACTATCCTGCACCTCGCGGTTCATCGGCCAATCCACCGCCTCTATCGGCGTGTCCTGGGTGAATGTCGCCTGGTAGCCTTCCATCGCAGGTCTCCTTGAACATTTAGTGCTTGATTTATTCGACAGATGAGTAATATATTCGCTAGATGATTGAGATATACCCATGATGACGAATAAGTCAACCAGATCCGAGTCGCGCCGCGACAGTGGAGTCACTGCACTCGCGCGCGGCCTTGCGATCCTCCAGTGCTTCGACCGGCCGGGCGCCCATTTCACCGTCTCCGAATTGGCGCGGCGTGTCGGGCTCAGCCAACCCACCACCTGGCGGCTCTGCAGCACGCTGATCGACAAAGGTTTTCTGGTGAAGGCACCGGGCAACTCAGCGCTCAGCATCGGCGCGCCGGCGCTGACCCTGGGATACGCGGCCGCGCAGGGACAGGACCTGAGGGCGCTGGTGCGGCCCTATATGGAGCAGTTGACCACCCGGGTCGGGACCACCGTTGCGCTGAGCCTGTACAGCGGCGACGAGATGCTCTCGATAGACCAGACGATGGGTACCTTCGTCGTGCCCGGCCAGCCCGTCGGCTGGCGAGCGTCGCCAACCTCCTCGTCCGCCGGGCTTGCGGTCCTTGCCGTGCTCCCGGACGAAGATCGCAATCGCGCGCTACAGACGATCGCCGAACGCGATCCAGCCGCTTGGCCCCGCCGAAAAGAGCGGATCGAGGCGGCCGCAGCCCATTTTGCCGAACACGGCTATGTAGTTCTGACTGACATGTTCGACGGGCAATATGCCGCCGCCTCGGTTCCACTGATCGAGGGTGGCGCGGCCCCGCGATACTGGGGCCTCAGCTGCAGCGGTCTCAGCGCCACCTGGACCGCCGACGCCCTGCGCCCCGTCGGCACGGAACTCGTTCGCATCCGTGCGCTACTCCAGCCAGCGGCAGCCGTCATCGGAGCACTACGTTAAGGCAGCTCCGTCTGCTGAAGGTCGGCAAAGGCAAAGGTCATCGGCGCGCGCTCGACGAACCAAGTTCATTGGCCTCACCATCCACCGCGGTGGCACAATCGATCACGCCCGCGATATCGACGAGCTGAGTGTCGTCCTCGGGCCAGGACCCGATGTACGTTTCTGCGTTGTCAGGACGGGAGCGTCGCGAAAGCTGGAGCCTCCCGCCCGGAGCACTACGGACAACATGTCCGCGCCTCGATGAAGGAGGCGGGGATGCAAACGATCGCTGAGGAGACGTATCCGACGATGGTTGCCCGATCCTTTGCCGGAAGGACCGCTCTCGTCACCGGCGCCGGTGCGGGTATCGGCCGAGCATCGGCCACAGCCTTCGCTCGCCGCGGTGCGCAAGTGATGGTTGCCGATATCGATCTGGCCGGTGCTCAGGAAACCGTACGGATGATCCGTGTCGCAGGCGGAACGGCCGAAGCAATTCTCTGCAATGCAACCGACGGTGCATCGGTAGAAAATCTCGTGCGCGCGACGACTGAGCGGTTCGGCTCACTCGACTTCGCGCACAACAACGTAGGCTGCGGCGTGGGCAAACCGCTGGAGGACCTGACCGATAATGACTATCAGTTCGTCAGTGATCTATCGTTCAAGTCGGTGTTCCTCGGCCTCCGCCATGAATTGCCAGTGATGCGGGCGCAGGGGCACGGTGCCATCGTCAACACCGCTTCGATGGCCGGCATTAGCACCAGTCCGGCCGCGGACATCATCTATGCCGGGGCCAAAGCTGGAGTAATCCAGATGACGGCACATGCCGCGCGTGCTTACGGGCCCTATGGCATACGTGTGAATTGTGTCGCGCCGGGGTTGGTGGCCACCAAGATCGTCTCGGAAATGTTCACTCCGGAGCAACAGGTCGAACTTGCCGGTGACCAGATCCTGAAGCGCCCTGCCAGCCCGGAAGAAATCGCTGCAGCGGTGGTGTTCCTCTGCTCGGCGGAAGCGGCGATGATCACTGGACTGGTCATGCCGGTTGACGGCGGCCAGAACGCCTTACGCTAAGATAGGGTTGGCCTCGCTAGATGAAAGATCAGCAATTCGCAGCAGCAGACTGGCTCGACGACAATGGCCTCCCCCGTCCAGGCGCGCCGATGGGCATGCTGCTGAGTGCCCATGCGGCGCTCCGGCCGGACGCTCCGGCCTTCACGTTTGACGGTGAAACGCTCTCGTTCCGACAATGCGATTCCCGGGCAAACGTCCTTGCTAGAGCCCTCGCGCTGCGCGGCGTCGCCAGCGGCGACCGCGTGGTGGTTTCCATGCCCAACCGACCGGACCACGCGCTGGCAATAAACGCGATCTGGAAGCTCGGCGCGACCCCGTGCTCGGTTTCCCATCGTTTGACACCGAGCGAGTTCCGTGAGGTGCTGGAGCTCGCTGAACCAAGGTTGGTCATCGGGACATCCCAAACTCCGGCTAGCGCCTCCTCACTCTTTGATATCGATGCGCCGCTTTCAGGCGAACTGGATGACCGTCCCCTGCCCCCTGCCCTATCCACGCCAGGGAAGATCCTGGCAAGTGGCGGGAGTACGGGGCGACCGAAACTGATTGTCGACCCTCGCAATTCGGGGTGGGGTCCCGACAAGGTCAATCTCTACCGCCCACCGTTGAGCACAGTGCTGTGCGCAGGGCCGCTCTACCATGCAGCGCCCTTCGCCTTCGTCATCGTAGGCCTTGCCGAGGGCAGCCATGTGATCTGCATGGAGCGATTCGAGCCGGTTGAGTGGTTGCGGCTGGCAGAACGGTACCAGGCCACGGTAGCGACAATGGTGCCCACGATGATGAGCAGGATTGCCCGACTCGATCCCGCGATAACGATCGCTGCTGATCTCTCGTCGTTCCGATTCATTATGCACTCTTCCGCTCCCTGTCCTGAAGACGTGAAGCGCTGGTGGCTTTCGAAGGTGGCCCCCGAGACACTATGGGAGGTCTACGGATCAACCGAGCGTCTAGGCTCGACCCTGATCAACGGCACCGAATGGCTCGAGCATCCGGGCTCTGTAGGCCGCGCCAATGCGGGCGACACCATCATCATTGCCGGGCCGGACGGGACCCCTCTGCCACCGGGAGAGATTGGAGAAATTTTTTTCCGACGAGCAGCAGGAGTGGGCACAAGCTATCGCTACATAGGCGCAGAAAGCCGCATTCGTGGCGATCTGGATGGTCTGGGCGACATGGGATGGCTCGATGCAGACGGATATCTCTTCATCGCGGACCGGCGCACCGACATGATACTGGTCGGCGGCGTCAATGTCTGGCCCGCTGAGGTGGAAGCGGCGCTGGAGCAGGTCCCCGGGGTGCTCTGCGCAGCCGTGATCGGGTTACCGGACCCCGATCTCGGCAATCGTGTGCACGCAATAATTGAACTGGCGCAGCACGTCGAGGTGCCAAAGGCTGATGCTGCCTTGGCATTTCTTGCTGCCGGCTTGGAGCGCCTCGCTTCGTTCAAGCGGCCAAGATCAGCGGAATTCACATACGAGCGCGTACGCGATGATGCCGGAAAAGTCCGCAGGGCCGCCTTGCGCGCCGAACGGATCGGCGTCCACTGAAGTCCTGAAATGTCGCGGCTTCCTGAGCCCGGCCCCCAGTCTCAAATCTGCTGTACCATTTGCACGCCGTCGAGCCCAACCTGCAATCACGTCGGTTGGCGGCGCGGTCCCAAGAATCGCTGCGGCGAACTCAGTCCATTGCCCTGAGTTCGACCTTTGCTACCTTGCCAGTCGCATTCAGTGGCAGCGCATCGAGGAACCTGACCGAGCGCGGCACCTTGTAGTTTGCCATTTCACTCCGACACCAGGCGATCACCTGCTCCTCCGTCAACGTGGCACCGGGCTGCCTGACGATAAACGCACGGCCAACCTGGCCGAGCCGCGCATCGTCCACCCCGATCACTGCCACCTTGCCCACACCGGGCATGCCCTGCATCATCCCTTCGATCTCGGCCGGATAGCAATTGAATCCGCCGACCAGGTACATGTCCTTGATCCGGTCGGTGATCGAAAAATTGCCATGTGCATCGACCGACCCGGCGTCACCGGTCAGGAAAAACCCATCGGCGGTAAAGGCTGCAGCGGTCGCCTCCGGGTTGTTGTAGTAGCCCTTGAGGACCTGCGGCCCACGCACCGCGATCTCGCCGACTTCGCCTACCTGCAGTTCGACATGGTCGGGCCCGACAATCTTTACCTCGAGCATCGAGAGCGCCCGCCCGACTGTCTTCGCGACAACCTCGGACGGATCGTCAGGCATGGTAGAAGTGACCGAGCCGGCGGTCTCGGTCAGGCCATACCCGGTTTGCACCTGTGTACCCGGCCCGAACGCGGCGCGAAGTTCATCCACTTGGCGAACAGGGATGGTGGTACCACCGGTCGCGACGATGCGCACGCTCGAAAGATCGGTATGGGGCCGGTCAGGATGGTCGATGATGCCTTGGGCAACCGGCGGCGCCGTTGGCAGAAAGGTCACCTTCTCACGTTCGATCAGCCTCAGCAGGTCGCCCGGGTCGAAGGTGCTCACCGGCAAGATGCGGACGCCGTAAAGCACCGAGACCTGCCAACCGGCTCGATAGCCGGCATTGTGAGCGAAGGGATAAGTTACCGCGAAGACGTCGCTCGGCGTGAATCGGGTCAGTTCTTCGCGCTGTGCTTCGCATGCGATCAAGCTTTGCGCGCTCGTCATCGGCACGCCCTTGGGCTTGCCGGTGGTGCCCGAGGTGAAGATGATGTCGACGATGTCATCGCCCGTCGCCTCGGCGATGCGGGCGTCGAGCGCGGCATCCTCGATTTGCGTTCCGATTGCCCTGAGTGAATCAAGTCCGATTACCCGCGTACTTTCATTTTCATCGCCGGGCGCATCGAGGACGACAATGCGTTCCAGTGCCGGCACGTCCCGGGCAAGGATCGCGTCGACGTAGTCGAATTCACCAAAGCGCCGGTCACAAAGCAGCACTCGGGCGCCAGAGTCCACGAGTATGCCTTCGGCTTCGCGACCGCGCAGCCGCGTGCCGATCGGCACCAGCGTGGCACCTGCCGCCTGGATTCCAAGCGCGGCAACAACCCATGGTGCACTGTTGACGCCCCATATCGCCACCCGGTCCCCACGTGCGACGCCGAGTGCCATCAGCCCTCGCCCGACTTCGCGGCTGGCAGTCTCGAGCCCGGCGAACGTCAAGTCGCCCGATTCGCTGCGGATGGCGATGGAGTCCGCATGGATGCGTGCAGATTGCTGGAAGCGCCGATAGATCGCCTGTTCGGTCATGCTGTTTCCAATGAGTTGGGGCGAAAGGGGTCGCCAAGGAGCGGTTGCCGGTCAAGAAATGACAGTTGCTGATCAAATGGGCGATGAAAGCCGCGTCAACCGATCCGCACACCGCATGCGCGATATCATCACCGGGGCTGCTGGCCATTGCCCCGTCTTTAGCGGCATGACAGATGTCAGCGTGAGAAAGGAAACCGATGTACGACTATTGCGAGAACCTGCGCTTGGAGCGCCGAACAAACGGCATCCTGGTGCTCACGCTCGACAATCCTCCGTCCAATGCCATCAGCGACTCGATGCATGACGAGCTGCGCCGCGTGCTGGAAGATGCAAACCACGACCCTGAGACCAAGGTGATCGTTATAACGGGTGCGGGCGAGCGAGCCTTTTCGGCCGGCGGCGACATCCAGGACATGCGCGACCTGCTCGATGATGCGCGTCGTACCCTCGATGGATTCATCGAGGCCCGCCGATTGCTTCATGCCCTGCTTCGGCTCGAGAAGCCACTGATCGCGCGGCTCAATGGCCATGCAATCGGACTGGGTGCAACAATCGCGCTCTTCTCGGACTTGTGCTACGCGGTGGAGACCGCGCGGATCGCTGATCCGCATGTTGCAGTCGGGTATGCCGCCGGTGATGGCGGAGCGCTCATCTGGCCACAGCTCATCGGGTACATGCGGGCCCGAGAATTCTTGATGACCGGCGATCCGATCCTGGCGAGCGATGCTGCTGCGATAGGCCTTATAAACCGTGCGGTGCCGATGTCCGAATTGGACGCAGTCTCTTTTGGCATGGCCGAGCGACTCGCAGCGGGCGCAACTGTTGCGATCAACCTTACCAAGCAGGCGATCAATTTGCCGCTACGGCGCCACGTCGAGGGCATGGTTGACGCGAACGTGTTCTTCGAAGCTATCTCGGCCTTGTCCGACGATCACCGTGAAGCCGTCATGGCCTTCGTGGAGAAGCGCCAGCCGCGATTTACAGGACGATGAGCGCGGTGTAACGCCGCTCAATCACGACTGCCCGGCGGGGAAGCGCGCGGCAAGGTATGCCAGGCAATGGGGCGGCGTGAGCCTGGGTTCGGGTCTCCACGATCTACACAGCACAGCTGTCTCTGGCACTACGCGCGACAGGTGGCCGGGCTTTCCGCGCGGCTGGTTGGTGATCCGCCATCTGCGCCCAGGCAGGCCCGGAAAGCGCTCAAGATTCTCGGGTCGTGGAAGTCAATGCAATCGCCAGATAGCAAGCGCGACAAGCAGACGGCTCGGCTTGATTCACTTGCGATCTGACCCTCGGAAACCTGGCAGATCTTAGGTCAGAACCCCAAATCGCGCACGGGCACATCGATCGGGCCGGAGACGTGCTGCACTGCCGCCAACAGCGCTTCCTTTGGCAGTTCGGCGAGGTAGCCGTCGATGAGCCGCTGGTAATTGCTGATCAACCCCTCGAACTCCGCCGCAAGCCGCATGAACTCGAACCCGGCATGGAGGCCCTTCTGCTGGCGCGGCAAATTCGCGTAGTCCTGCGCCGGGATCGGCGGCCAGGAGGGATCGCTGCTCGGAACCGGCTTTGGTTCGTCGGGTCGGGGGCGCTCCTCGCCGGCTGGGTAGCGCGTGAGCGACCACAGTTCGAACAGGCACTCCTCCGGCCCCAGGGGGCGGATACGATACGAGCTCGCGCTGCCATAAGTGGGCAGCAGGAAGAAGTGAGGAAACGCAAAGTTCACGCCGCTGGCCAAACCCATCGCATCGAGTGCGTTGAGATCGGGCGGGTTGGCGCCCATTTTCTCGTAGTGCTTCATGACGGCATCGTTGACGGCGCGGTTCCACACTGCCCCCGCTTCCATCGGGTTGGACGGCAGGTCCATGTCGACGAGCGTCTCGGCGACCTCGATTTCCTGCATGTGGGTCATTCCCGCCATGCCCCTGTTGAGCTCCTTCATGAAATGGATGTTCATTTCCGCAAACTCGCGGGCATTGAAGTCCATCTTCATCGCCGGGCCCATTGTCGTCCACAACTGGCGGGTGACGTACTCCTCCGGAATGCGACCGTAAAACGCGTCGCCCGCGCGGTTCGTTACGCCCGGCGGCAACAGCTGCGGGTGTGTCATTGCGACGTGGTAGCCTTCCTGGAACGCCTCCATCGCCAGCTTCCAGTTGCAAGGGATCCGCGCCGCCTTCCACCACTCGACCCGCAGTTCCTCCGGATTCCAAAGCTCCATCCGCTCGGCAAAGTGGCCGAGCGAGGCGCGCAATGGGGGCGCATCCATGTCCAGATTGATAAACGCGCAGTGCGCCCAGACCTCGCAGCGGACCGGCACCAGGTTCAGCTCATCGGCGCAGAGGTTGTCGGGTGCGTAGCCTTCGGGCGTAAAGACGAAAGTGTTCTCGCCGCCGCGGTTCCAGCGCCAGCCATGGAACGGACAGATGAATCCGCCCGAGCTATGCCCGCTGCGCGTGACGAGTTGCACGCCGCGATGCCGGCAATGGTTGTGAAACGCCTTGATCGTAGTGTCGTCCACTCGCATCACGATGATCGACTGGTCGAGGTTCTCGTAAAGCACGTAGTCGCCGGGCCGCTGGATCTCGTCGAGGCGGCAAGCCATCTGCCACACTCTTGGCCAGAGGTACTGCTTCTCAAGCTCGTAGAACTCCGGATCATAGTAGCGTGCCGCGGGAATACGGTCCGGGCGGGTCACCGCATGGGGGACGCGGGCGCGGATTTGTTCGGAATTGCTGGACATCATTGAGACTCGCTAGATTGCCATCCGGGTTCACCGAATGCAATCGCTCCATTCCTCCAGCAGGGCCAGCCGGATGGTTGCATATCGTGTCCGCGATCACCCGAAGCAGCGGACTGCGCAGCGGCCATGCGAGGTCTTACACACCGCGCTAGAGCGACCCGGCAACCTCACTGATCGAGATGCTTCAACGGTACGGCTGTTACCACGGGACTTGCCGGCAAATTGACGGCCATGGCACAACAGAAGCCTCGGGCTCGCGCGCCTGAGGGTCGCTCGTTGCCCGGCGCCATCGTGATCACAGCATCACCATGCCCCCATCGACGTTGATTGTCTGACCCGAAACGTAGCGGCTCTCGTCGCTGGCGAGGAACACGGCGACCGGCCCGATGTCCTTCTCGGCATCGCCCCAGCGCCTCAGCGAGACCTCGGCGAGGTTCTTGGCTGCCTCGTCAGGGAATTGATCCAGCCACTTGAGCGCGGCGGGCGACATTGCCGAGGGGTTGATCACGTTCACGCGAATGCCGTCCGGGCCCCATTCGCGTGCCGCGGCGCGGCTCAGTCCCCGAATGGCTTCCTTGCTGGCACCGTAGATGGAGTAACCCGCCGGCGCGACGATCCCCTGCCGCGATCCCAGGTTGATGATCGACCCTCCGCCTCGCGCAACCATGTGCGGGCGCACGGCCTGCATGTAGTAGATCGAGCCGTACAGTCCGGACTCCACCGTCGCGGCGATCTGCTCGTCCGTATAGTCCGACAGCATCAGTCCGGGGAAGGTTGTCTGGGCATTGTTGACGAGGATGTCGATGCCGCCGAAGGCGTCCACTGCGTATGCGACCACCTTGTCCGCGGCGGCGCGCACGCGGACATCGGCTGGATGGATTGCCACCCTTGCGCCGCGCGCCTCGAGCCCGGCGGCGACGCCCTGGAGCTTCTCGGGCGTACGGCCAGTCAGCACAATAGAGGCGCCGGCGTCGGCAAAGGCGCGCGCTATCCCAAGTCCGACCCCCTGCCCGCCGCCCGTTATGATGGCAACCTTGCCGGCCAATTGGCTCATTAGTCCTGCTTCCTGCTCGCTGAGGTCGTTGACGGTCAATCCGCGCCCAGGAAGCGGGCGCGGTAACTCTCGAAGGCTGGTGCCAGCTCTGACCAGTTCACACCGAAGGGCTCGAACTTGTAGTGATGCCGACCGTACCGATCAGAGGCGTTCGCCGGGTCGTCCAGCCACGCCCGCATCGCCTGCTCGCTATCCGACGTCCATGCGAAGCCCCAGACGCCATAGCAATCGCGCAAAGCGGCGATCGGATCGGCGATGAAGTGAGCGAAGCGCACGTGGGTGACCCGCGGATCATCCATGCACGGATCGGCCATGACCGCATCGATCCGCTGTTTGAAGTCCGCAAGGTAACCCTTGGCGAGCGTCTGACGGTCGAGCGCGCCATCGGTGATCGCATTGTAGACAACCGCCGCGATCGCGAGACTGGACGGCAGAAACGCACCCGGCTCTCGGTGCGAGAAGAGGCAGCGTGCATCCGGAAATGCTCGGAAGAGCTCGGGCAAGTGCCGCTGGTGCTCGATGCCCTTGAGCACCCAGCGCCGGCGCGGGCGGCGCCACTGCTGGTGCTGGAGGAACAGGCGCAGAAACTCATAGGCCTGAGTGAAATCAGGGTCTGCTTTACGGATCGCGAGGCTCGGTGCGTCGCACAGCACGACCGGGTAATTGTCAAACAGGTCGAGAGTGAGGATCTCCTCGTCCTCCACCAGCGTCTCCGCGCCATCGTCCCAGTAGGGGTGGAGCGTCAGGAGACCGGGACAGCGCTCGTAGAAGTGCTCGACCACGCGCGCCGCGGCAGCCTTGCGGGTCTCTGTCACCGGCTGCTCCCCGGGTGGTGGCGACGGTTCGTGAACCTGCCACGCGACAACGCCGCGGTTGGCCGGATCTGCGGCAAGCAGCGCCTGCTGGATCGATGTGCCGGTGCGCGGAAAGCCGATCACGAACACCGGCTCGGCGATAACCTCGTCGAGAATCTCCGGATGACAAGCCACGTCGCGCGCGATGGCGAGCCGCCGGGCGAGCAGCTTGACAAGTTGGCGCCGTGTGGCTGCCGCCTGGCCAGGCGTATAGTCACACCCTCCGCGCAAACCCTCCACCAATTGCGCGAGACGGCCGCGCAAGCCCTCGCAGACCAGTCCGGACGTGCCCGAGGCAATCTCGGCAGAATCGATGATCGAGCCGGGATCGAGCAGCCGTGCCATGTCGCTTGTCGCGTTCAGAGCGCGAGCCGCCCGGACCAGCTCGACCAGCGCCCGGCGATCTGCCGCTGCCGCTCGGCGGGCGTCACCCACTTTGCCCCGGGGGTCACGGTGGCGATATCGGAAAGCTTGACGAGCTGCTCCCGCACCAGCCGCGGCAGATCGTGCTCGGGCGTCTCACGCGGCACGCCCTGCCAGCGGTGCAGCATGATGGTCTCGTTGAGCCCGCCGGTGTCGAGCCAGTTGTGAATGCCCGGATCGGTAGGCCCGATGGCGAAGGTGTAGTTGCCGTCCTCGTCAGCCGCGATCTGCGCGTTGTTGAGCGATCCGGTTGATCGGTGCGGAGCGATGCTGCGATGCCACCAGTCATGCACCACGATGTCGCGGAAGGCGGCGTTGCCGCCGTTGACCGTGATGACGTAGGCCTCATCGTCCGCAACGCGCAGCGTGCCGTAGCAGCTGAGCTGCGATCGAAGCCCGCCGACGCTGCCGGATGCGACCGGCGGAATAAGCCGGTTGGCTGGCTTGCCGTGCGTGAGCATCGTGAACCAATGGTAGAGCGGCACGTCGCCCAACATCCACTTGATCGCACGATATGCCATCTCGTCCTCGTCGAGCGGCGGCCGCCCGGTCGGGTTCAGGCGAGTGACCCGCAGGGCATTTGGCCGCTCGCGGTCCCAGTCACCCAACGCGTCGCGAACGAAGAGGAAGAGCGCATCGCGTTGTGTCTGGAGATGGTTTGGCCGGCCATTCGCTGGTTGGTCATCCACGGTCACGGTGAAGCGTCCGTCGGGTGTCACCACCAGATCCTCGTTTTCGAGGCTAGCCAGCGTGATCGATGTGCCGGGGTTGGCGACGATCGTCCAGGTCACGTCGGCTGGGCCCCGCCCCAGTCGTTTACCCTCGATCCGGTAGTGGCCGCCATGCTCGACTGGAATGAGGCGATACCCATTGTCCGGATTGTCCCCGCCGATCCGCGCAGAGGGCATCGAAATTCCGAACCACTCGTGGGCGATCATCCAGTTCTGGAACACGCGTGGATACTCGGGATCGCTGTTGCAGGCCTTTTGGACATAGTTGAGGCCATATTCCTGAATGAAATCGTCGAGCAGGCCTTTTGCCTGTTCGCTGGCGGTCTCCGACACGGTTGCCCAGAGAAACCGCGCCTGTCGGATCGAGTCCTTGACGTCGTCTCGGGCCAGCAACCGCAGGGCGGTGCGCTGGACAGCAAGCTGGTCAGTCGTCGCGATCGGATTGCGAGACGACAGGAAGTAGTCGTCGGTTTCGATCCATTCGGGAATGCCTGGCATCTGCACTGTCCCTCCAGCCGGCCGCCTGAGATGCGGCCCAACGCCGGTCTGAGGAGCGTTTGGCGTGATGGCGAGCTTGCGGTTGTGATGATCGCAGGACTGATCGACCAACCGCGCCGCGCGAACCTCGCGCGGCACTGCCCGCCAAACCCACGCTCAGAGGCGCATGAACCGTTTGCCGTTATCGTACATGATCGCTCGGGCATCCTCGTCGGAAACCTCAGTCAGCGCCTCGGCGTAGAAGTCACGCGGTTCGGGGACGCCTTCTGCATGGGGATAATCCGAACCCATCAGGATGCATTCCGCGGTGCCAATCCTGTCGACGATGCCCTTCACATCGTCCTCGGGATACGCAACGGCGAAGCAATGGCGCTTGAATATCTTGCTTGGACGCTCGGCAAGTTGTCCGCACGGCCAGTAGCCGTTCTTCGCCATGCCACGCATCTTGTCCATCTTCTCGAGAAAGCCGGGCAGCCAGTTGGCACCGTTCTCCACACTCGCAATCCGGATGTTCGGGAAGCGCGAGAAGAAATTGTGATAGATGATGTTGGCGAGGGTGATCTGCACCGGTAGCTCGGAATAGCAGAACATCCATTGCCACGCCGTTTGCCCGGTGCGTCGTGACTGCAGCGGCGTCTCGCCGAATTCACGGATCAACGGATGCATGAAGTTGGCCTCGGATACGTGGAACGTGACCGCCACGTGGGCATCGTCAAGGATCTTCCACACCGGATCGAAGTAGGGATCTGCGGGTGACTTGCCTCCAGCCGGCCCCATCGGCATGCAAACCACGCGCACGCCCTTCTCGACCAGCCACTTTGCTTCGGCAATCGAACTGTCGAGGTCCCACAAGCTGAGAAGGCCGGTAGTGAATATGCGGTTCTCGTAGGCGAAGCCCCACTCGGCGTTCACGTATTCGTTGTAGGCATGCAGAACCGCATTTCCGGTGACGTCCTGTGGATAATAACCGAAAGTCGAGACGAACTCGCCGACAAACAGGATGCAGCCCTCGACACCGAATTCGTCGAGCTTCTTCAGGCGCTCGGCTGGAGCCATCATGTCTTCGGTCGGCTGCGACCAACCCTCGACATTGGACTTGCCATCCTTCATCGCCTGCAGCCACTCCTTGAGCCGGCCCGGCGGTGGCACCAGTCCTTGCGCGTTCGCCTCGGCGTTCTCGACCATGCGGTCGCCGATATGCAGCCCGAACCGCCCGTCTGGCCCGACTTTGCGCGCCGGCAACCATTGGGCATGGAGCTCTGCGGGCAGGTACTCGCGCATGAAGTCGTAGTTGCGCTCATGGATGTGGCTGTCGCAATCGAAGATCGGACCGCTATAGACCTTGGTCGGTTGAACGTTGAGAGCAGTCGCCATCTTTGCCTCCGGTGGTGCTAACTGGCTTGGACTGATACGCCTGCTCGGATCGGGGTGGGAGAAATTGTGGCCCGAACCACGCAGTGATCGCAGACGTGATCGCCTGTTTGAGTGCTACCAGCGTCGGCGAAGCTGCGCGCCGATCAGCCGATCCCGCATTGCGGCAGAACGCTCTTCCGGTGTGATCGGCGCGCTGCGGCCATTCAGATAGCCCGCGACATCCGCCAGCTTCATCCGCTTGATTTCGGGCGTGGGCAGACTGCTGCAGCGGTACCAGCGACCGATCATCATTCCGTAGCCGCGGCCGCACGTGTCCAGCCAGTTTGCGAAGCCCGGATCCTCGTGAGAAAGAATGGCCCGGAACTTGCCGTCGCTATCGATCCGCGCGGTATGACCGTTGAGGCTGGTTTGGCGATAGAGCACCTCCATCTGATTCCACAGGCCATCGATCACCTGGACGTTCCAGTAGGGCCGGGTTTCGGGAAGTTCGGTCTCGAGTACGAGCGCCTCATCCGGGCCAATGTCGAAGACCGCCTCGTAGTATGCCTGGGGCCAGTCCTGGCCGTTGCCGAGGTCCTGGAAGGTTGTAAGTCCGCAGGCGTTGACGAGGCCCTTGTCGTGTGCCGCCTTCACGGCCCCGATACCGATCTGCGACAGGCGGCGGGCATAGGTCCCGAACAACAGGCGCAATTGCCGATCGACTTCCTCAGGTTTGACCGGCGACTTTGGCGGCTGAGCGTCGAGACGCTCGATTGCAAGGCGCAGATCGGTCTCGCGGCCCCATTCATAGGAGAACTGCCTCACCATGATGAAGTCCGCCTCGGCATCCAGTCGCAGCCAGTCGCCGGTCCAGTCTGCCGGTCGCTCGGTGCTGAACAGCACTTCGAATGAGCCATCAGGTGCGATCGTCAGGTCATTGATGTCATAGTTTCCGAAGCCCTTGCCGAAGGATTCGGACATGCCGATGATGCGGTTGCCCACCGCGAAGCCGACGACCGGCGAATTGCCGCGCTGACCCGTGACCCGGTAAGTGCCGGCGCCGTCCACTGCCGTATAGTAGTAGACCGCATCGGGATTGGGCTGAAGCAGGAAGGTCGAATTCTCGAACGGCACCCATTCCGGGTAGCGTGGATCTGTTTGGAAAATGAGCATGTAGCCTTGCGACAGGTTCATTGCGAACTGGCGGTACAAGTTCGCGCGCAGTGCCTCGTCAACCGGTGCGGTTCCGCTACCGAAGATGTCCCCCGCCGGCTTGAGCAGGTCGACATACTCGCTCCAATTGTCCATATTAGCTCCTCCAGTTCTGGCCAGTTGCCGCAGCCGTGATCGCTTTGGCGGGGGGATTGTGCCGCAAGGTCATGCCGTCGATGAGATGGACCGCCTGCCCGGTCGTGAAACATTCGTCGCCTGCCATGAAGGGCGCAGCCTGTGCCACGTCCTCGGCGGTGGTGATCCACCACATTGGGGATTGGCGGGCGAAAGTGGCGATCATCGCCGGTGTGAATTTTCCGCCCCGCATCTGATCGATTTCGACGTCGCCGATCGTCGCGCGATCCGAGTCGTAAGCCGGAAGTGCAGTCGCGCCGGTCTGCATGGCAAACGCCGCGAGTGCCGGGGCGGATCGTCCGGAAGCGGCCACCTTTGCGCCCTCATCCAGGAATCGCTGCTTGATCGCCTCGCCCATGTGGCTGGCGCACACGGCTCTCATATCGACCGCGACCTTGCCTTCGATCCTGTTCACCAGCGCGCTCCTCGAACCCTTACCAGATACTCCTATGCCATGCCGCCTCGCACAGTCCCCGCACGGGGACGATGACATCAAGCATGCGATCAGCCTTATGAGCGCTTTCCTCGTCTCGCTGTGCGAGGCAAAGTCGGCGAGAGTTTCCCCGTAGTGGGGGGAGAGGAGATCCCATGACGGACTATCGCGGCAAGTGGCTCTACGAACCGCAGCACCTGCTTTTCAACGTGGCCGACGCCGTTGCGACGATCACCTTCAACCGCCCGGACAAGCGCAATTCGCTGAATGCGCCGATGCTGCGCGAAATGCGCGAGGCTCTGCTCGAGGCGGACGACCGGCTGGACGTTAATGCCATTGTGCTGTGTGGCGCGGGCAAAGACTTCTGTGCCGGGTATGATCTCGATCAAGCCTACGAGGGCCGCGGCGAGCGGACCGAGATCGGCAACTACCAGTACCGCAAGGCCGGCCAACGCTTTGACGACGACTGCTTCTCAATGGAGCGCACGCAGGAGCACGCGCTGGTGATCCCGGCCATCCACAAGCCGGTGATCGCCAAAGTCCACGGCAATTGCCTCGCCGGCGGCACCGACATCGCCCTCTCCTGTGATCTGGTGATCGTGGCCGACGATGCCCGGATCGGCTTTCCGGCCACGCGCGCCAACGGTTCACCTCCCGCGCACATGTGGATTTACCACTGCGGGCCGCAATGGGCGAAGCGAATGCTGTTCACCGGCGACAAGCTGAGCGGAGGCGATGCCGTGAAGATCGGCCTCGCGCTCGAATCCTGGCCCGCCGAAGAACTTGACGCTGCCGTGGATGCGCTCGCCCGCCGGATCGCCGCAGTCGATCAGGAGCTGCTCTCGGCACACAAGCGGATTGTAAACCTGGCCCTGGAGCAGATGGGTGCGAATACGATCCAGCGGCTCGCGGCGGAGATCGACGCGCGCGCGCACCTTGCAAGCGGCCCACGCCGGACCCGGTTCAAGGCGGACATGGCGGATCACGGGCTGAAAGAAGCGCTCAAGAACCGCGACGAGCCCTTTGGCGACGGATTCGTGCGGGTGAGGAAGTAACTCCCCTCGCCTCGGCAAGCCGCAAGATGGAGATGACTTGATATGATCAAAACCAAGATTACCGAGATGTTCGGCATCGAAACGCCGATCCTCATGGGCGGCATGACCGGGGTCGGCTACGGAGAGTTGGTCGCCGCCGTTGCCAATGCCGGTGCCCTGGGCTTCATCACCGCGCATATGTTCCCATCAGGCGATGCGCTGCTGGCCGAGATCGAGAAGACGAGGTCGCTGACCGACAAGCCGTTCGGCGTCAACCTGACGCTGCTGCCTTCGATAAACCCGATCCCCTATGATGACTACCGCGAGGCCATCATTGCCAGCGGGGTCAGGATCGTCGAGACTGCGGGCCGCGCGCCGACCGATCACTTGCCACGCTTCAAGGAGACCGGCGTCAAGGTCATTCACAAATGTACGAGCGTGCGCCACGCGGTCTCCGCCGTGCGCAAGGGCGTCGACATCATTAGCATCGATGGTTTCGAATGCGCCGGCCATCCCGGCGAGGACGATGTCGGCCTGGTGGTGCTGTTGCCCGCGACGGTCGATGCCCTGCCTGGAATCCCGATCATCGCCTCGGGCGGCATGGCCGACGGGCGCGGCCTGGTGGCGGCGCTCGCCCTTGGCGCCGATGCGGTCAACATGGGAACGCGGTTCTGTGCGACGCAGGAAGCGAAGATCCACGCCAACGTGAAGCAGAAGATCGTTGACAATACCGAGCTCGACACCGTGCTGGTGGGCCGAAGCCTGCGCAACACCGCGCGCGTCGCCCGCAATGCGATCTCGGAGCAGGTCGCCGCGATTCAGCAAGACCCGACCCGTCCATTCGAGGATGTGAAGGAACTCATGGCGGGCGCCCGTGGTCGAGACAACGTGCTTCGCGACGGCGACCTCGATGGTGGGATCTGGACGAGCGGCCAAAGCCAAGCCTTGATCCACGACATTCCGACATGCGCCGACCTCGTCGCCAACATCATGCGACAGGCACATGCCGTATGTGCCCGACTGGCAAGCTGAGTAGCCCGGGGGTATCGACATGGTGGTTTTCCGCCGACCTCGGCCCTCAGCCTGCGACATCATGAGCCGCGCCCGGATCGAGACCGCATTTGTGTCCGACCGCGAAGGCAGCCAACGGGAATGGAAGTCGGCAGGCAGCTATGCGCTTGAAATCGCATACGCGTTCCTGTGTGTGGCGCTCGCGACCAGACATCCGGCTTCACGGCAGAAAAGCAGTTGTGCAACGGTCCGGCCACTCCTTCTCCTTCGGAAATCCCGACGGCAGGACAGCGCGGCTGCATGCGAAAGCGCCGCATGATCACGCAAATCTCGGCAGCGGAGACTTAACTTGGACCTGCAGATCGCTTCGCCATCGCCCGCTGACCTCGCTCCCTTGTTCACACCGCTTTCGATCCGCGGACTGACAATCGCCAACCGACTTGTCATGGCGCCGATGACGCGGGGTTTCTGCCCCGACAACGTGCCCGGACCGGACGTGTCCGGCTACTATCGCCGCCGTGCCGAGGGCGGCGCCGGACTTCTCGTTACTGAGGCGATCGGTACTGCGCACCCCGCGGCGGTAGGCGACACCGGTCTGGGCGAAGACAACCTGCCGCTGCTCGACGGCGAGGATAAGGTGGCGGCATGGGCTCGAGTGGTCGAAGATGTACACACGGCTGGTGGGCACATCATACCGCAGCTCTGGCACCAGGGACCGATGCGGATGCCCAACGGCAAGGCTCCTGCGTTCTCGCCATCAGGACGATATGGTGATCCTGCGAAGGCGGCCGGCTATTACATTGAGCAAGCCCGGATGATCTCCGCCGCGGCGATGCCGGTTCCCACCGACGAGGACATCGCCGACGTCGTTGTGGGTTTCGGCGTGGCCGCGCAGGCCGCGGTGCAGGCGGGGTTCGACGGGCTCGCGCTGCATGGTGCGCATGGTTACCTGATCGACTCGTTCCTATGGGCCGAGACCAATCGCCGCGCGCCGCCCTGGGGCGGCAGTGCCAAAGAGCGCACGCGCTTCGCCGTGGAGGTGGTTCGGGCTTGCCGTCTTGCGATCGGCGAGGATCGGCCACTCATTTTCCGTTTCTCGCAATGGAAGCAGCAGGACTTTCGCGCGCGCCTTGCAGACACGCCGCAAGAGCTCGAGGCAATCCTCGGCCCGATCGCTGACGCCGGCGTCGACCTGTTCGACGCCAGCGTGCGCTATTTCGATACGCCCGCGTTCCCCGAACACGGTTCGCTCTCTCTTGCCGGCTGGGCCAAGAAGCTAACGGGCAAGCTGACCGGCGCCGTCGGCGGCATCGGTTTACGCTCGGGCAAATACGACTCCGACGATGCTGTTGCCGAACCGTCCAACAACCTTGGGCAGGTATTGCGTCGGTTCGAGTCGGGCGAGTTTGACATCGTTTCGGTCGGGCGGGCAATCCTTCAGGACCCCAACTGGGTTCGCAAACTTCGCAATGGCGAAGCCTTGCCCGCCTTCGATCCGGCATCAGTGTCGATCCTGACCTAGCCGCCTGGGGAAACCCGGGACGAGGCCTCGCTGATCGCGGCCCATGTGGACGAAACCTGCAACGTCGGCGCAGTGTTCACGGTCACAGAGTGGGCCCGACTGGCATGGGGAGGGAGTTGAAAAGCGTGCCTCTTTCTCAGTCTCCGGTCAGCAGTGGTTTGCGCCCTTCAGCCGATGCAGCAAGGATTTCGTTCCGATCGGCGGAGGTCGTTAGCAAGGCCTGTCCAGCCATTTCCTCGCGCAGCATCGTGGACCAGTCCGCTTCGAGCGAACGACGGTAATGTCGCTTCGCCAAGCCCAGTCCGCGCGTCGGCTGCTCGGCTAGGCGCCGCGCGAGATCTATCGCGGTCTCGGCAAGCTGTTCGCGGTCGACCAGACGATTGATCAGCCCCCATTCACTGAGCGTATCCGCAGTGACAGTGTCCCCGAGCAGAGCAATCTCATTGAGCCGGTGCAGCGGGATGATCCGAGGCAAGTAGAACGAGTCGCCCGCATGCGGGATCATTCCGCGCCGCACGAAAACGTGGGTCCAGCGGCTTCCCTTCGCGGCGACAACCATATCTGCCAGCAGTGCGAGAAGCCAGCCGACGCCCGCCACCGTCCCCTGTACCTGGCTGACCACCGGGCGCTCAAGCTCCCACATGGCCTTGAACATCTCGATGTGGGGCGTCGACACGAAGCGATAATCTAGCGTGGTCCGCGGGGGAGCAGTGGGTTTCCTGCTCGCCGCGCCGCCAAGGCAGAAATCGCGATCACCGGTACTGCGGATCAGGATGGATCGCACATCCTGCCGGGTGTTTGCATCTTTGAAAAACTGTGTGAACTCGGCTGCAACCTCGCTGCCGAAGGCATTACGCGTTGAAGGCATGTCGAGTGTGAGCGCTGCGACCCCGTTTTCGATCTCGATCCTGAGACCCTCGTCTTCTGCACTGACTGACATATTCGGTCTCCGGCGGGCTGCTAAGCTGAGTGGGAGGTCAACCGGTTTATCTCTACGCTCCCGTCGGACAATGTCAGACCTCACTTAAACTGTGATCCATCGCATGGGCAATACCCGCTGGCCAAGGGGCAGCCTTCGCAAGCCGGTAGCCCGTTATCCGGGGGTGCGGCCGAGAACTGTACGGCGGTGCCTGACAAGAAGCGTTGCGCAAGCGGCACAATTGCGCAGCCAAGTCACGCCCGCTGCGGATTCCACGGCGGTAGATCACTCGATCACGTCGGATTGGCCTTGCGACAGCCAAGCTGCTACCAGACCAAGCGTAATGGCGATGGCGCTCCCAGCACCGGTCACCGCCGCAACCTGTCCCGCCCCATGCTTCTTGGACCGATCCGGCTCACAATAGGCCGCGATCTTCTGCCGTCATCGCTCCGTCGTCGAGGCCCCGTTCGCGCAGGACCTCGACGATCGCGCTGATCGCAGAGGCAACCGCTGGGAACCCCACATAGGGAATCGCCTGGATCGTCGCCTCCTGGATTTCTCGGGCGGTGAACCCATTGGTCAGCCCGATGCGGATGTGGTTCTTGAGCTCCTGACTCTGCCTCTGCGCGATGAGAATGCCAATCACCACAAGGCTGCGCTGCTTGCGCTCAAGGCCGTCGCGGGCCCAGACGCTGCCAAAGGCAAAGTCAGCCGCAAGCTTGGCTATGGGTGCCCCGAAGCCCGTCTCCTCCATGCCAGCCCGCAAAGCTTCGGCCGCCTCCGGCCCCATGAGCTCGGCGAACAGCTCAAGCCCTTGCCTGGTCAGATCGGTCATTGCACCTCCTCATGCTGGGCCCGACAGCCTGCAGTTCCCCGGCGATCCGTCGGTATCTTGGCAGCCTGTCAGAAGGTGCCCGATTACTCTTCTATGAGAAACGTGGAGAGGAAACACAGCGACGGGCGGAACTGATCGCGCTGTCGATATGACGAAGAGAAACTCCAGGACCCCCCGCGCCGCATCCAGCAGGCTTTTTGCGAGCCATCGAGCCTGTGATCGCAAGCCATCGCGGCTTTACAGTACGCCCAGCAGCCCTAGCGCTTTCGTGAACAACGGAATGAACGGGAGAAGCAAGGATGGCGGAGATAAGCTTCGAAGGCCGGGTTGCGGTCGTGACCGGCGCTGGCAATGGTTTGGGGCGGGCCTACGCACTGGAACTGGCGCGGCGCGGTGCCCGGGTCGTCGTCAACGACCTTGGCGGCAGTGCGTCAGGCAGCGGCGCATCAGCCACCGCAGCCAAGCTCGTGGTTCAGGAGATCCGCGCAGCCGGCGGCGAAGCAGTCGCCAATACCGATAGCGTGGCGACCCGCGCTGGCGGAGCTGCGATCGTCCAGACCGCGCTCGACACCTGGGGGCAAATTGATATCCTGATCAGCAATGCTGGCTTCCTGCGGAACAACCGCTTTGAGGATCTTACAGACGAGCAGATCGATCCTATCCTCGACGTTCACCTGAAGGCCGCATTCTATGTGGGTCAGCCGGCCTATAGGGCGATGCGCGAGCGCGGCTACGGTCGCATGTTGTTCACGGGCTCCGCATCGGCCATGTTCGGCCATGCCTGGCAGGCAAATTATGCCGCTGGCAAGGGCGCGATGCTCGGTCTGTCAAACGTCATCGCACTCGAAGGTTCAGCCTATGGCATTCAGTCGAACGTCATACTGCCGACCGCATCCTCGCGGCTCGAGAGGGAAATGACGCCGGGTTTCATGGAGATCCCCGAATTCGCGCAGTCCGTTCAAAACGCGGATTTCTCCGCAAGTGAGGGACGCCTGGTGCCCGAGTTTAACACCCCGCTGGCGCTCTATCTGGTCAGCGAAGCCTGTACGGCCACGCACGGAGTCTATTCGTCGAACAGCGGCCGGTATGCTCGCGTCGGCATCTGCGCGGCAGAAGGCTGGTTCGCCCCCGCAGGCGTGGTGCCGCCCAGTGTCGAGGACATCTCCGATCACTTCGAACAGATCGGTGAACTCGGTGCCTGCAGTGAGCCTATAACCCCTTATGACGAGTTTACGGCGGTCGCGGGCGTGGCGCGCAAGCAAGGCGTGCTGGCTTGACCGGACTCGCGTCTCGCTCACGAGCCGGCAGGATTGCGGGCAGGAAAGGGACAATCAGCGTCAAGTGGAGCTCGGAGGTCCACGCCGTGATCCGGCGGCAGCTGCCGGAAATGGAAGAAGGCAATCCAAGTGAAGCGCGCACTTGGGCGTCAAGGGATCGCAGGCGTGATCCAACTATGCGCGAAGCAATAGCACGCGCTGATTGCGCTTGCCATTGCGTAGCCTGCTCCACAGACAATTGGCCATGACAGACTTCGACTACATCATCGTGGGTGCCGGATCAGCTGGCTGTGTACTGGCCGACCAACTCTCTGCGGACCCGAGTTGCAAGGTCATGCTGGTAGAGGAAGGTCGCTCAGGCGACACCTTCGTGATCAACATGCCGAAGGGTTTCGGGAAGACGCTATCGGATCCCACGACCGCGCACTTCTTCCCTACCGTACGCACCCGCGAGGATGGCGCAGGGCAGGAAGTTTGGGTTCGCGGCAAAATGCTCGGTGGTTCGAGCGGGGTTAACGGCATGGTGTGGAACCGTGGCATCGCGGCAGACTACGACCGGCTGGCCGAACTGGCTGGTGAGCAATGGTCGTGGCAGCACATGCGGCGCATATTCAACACGATCGAGGATCATGCGAGCGGCGCGAGCGAGGACCGCGGGACTGGCGGCCCAATCCCGGTCAAGTCGCACCCGGCACCCTCGCCGCTGCTCAAAGCCTGGCTCGAGGCGGGACGGGCAATGGGGCTGCCGATGAAGGCGGACCATTCCGATCCGCAGCAGGAGGGGATCGGGCCTCTGCAATGGAATATCGACTCTTGGGGCCGCCGGGTTTCGGCCGCCAAGGGCTTTTTGAAGCGCGCACGTCAGCGGCCCAACCTGAAAGTCGAGACGGGTATCCGCACCGATCGCGTGATCATCGAGGACCGACGTGCAGTTGGAATCGTCGGCGTTCGGGACGACGGAACGCCGGTCGAGTTCCGCTGCCGGGGCGAAGTGATCCTGTCGGCCGGCGCCATCGGCTCGCCGCGCATTCTCCAACTTTCGGGCATAGGGGGGGCGAAGGACCTCAAGTCGGCGGGCATTGATGTCGTGCTTGACTGCCCCGGCGTGGGCCACCACATGCGCGAGCACACGCTGGTCATGATGAACTGGCGGCTGCGACATTGGCGCGACAGCGCGAACAACCAGTTTGGCGGCACGCGTCTGCTGGCGAACGTCGCACGCCATTTTGCGGGCCGCAACAACACGATGAGCTACGGCTCCTCTGAAGCCGCCGCTTTCGTTAGAGTGCTGCCAGAGAGCGAGCGGCCCGACAGCCAGCTCATGTTCGCGCCCTACAGCCTGGATCTGTCCAAGGGCCTCATCATGGAGACCGAGCCGGGGATGCAGGTCTACGCGATGGTGCTGCGTCCGCGCAGCGAAGGCCATGTCTTGGTCACGAGCCCTGATCCGACCGCGATGCTGGCGATCGATCCCAATTTTCTCGCCGACGACTATGATCGGCGGGCAGCCGTGGGACAGTTCCGCTATGTGCGCCAGCTGATGGCCCAGCCGCCGATCCAGCCCTTCGTCGCTGGCGAGACCTCATTGACTGCAGCCGCCCAGAGCGATGACGAGATCCTCGACCTATTCCACCGCTACGGCGGCGCTGGATACCATGCGACCGCGACGGTGCGGATGGGCCGCGATAACTCCGCCCCGCTCGATGGCCGGCTGCGGCTGCGCGGGATCGACGGGCTCCGCGTGATCGATTGCTCGGTGTTCCCAGAGATGGTCGCCGGCAACACCAATGCGCCCACGATGGGCATGGCAATGCGCGCAGCAGAATTGATCCATGAGGACCGTCGTACCGAAAGGCAAGAGACCGCCTGACAGAGCGCGTGTCGACTATAACTGCGCGATACCCTTTACCCGGGACAAAGGCCTTGCTTTGCCTGGGTGGGCGACAGCACTGTGTGAATGACCAATGGCGTTAGCCGCTGGTCCGCCCGAACCCGGTCAAAGCTTGGCAATCTCAGCCAGGACCCGGGCTGCATGCTCCTTCCGGCAGATCAACAGGTCGGGCATGTAGGTGTCTGGCTGATTGTAAACGAGCGGGCTGCCATCGATGCGGCTGGCATGAAGACCATGCGCCAACGCCACAGCGGCCGGGGCACAGCTGTCCCACTCATATTGCCCGCCGGAGTGGAGGTAGATGTCCGCCTGGCCGAGAATCACCGACATGGTCTTGGCCCCTGCGCTCCCCATGGGCACAAGCTCCGCGCCGAGCGCCTCGGCCACTGCCACGGCTTCGCTGGCAGGGCGCGTCCGGCTTACCACCATGCGCAGTCGTTCCGGCGCCGCCGGGACGGCAACAGGCGCATCTGTGCGCAAGACAAGACCCCTGCCGCCATCCGCGCCGGGCAAGGCAACTGCGCCCAGCACCGGCGCTCCGTCGACCGCCAGCCCGACATGAACCGCCCAGTCCTCGCGCGCCTCGCCATATTCGCGCGTGCCATCGACCGGGTCGACAATCCACACGCGGCTGGCATCGAGGCGGTCGAGGTTGTCCTTTTCCTCTTCGGAAAGCAGGGCGTCGTCCGGACGCTGCTCGCGCAAGGCATGACACAGAAACTGGTTGGCGGTCGCATCCCCCGCCTTGCCCAAGGCCTTGAGGCTCAGCATTCCGCTTTCGCGGACGGTGAGGAGCAACTTGCCAGCTACCTCGGCAAGATGAGCAGCAAGGTCCGCGTCCGACATGGCCATCAGCTTGCTCCCAGAAGAAGGTCTACGATCAGGTCGGCCGCGTCCTCGGGCGACTGACGCGTTGTGTCGATGCGGACGGCGGGGTGCTCGGGCGCTTCGTAGGGACTGTCGATCCCGGTGAAGTTCTTGAGCTGACCCGAGCGGGCCTTCTTGTAGAGCCCCTTCACGTCGCGCCGTTCGGCTTCTTCGAGCGGCGTATCGATGAAGATCTCGTAGAACTCGCCCTCAGGCAGGAGGCCGCGCACCATCTCCCGCTCGGCGCGGAACGGACTGATGAAGGCGGTGAGCACGATGAGGCCGGCATCGGTCATCAGTCGCGCCACTTCGCCCACGCGGCGGATGTTCTCGATGCGGTCGGCCTCGGTGAAGCCGAGGTCCTTGTTGAGACCGTGGCGGACGTTGTCGCCATCGAGCAGGAACGTATGCTTGCCCAGCGCGTGCAGCTTCTTCTCGACGAGGTTGGCAACGGTCGACTTGCCTGAACCGGAAAGCCCGGTGAACCACAGCACGGCCGGCTTCTGGTTCTTGAGCGCCGCATGCGCCTCGCGGCCTACCTCGAGCGCCTGCCAGTGCACGTTCTGCGCGCGGCGCAGGCTGAAATTGATCATCCCCGCCGCGACGGTCGCATTGGTGATCTTGTCGATCAGAATGAACCCGCCAAGCGTCCGGCTATCGGCATAAGGCTCGAAGACGATGGCACGGTCCGTGGTGATTTCAGCAACGCCGATCGCATTGAGATCGAGCGTCTTTGCCGCCAGATGCTCCATCGTGTTGACGTTCACGACATACTTGGGCTGCTGGACGGTGACCGATACGGTTTGCGTACCAAGCTTGAGCCAATAGGCCCGGCCGACGTGCATCGCATCGTCATTGAGCCAGACGAGCGTGGCTTCGAACTGGTCTGCGGCCTGTGGCGGATTGTCGGCAGTCGCGATCACGTCACCGCGCGAACAGTCGATCTCGTCCTCGAAGCAAACCGTGACGGACTGGCCAGCGACCGCCTCGTCGAGATCCCCGTCAAGCGTGACCACGCGGCTGACAGTGCTCGTCTTGCCCGAAGGCAGCACGCGCACCGCATCGCCCGGCTTGACCGAGCCCGTGGCAATCAGGCCAGAGAAGCCGCGGAAATCGAGGTTCGGGCGATTCACCCACTGCACCGGAAGGCGTAGCGGCTTGTCCGCGTCGACCGAGGAAAGCACTTCCACCGTTTCAAGGTGATCGACCAGCGTCGGCCCCTTGTACCAGGGCGTGTTGGGCGAACGCGCCGTGATATTGTCGCCCTTGTAGCCGGAGATCGGCATCGCGGTGAAGTTCTCGATCCCGATCGAACGCGCGAATTCCGTGTAATCCTTCACGATGGCGTCGAAGACGGCGTGCTCGTAATCGACGAGATCCATCTTGTTCACCGCCAGCACGATGTTCTTGATGCCGATCAGATGGCACAGGTAGCTATGGCGGCGCGTCTGCACCAGCACGCCCTTGCGCGCATCGATCAGGATCACCGCAAGGTCGGCGGTGGAAGCGCCGGTAACCATGTTGCGGGTGTACTGCTCGTGTCCCGGGCAATCCGCGACGATGAACTTGCGCTTCTCGGTATTGAAGAAGCGGTAGGCGACGTCGATCGTGATGCCCTGCTCGCGCTCGGCGGCAAGCCCGTCGACGAGCAGGGCAAAGTCGATCTCCTGCCCCTGCGTGCCGACCTTTTTGCTGTCGTTCTCGAGGGCTGCGAGCTGATCCTCGAAGATCATCTTCGAATCGTAGAGCAAGCGCCCGATCAGGGTCGATTTTCCATCATCCACGCTGCCGCAGGTGATGAAGCGCAGCATCGACTTGTGCTGGTGGATATCGAGATAGGCGTCGATGTCCTGGGCAATCAGGTCCTCGACGACATACACAGGCTCGTCCGTTGTGATCTGGTCGGTCATCAGAAATACCCCTGCTGCTTCTTGACTTCCATGCCGGCGCCGCCGGCATCCTTGTCGATCACCCGGCCCTGCCGCTCGCTCGTGGTAGTCAGCAGCGTTTCCTGGATCACTTCGGTGAGCGTCGAAGCGGTGCTCTCCACCGCACCCGTCAGCGGGAAGCAGCCCAAGGTGCGGAAGCGGATCGAACGTTCTGTGATTTCAGGTCGATAGCCCAGCACTTTCTCGAGCCGGGGCAGGTCATCGGCCATGAACAAGCCGCCTTCCCATTCGAAGGTCGGACGCTTGGCCGCAAAATAGAGCGGCACGATCGGCACATCGTTCAGGTGGATGTACTGCCAGATATCGAGCTCGGTCCAGTTTGAGATCGGGAAAACGCGGATGCTCTCGCCTTTGTTTTTCCGAGCATTATAGATGTTCCACAGCTCAGGCCGCTGGTTCTTGGGGTCCCAGCCGTGGCTGGCAGTACGGAACGAAAAGATGCGCTCCTTTGCACGGCTCTTCTCCTCGTCGCGCCTTGCGCCGCCGAAGGCCGCATCGAAGCCGTACTTGTCGAGCGCCTGCTTGAGGCCTTCCGTCTTCCACATGTCGGTGTGGAGCGCACCGTGATCGAAGGGATTGATGCCGCGCGCTGCCGCTTCCGGGTTCTGATAGACGAGCAGCTCCATGCCGCTCTCCTTGGCCATGCGCTCGCGCAGCTCGTACATTGCCTGGAACTTCCACGTCGTATCGACATGCAGCAGCGGGAACGGCGGCGGGCTCGGGTAGAACGCCTTGCGCGCCAGATGCAGCATCACCGCGCTGTCCTTGCCGACCGAATAGAGCATCACCGGATTGGTCGTCTCGGCTACCACTTCGCGCATGATGTGGATCGCCTCGGCCTCAAGGCGCTGGATATGGGTCAGGGTCGACTTGCTTATGATGTCTGACATCGCTCTCTCCGATGCGGTGATTGCAGGATCAATCGCGCCGGGAGGTTGACGGATAAGCTCCCATGTGGGAGCAAAATGCATGACTTTTCTTTCTGCAGACCAACGTGAGCTTTTTCTGCCGCTGATCGACGGCATCCATGACAACCCGCCGTGGGGTGCTTTCATGCGCAATCTGGTGGCGCGAACATACGCGCGCCGAGCATTTCTCGTGGTCGTTCTCGCCAATGCACCGGCGGACCAGGCGCCAACCGTTCTCCACGTCACCGCACCTCGTGCCGCAAACGAGCCACCGCTCGACATGATGCGGCTCGACAGTCTGCGGCTCCACCCACACAGCCGGATGCGCCCCGAGCGGGTCTACAGCCTCGATGAAATGCTCGACTATGATCGTCCGGAGCAGCTGGCACACCAGCGCGCGGTGCTCGAGGAAATGGGCATCCGCTATGGGCGCTGGCTTCGTATCTCGGCCCGCGGAGCGGCAGATGCGTGGCTCGTCCTTGCCCGCGAACGCGAGGATTTCACCGGATCGGCGGTCTCGACCATGAGCATGATCGCGCCGCATCTCGCCGCAGCGCTGCGAACCTTCTGCGCGCTTGCTGCTCAGCGCCTGCAGACCGCGCTGGCTGAAGATTCGCTTGCGCGTATCGGAGTCGGCCAGGTTGCTTTCGATGTGGCCGGCCATGTCATGGCAGCGGATCGCGAGGCCGAACGCCTGCTGACGTTCTCTGCAGGCTCCAGCACGACAGTCGGACGAAAGCTGCAGTTGCTGCCGGAAACCGGTCGTCAGCTCGAAGCACACTGCGCAGCCTTGGCATCATCGCCTGAAGGAGCGTGTGCCGCACTCCTCCTCGACGAACGGCGCGATCTCTGGATGCTGCTGCGCAAGTCTGATCTCACGCTGGATGGACCGCACGCCGCCCCCGCCGTTATCGGTACGCTCCGCCTCGAGCGCTACGAGAACTCGGCCGCTGCAATCCGGACGATCGCAGCGGTCCACGGGCTGTCGGCGCGGGAAGCGGCCCTTGCCCATGCGATCACGCTGGGCGAATCCATCGTGGAGGCAGGCAGGTGCCTCGGGCTCACGACGGAAACGTCGCGGAACTACTCGAAGCGGATCTACGCCAAGACCGGCACCAGCGGGCAGGCGGACCTGGTACGAAAGCTGCTCAACGGGCTTGCCCCCTTCAGCTGACGGGGAAACAGTTGCTAACCCCCAAAGAAGCCCCCACTCCCGGAGTTTTTGCCGCGATCTTCGCCAAATTTTCTGGCGACAAACACTGTCCTACCACGTCCGGACCGCCATCGTAGGGCCAGACATTGCAGACGCAGATAAGACCGGCGGAACCTTGGTGCGCAGCATGGTAGCAACCTGTTCGCATCGATGCAGATGCGCCACGCCGGCTCTTCGCGAAGCCGGTTCAGCTGCTCGATCACTTCTCCGATCGCGGCCAATGGCAGGAGAAGTGCCGCGTCAAACCCCTCGCCCGCAGCTGTCAAAGTAACGCTGCGTGTGAGCCGGTTAAGGAACCTGACCCCAAGTCTGGCTTCGAACACCTTCACAGCATGGCTCAGCGCCGATGCACTGACCCCGAGATCAACACCTGCGGCACGAAACATGCGATGCCTTCGGAACACTTCGAACATGTTTAAGTCGACAAAATCTCATCTCGCCATATGCATATCATGCCAGCGCTTGGCCACCGCCTCGAAGCTCTTGTCTTCGTCGCCTTCGCCCTCACCCTTGGCCCTCATGGGGTCTTGTCCCTGGGCGAGCTGGGCCTTCGCGGCGAAGCGCCTCTCTCTTGCAGCCGAGATCCCCACGGCTGGATAGGCGCCGAAGGACAGCAGCTTCTCCTTGCCCGCAAAGCGGTACTTCATCCGCCACAGTTTCGCGCCGTTTGGCTGAACGAGCAGGAACAGCCCCTCGCTATCGGAGAGCTTGTAAGCCCGGTCAGTTGGCTTCGCATTTCGGGCCTGAGTCTCTGTGAGAGGCATTGGGGGTATCGCTCCTTTCCGGCACTCCGCGAAAATACCCCCAAAATACCCCCACACCAAATCTGGCTGCATGGGGACGGCATCGGGCAAATGCGGACGCGAATCACCCGCAACCCTCTGCTTTCTCTTGAATTTTCGGAGAAATGCGGAAGCTTTCGGAAGCTTCCGAACCCAAGGTTGGTAGCGGAGGAGGGACTCGAACCCCCGACACGCGGATTATGATTCCGCTGCTCTAACCGGCTGAGCTACTCCGCCCCGAACAGGCTATGGCGCCGCATGGCACCCCGGCAGGCGGGCCACATAGGGTGCGGCGGGGCTGTGGTCAACCAATCACTTTACCTCGGAATGACCACGTCCCAACCGCTTCCCAATGCGGGTTGCAGTAGCGATGCAAGCCAAGGCCAGTGAAGGCGAATTTGCGATGCGGAAGCAACGGTCCAAGTTCGGCCTGGAGGACGCGGGCGACTTCAGGCGTGACTTTGTTCTGGATCGTGATGTGCAGCCGCGGCTTGTGCTGGTCCTGCGCGGTCAGCATGCCATGGAAGAGGTTGGCGATCTCGTCACGGATTGCCAGCATGGCTGGACTGGCAAGGGCCAAGGCGGTGCCCTTCCCCAGGTTCATGAGGCCCGTGACCTCCGCCAGAGGCGGCGCAAATTCACCCGCCAACCGCGCCAGAACGGCGGGCAGTTCCTCGCGAAGCGACGGGGCCAGCGCGTGGAACAACGTCACATGAGCCGCCAGGTGGTTGCGCTCCGGCGGGAAGTGCGTCTGGCGTAAGCCATTGGCCCAAGCGAACAGGTCTGCTGGCAGCTCTGCGGTGACGATAAAGGGTTCGAACGCCATTTCGCACCTATACCCCTGGGGGCGGCAGACTGGGAGGGGTGGGTTCGTCTGCCGCCCTTACCGGAGCGCCGCCAAGCCGCTCCGGCATCCGAGGGATGAGTGCGGGATAGAAACAATCGTGAGGCGCGGCTAACAGGCAGTTCCATTCGATGTGATCGACTCAGTCGATCAGCAATCCTGCTTGCCCGAATCACCCGCTCCTTTCAGGCTGCTGGCGGGAGGATTTTACATGACTGGATTGCGCCATCGCCGGCTTGCCGGAACTGCCTTGATCGCCCTTGCCCCGCTGCTGCTGGCTCAGGCGCCAGCACCGGATGCAGCCAAGCCCGCAACCGCTGCCACCCTCGCAGCCCAGCGCGCTGCTGCAGCATCATTGCCGCAGGATGACGGGCGCGATGCGACCTTTGCCAAGCAGGGCTTTCTGGGCACCCGCGCGGATCCGTTGATCAAAGCTGCGGACGGACGCCCGGTCTGGAACCTGGCGGCCTATGACTGGGTGGCAGGGGCAGCTCCGGACACGGTCAATCCGTCGCTCTGGCGGCATATCGGGATCCTGCGCCAGCATGGTCTGTTTCAAGTTGCCGATGGCGTCTGGCAAGTACGCGGCTTCGACATTTCGAACATGACGGTGGTGCGGGGGAACTCCGGCTGGATACTGATCGATCCACTGACGGGGCGCGAAACGGCCAGGGCGGCCCTCGATCTGGTCAATGAGAAGCTCGGCAAGCGGCCGGTCACCGCCGTGATCTATAGCCACAGTCATGGCGATCATTTCGGCGGCGTGCGCGGCGTGGTCGATGAAGCAGACGTCAAGGCTGGCAAGGTGGCAATCATCGCCCCTGCGCACTTCATGGCTGAGACCGTGTCTGAAAACATCATGGCCGGCGCCGCGATGGGTCGCCGGGTCAATTATCAGTTCGGGACGGGTCTTCAGCCAGGGCCGCAAGGGCAGATCAGTAGCGGTATCGGTTCAGCCGTATCCGGTGCGGAAATCACCCTCATCAGCCCCACCGATACGATCAACAAAACCGGAGAGAGCCGCGTGATTGATGGCGTCGCGCTGGAGTTCCAGATCGTTTCTGGAAGCGAGGCGCCATCGGAGCTCAACGTCTACATTGCGCCAAGCCGCACGTTCCTTTCGGCCGAGATGACCACCTGCTCGCTCCACAACATTCTGACGCCGCGCGGCGCGAAGGTGCGTGATGCGCGGATCTGGGCCAATTACATCGACGAGGCGCTGCAGACCTGGGGCAACCGCAGTGACAGCCTGATTTCAAGCCACTGCTGGCCGCGTTTCGGGACGGGAGAAGTGACCAGTGCCCTTGCCTCAAACCGCGACAACTACCGCTATCTCCACGACCAGACGGTGCGCCTAATGAATCAGGGCGAGACAATGCACGAGATCGCCGAGGCGTTGAAGCAGCCGCCGCAGATCGCCAAGGATTGGTTCAACCACGGCTACTACGGGACCTACAACCACAATTCCAAAGCGGTCTATCAGTTCTACCTGGGCTGGTACGATGGCAACCCCGCCAACCTTAACGCCTATCCGCCCGTTGAGCGGGCGAAACGCCTGATTGATGCGATTGGCGGTGCAAAGAAGGCTCTTGCCGCCGCGCGCAAGGCGTTCGCGGCCGGGGACTATCGCTGGTCCTCTGACCTGCTGAGCCAGATCGTCTTTGCCGATCCCGCCAACAAGCCGGCTCGCCTGCTCCTTGCAGACAGCCTGGAGCAGCAGGGTTATCAGGCTGAGAGCGCCATCTGGCGTAATCAGTTCCTGACCGGGGCCAAGGAGCTGCGCCAGGGTGTGCAATCACGGCCGTCTTCCGCCCAAAACGCTGACATGATTGCCGCCGTGCCAACGCAGGAACTGCTCGATTCGGTTTCAACCCGCTTCGACCCGGTAAAGCTTGGCGGCCGTACCATGGGCATCAATCTGGTCATGCCCGAACGGCAGGAATCCGCCGGGATCGAACTCACGCAGACCACCATGATTGGCCGAATGAAGCCGGTCGCGCAGCCGACGGTGACCATCACCGGCCCGCGCCGCGCCCTTCTTGGCCTGTTGTTCATGAAGATGCCGCTGGCACAGCTCGAAATGATGGGCGTGAAGGTTGAAGGTGATCGCGCCGCTGCGGAAGCATGGCTCAATGCGATTGATCCGATCCCAGGTGGGTTCAAGATCGTCGAACCCTGAATTGGCTCGACGGGGAACTGGTCAAAAGTCCCCGCGTGCCTTGCGGATCGCGAACCAGCGCTCGACGTTGGCATTGTGCTCGTCGAGCGTCTTGGCGAACAGGTGCCCGCCGGTCCCATCGGCAACCATGTAAAGCATGTCGGTTTGCGCCGGATTGAGCACGGCTTCGATCGAGGCGCGGCCCGGGTTGGTGATCGGCCCCTTGGGCAGGCCGATCATCGTATAGGTGTTGTAGTCATTGACCGCCTGAATCTCGCTTTGGCGGATGCGGCGTCCCAGCGGCTTGCCCTTGGTAATCGGATAGATGATCGTCGGATCGGCCTGGAGCATGATCCCCTGGCGCAGGCGGTTGGAATAAAGCCCGGCCACCGTGTGGCGCTCACTCGGCTTGCCGGTTTCTTTTTCGACGATTGCTGCCAGCGCCAGGGCAGCCTGAGGCGTTGCGACGGCCGTGTTGGCGCTTCGTTTGGCCCAAAGCTCGGCCAATGTCCGCTGCATCGCCGCTTGCATCCGCAGCAGCACAGCCTGGCGGCTTTCTCCGCGCTCAATTTCGTAGGTGTCCGGCAGAACCGAGCCTTCGGCGGGCACTTCGATCGTCCCGGTCAGCTGGTCGTTCGCCATCAACCGCTCATAGACCATGATCGAGGGCATCCCCTCAGGAATGGTCACAAAGCGCCGCAGCACCTCGTCGCCCTGGATGATCGACAAGATACGCGATGGACTTGCGCCCTTGGGGAACATGAATTCCCCGGCCTTGATCGGCGCGCCCGCCCCAAAGATCCGGGCGCGGATGCGGAAGGCCTCGGCGCTGTCGATGGCGCCTTCCTTCTCAAGCTTGGTGGCAACAATGGACAGGCTGGCCCCATCGGGGACCACAAAGGCCGTTTCCTGCTTAAGGGGCCCAGCGGTGAACCAGCCAGCTACCAGCCAGCCCAGCGCGGCAAGCGCCAACAAGACCGCTGCTAGCAGCGGCCAGCAGCCCCGCCTTCCGAGCATTAATCTTCGAGTGCCTTGACGATCACCGAAGCGTTGGTTCCGCCGAACCCGAAGCTGTTGTTGAGCGCGGCGCGGACTGTGCGCTTGCGGGCCACCTTGGGCACCAGGTCTACGCCTTCCGTACCCTCGTCAGGATTGTCGAGATTGAGCGTCGGTGGGACAATCTGATCTCGGATCGCAAGGATGCAGAAGATTGTCTCAACCGCGCCGGCACCGCCAAGGAGGTGGCCGATAGCCGATTTGGTGCTGCTCATCGATGCGCCAGAAAGGTCGTTGCCAAGCACTCGCTTTACGGCCGCCAGTTCAATGGTATCGGCCATCGTCGATGTGCCGTGGGCATTGACATAGTCGATGTCGCCGGGCTGGAGGCCGGCCTTGCGCATGGCCATCCGCATGGAAAGCTCAGCGCCCTTGCCTTCCGGGTGCGGCGCCGTGACATGGTAAGCATCCCCCGACAGGCCATAGCCTACCACTTCGGCATAGATCTTTGCGCCGCGCGCCTTGGCATGCTCGTACTCTTCCAGCACAACGATGCCGGCGCCCTCGCCCATCACGAAACCGTCGCGCTCCTTGTCATAAGGGCGGCTGGCCTGTTCGGGGCGATCATTGAAGCTGCAGTTGAGCGCGCGCGCCTGGGCAAAGCCCGCGATCCCGAGCGGATTGACGGTGCTTTCCGCCCCACCCGCCAACATGATATCGGCATCGCCGTCCTTGATCATCCGCGCAGCATCGCCAATGGAGTGAGCGCCGGTCGAGCAGGCGGTCACGACCGCATGGTTGGGACCCATCAGGCCATATTTGATCGAGACCTGGCCCGAGATCAGGTTGATGATTCGGCCATGGACAAAGTGCGGGCTCACGCGTGATGGGCCCTTCTCGTGCAGGACAATCGATTCCGATTCGATGCCCGGAAGGCCGCCAATCCCCGCGCCGATCGAACAGCCGGTCCGCATCTTTAAGTCTTCGTCCATTTCGGTCAGGCCGGCATCTTCAAGCGCCTGGCCCGCCGCGTCGAGGCCATAAATGATGAATGGATCGACCTGACGCTGGATCTTGTGATCGACGCGCTTGTTCGGATCGAAGCCCCACGGGTGGTCAGCAGGCTTAACTTCGCAAGCGATCTGGCACTTTTGGTCAGCCGGATCGAACCGCGTGATCGGACCCGCGCCGGACTTGCTGGCAAGCAGGTTCGCCCAAGTCGTTTCGACATCGCCCCCAAGCGGGGTAACCAGGCCCAGTCCCGTAACCACTACGCGGCGCATGCACTTCTCCGGATATGCGACAGGCCCAGACCCTTTGCGGGACTGGGCCTGTCAAATTTCATGTCTCGGCTTCCGCAGTTCAACCCCCAGACAGGCTTGGGGCCGGTGCGGAAAGCGGGCTGGATCAGCCCTTGTTCTCGTCGATGTACTTGATCGCGTCCGAAACGGTGCTGATCTTTTCAGCCGCATCGTCAGGGATTTCGACACCGAATTCTTCTTCGAAAGCCATGACAAGCTCGACGATGTCGAGGCTGTCAGCGCCCAGATCGTCAATGAAGCTCGCGTCCTCAGTCACCTTTTCGGCTTCGACGCCGAGGTGCTCGACGACAATCTTCTTAACCCGGTCGGCGGTGTCGCTCATGGATTTACCCCTTCGTGAACGGCAAATGAAACAGTGTTGATCCCCGCCCTAGAGAACGGCGGCGCGGCTGGCAAGGGGGTGCACCGCATCCACACATTCGCCTATGCGGCGATACGTATGCAGTTTGGCAAACCGTTGCGAAAATCAGCCCTTCGGTTGCTCGACAATCCGCAGGCCAAGCTCGCGCAGCTGCTTGGGTTCCGCCGGTGAAGGCGCGCCCATCAGCAGGTCCTCAGCGCGCTGGTTCATCGGGAACAGCGTGATTTCGCGCAGGTTCTGCACGCCGCACAGCAGCATGACCATGCGATCAACCCCGGCCGCCATCCCGCCATGTGGCGGGGCGCCATACTGGAACGCGCGGTACATCCCGCCAAAGCGCGCTTCGACATCGGCCTGGGTCAGGCCGGTCAGCTCGAACGCCTTGACCATCAGGTCCGGGTGCTGGTTGCGGATCGAGCCAGAAGCAAGCTCGTAGCCGTTGCAGACCATGTCGTACTGATACGCCTTGATGGTCAGCGGATCCTGCGTCTGCAAGGCTTCCAGCCCGCCCTGCGGCATCGAGAACGGGTTGTGCGCGAAGTCGAGCTTCTTCTCGTCCTCGTCCCATTCATAGAACGGGAAATCTATGATCCAGCAGAACCGGAACGAATCCTTGTCGGTCAGTTCCAGCTGTTCGCCGACGCGGGTGCGGGCGGCACCAGCCAGCTTGGCGGCCTGGTCTTCCTTGCCAGCGGCGAAGAAAGCACCATCGTTCGGGCCAAGACCAAGCGAATCCCACAGCGCGGCCATCTTGTCCTCGCCATGGTTCTTGGCGATCGGCCCCCCGAAAACACCATCCTTGCGGGTCGCATAGCCAAGGCCGGCATAGCCTTCGCTGCGGGCCCACTCGTTCATGTCGTCAAAGAACTTGCGGCTAAGACCTGCAGTCTCCGGCGCCGGAATCAGTCGCACGACGCCGCCGGTGCCGACGATCTTTTCGAACAGGCCAAAGCCGGACGACGTGAACTCGCTCGTCACGTCGCGGATGATCAGCGGGTTACGCAGGTCCGGCTTGTCGGTGCCAAAGTCGAGCATCGCCTTGGCATAGGGGATGCGCGGGAACTGTCCGGCCGGGGTTACTGGCTTACCGTTCGCAAAGGTCTCGAAGATGCCGGCCATGACCGGCTCCATCGTTTCCCAGACCTCTTCCTGGGTGACAAAGCTCATCTCAAGGTCGAGCTGGTAGAATTCGCCCGGCAAGCGGTCGGCGCGCGGGTCTTCATCGCGAAAGCAAGGTGCGATCTGGAAATAGCGGTCAAACCCGGCGACCATCAGGAGCTGCTTGTACTGCTGAGGTGCCTGGGGCAGCGCAAAGAACTTGCCGGTGTGAATGCGGCTCGGCACCAGGAAGTCGCGCGCGCCCTCGGGGCTGCTGGCGGTCAGGATCGGGGTCGAAAATTCCGTAAAGCCGATGTCTTCCATTCGCCGCCGGGTTTCGCGGATGATTGCAGTACGCGTCATGATGTTGGCGTGCAGCGTCTCGCGGCGCAGGTCGAGGAAGCGATAGCGCAGGCGAATATCTTCCGGATATTCCTGTTCACCTGCCACCGGAAGCGGCAGCTCTTCGGCGCGGCTCAGCACGGTTGCGGACCGCGCAAAGACTTCAATCTCGCCAGTCGGCAGGTTCGCGTTAACGGTGCCGGTGCTGCGAGCCTTCACCTCGCCATCGATCGTCACGACCGATTCCACGCGCAGGCTTTCAAGAATTGGCAGCGCCGGGCTGTCGGCATCGGCGACGATCTGAGTCATGCCGTAATGGTCGCGCAGGTCGACGAACAGCACGCCGCCGTGGTCACGCTTGCGGTGGACCCAGCCCGACAGGCGGATGGTTTGGCCTACATCGCTGGCGCGCAGCGCGCCGCAGGTGTGCGAACGATAAAGATGCATCGAAACTCTTTCCAATCGGCCTGCAATGATGCAGGGGCGAAGGCGCGGCTAACAGGCGATGGCCGCACATTTGTCAAGCCGGGGGCTCGCACGGGCCCAACTACAGAAAAGAAGCATGAAAATACACCCCCTCATCACTGAAAGCGCGGAACTGGCTGCGCTGTGCGAACGGCTCGCCAAGGCGGAATTTGTGTGCGTGGACACCGAATTCATGCGCGAGAACACCTATTGGCCCGAACTCTGCCTGATCCAGATCGCCGATACCGAGGAAGCTGCAGCGATCGATCCGCTCGCCAAGGGGCTCGATATGTCGCCCCTGCTCGATCTTCTGGTGGACAACGAAGACGTCCTCAAGGTGTTTCACGCCGGCGGTCAGGACGTTGAAATCATCTACAACCTGACCGGCAAGACGCCGCATCCGATCTTTGATACCCAAATCGCAATGATGGCTATCAGCCAGAGCGAGCAGATCGGCTATTCCAACTTGGTCGAAAGCTGGATCGGCCTTCAGATCGACAAGGGCGCGCGCTTTACCGACTGGTCGCGCCGCCCACTGACCGAGCGGCAGATCGAATATGCCATTGGCGACGTCACGCACCTCGCCAAGATTTTCCCCAAGATCCTGGCGCGTTTAATCAAGACCGGCCGCGGAGCCTGGCTCGATATCGAGATGGAAAAGCTGGCCGATCCGGCAAACTATCGCAACGATCCTTCGATCGCCTGGCACAGGATCAAGGCCGCGGGGCGCAATCCCGCGATGCTAGGCCGTCTGAAGGCTTTGGCCGCCTGGCGCGAGTACGAAGCCCAGGACAAGAACATCCCGCGCGGCCGGATCGCCCGCGACGAGACCCTGGCTGATATCGCCAGCCATCCACCCAAGACCCAGGCCGACCTTGCCAAGGTCCGCGGCCTTTCCGCCGGATGGAAGGACAATGAGATCGGCAAGCGAATGATGGCAACGCTCGAAGCGGCCAAACCCCTGACCGAAGACGAGCTTCCGCCACGCACGCCGCGCGGCGCTCCGCTCGGCAAGGAAGGGGCCTTGGTGGCCGACCTGCTCAAGTTGCTGCTCAAGATCCGCAGCCGCGAGATCGACGTTGCTGCCCGCTTGCTGGCGCGCAGCGAAGACCTTGAGCTGCTGGCTGCTGGCGTGCGCGAGTTGCCCCTGCTTGAGGGCTGGCGCTATGAGCAGTTCGGGCGTGATGCGCTGGAGCTTGTGGAAGGCCGCCTGGCTTTTGCAGTGGTCAAGGGCCGCCTCAAGATGGCCCACATCGACAAGATTGGCGACAGCAGCGAGACCAAGATCGCCGCAGCGGAGTAGGATGCCATGACCACCTACCTCCCCACGCTAAAGCAACTTCAATACCTCGTGGCGCTCCACGAACATGGCCACTTCGGCCGCGCTGCCGATGCCTGTTTTGTCTCGCAGTCGACGCTCTCGGCCGGTTTGCGTGACCTCGAAACTTTGCTTGACGTGGTGCTGGTTGAGCGGACCAAGCGCGCCGTGCGCTTTACCCCGCTGGGTAATGCCGTGGTCGCCAAGGCCCACCGCCTGCTCCGCGAGGCCGAGGAGCTTTCCGACATGGTCCAGAGCGCCGGGCAACCGCTGTCAGGCGAAGTGCGGATGAGTGTTATCCCGACTATCGCGCCGTTCCTGCTGCCCCGGATGCTCCCGCGCCTGCGCCGCGAACGGCCGCAATTGAAGCTCTACCTCCGCGAGGAAACGAGCCAGGCAGCAATCGAAAGTCTCCACCACGGCCGCAGCGATTGCGTATTGCTGGCCCTGCCCTTCCCGACTGGCGATGTCGAAAAGGAAACGATCGAGCTCGACGCGCTTTATGTGGCTTTCCCGAAGGACGACCCGCGCGATCCGCCCGAAGAAATCTCGCCCGACCTGATCGACGAGAACCGGCTGCTGCTGCTTGAAGATGGTCACTGCCTAAAGGAGCACGCCCTCGCTGCCTGCAACCGGCCTGAACTGCGGGCCAGCGCGACCATGATCGGCACTTCTCTGCATACGCTGGTGCAAATGGTCGACAACGGCCTTGGCCTCACCATGCTGCCCGAAATGGCGCTCGACGCCGGAATTCTGAATGGTACCCAGGTTGTCGCTCGTCCGCTGATTAGCGAATCCGCCAATCGCGAGATCGCCCTGATCTGGCGCAAGAACAGCCCGCGCGCCGAAGAGTTTCGCCTGCTCGCAGAAGAACTGCGCGCTGGTTAACTCAGTCCATGTGCTTGAGACCGACCCGCAGATAGTCCCAGCCCGTTATCACCGTCAGGGCAGCGGCTGCCCAAAGCGTGGTAAGTCCGACCGTGTGGGGGAAGTTGATCGTCAATCCGGCGAAGTTGACCGTCCACTCCGGCAGGGCCACGCCCAGGATCAGCGCACCAAGGCAGACCAGCTGGAAGGTCGTTTTCCATTTGGCGAGGCGGCTGACCGGGACCGAGACCTGCAAGCCGCCCAGAAACTCTCGCAGGCCCGAAACAGCAATCTCACGCACGAGGATGATCAGGCCGGCAATCACGTGCATATCGCCCACATAGGGCCCGCGAAGAATGCCCTGGGCTGTAAGGGTCAGGATCACGGTGGCGACCATGATCTTATCGGCAATCGGATCGAGGAAGATGCCCAGCTTCGAAACGGCGCCACTCGTCCGGGCGAGATAGCCGTCAAAGTAGTCGGTAATGCCCATCAGGCAGTAGAGCGCAAAGGCCAGGCCATAGCCGTATTGCCAGTTCGGCCACCACAACAGGAATGCCAGCAAGGGCAGGGCGACAATGCGCGAGAGCGTCAGGATGTTCGGCAAGGTCCACATCGCCTTGCTGACCTATCGCGGATCGACTTGGTGCAAAAGGGTCTAAGCAGGCTTGTCCGCAGCGTTTCTGTCGTTAGAGCCGGTGCCAAGGCAACTTCAGCAAGGGCCGCATGACCACCTCGACCCACCTGATCCGCAGCCGCCGCTTCCTGCCGCTGTTCGTCACCCAATTGCTCAATGCGTTCAACGACAACCTCTATCGCAATGCGATGGTCTTCTTCGTCGTCTACACGCTTTACAACTCGGAAGCGGCCGAAGGCCTGTTCAGCGCGGTCGCCTCAGCCTTGTTCATCGCACCGTTCTTCCTGCTTTCAGCCCTGGCTGGCCAATTGGCCGACATGCGCGACAAGGCAAGGATTATCCGGATCGTTAAGGCATCCGAAATCGCAATCATGTTGGTCGGCGGCCTCGGTTTGGTTCTTGCCTGGCAGGGTGTGATCAACCAGACTTTCACCGTTGGTTTGATGTTGCTGGCCCTCCTCGCGATGGGCGTTCATTCCACTTTCTTCGGCCCGATCAAGTACGCGATCCTGCCGCAGCACCTGCACGAGAACGAGGTCCTTGCCGGCACCGGACTGGTTGAAGCAGGTACCTATATCGCAATCCTCTCGGGCACGATCCTGGCGGGCTGGATCCCCGTTGAATGGGCCGCAGTTGGCGTCGTCATCACAGCCATCATCGGTTACGGCACGGCTCAGTTTGTGCCCCCAGCGCCGCCGCAGACTGCGAACGAGCCGCTCGATTTCCACGTCTGGCGTTCGTCCGTAACGCTGATCAGGCACACCATGAAGGACCGTCGTGTATTTCTGGCAATCATGGCGATCAGCTTCTTCTGGACGATCGGGGCGGTGCTCTTCATCCAGTTCCCGCCGCTGGCCAAGAATGTGCTTTCGGCCAGCAAGGAGGTCGCCAGCCTGTTCCTGGTGATTTTCTCGATCGGTGTCGCGATCGGTTCGGTGTCGGTCAACGCACTGCTCAAGGGCACCGTTTCGGCCCGCTATTCGCCGGTTTCAGTGATTGTCATGGCGGTATTTGTGGTCGCGTTTTGGTGGGTCTGCCATACCTGGCACGCACATCCGCAGGACGGCCTGCTCGATACAGCCGGCTTCCTCAACGAACCGTTGGCGATTCCCTTGCTGCTGAGCCTGCTGGGCATTGCAGTGGCTGGCGGTATGTTCGTCGTGCCGCTCTATGCCTTCTTGACCACTTTCGTGGACAAATCGGAGACAGCCCGGACGATCGCCGCCAACAATATCGTCAATTCGGGTGCGATGGTGCTCGGCTCAGTCATCGCTTTGGGGATGAGTGCGGCCGGCGTGCCGATGGTCGATCAGCTCCTGCTGGGAGCCGCCATGTGCCTGGTTTCAGCCTGGCTGGGCCGAAAACTGGTCGCGGCCGAAGAGGTGGCGCTGGTCAGATAAGGAAGGCGCTGACCGCGACGAAGCAGGCGCAGTAGGCCATCAGGAATTCTTTCACGTCCTGCATGGTGAAATGCTTCCGCACCGCCTTGCGGATTGGCCCGATTCCGCGGCGAACATGCGGGGGCAGGCTCGCCAGAAAAGGATGGCGGGCAGTCTCATCGGTGACAACCAGTGCACGTCTCATGGCTCAGGCTTAAGAAAGTGTTCACCATCCTGCCAGCCCGGTAACCTTGTGCTTTTTCGACCATCCCATCGCGGGACACTAACCACGATGGTCATAAAGGCCCCGCCCCTCGTTGCCGCAACGCGCACTGGTCGCTAAGACGCCGAAATGACTGAACAGACCAGCGTTACCGGCGGCCGGCTGCTTGTTGATTGCCTGATCGAGCAAGGCTGCGACCGAATCTTCACCGTCCCCGGCGAGAGCTTCCTTGCCGTCCTCGACGCCTTGCATGACAGCCCCGAGATTGAGACCGTGATCTGCCGCCAGGAAGGCGGGGCAGCCTTCATGGCCTGCGCCGATGGCACGATGACCGGCAAGCCTGGCGTCTGCTTCGTCACGCGCGGCCCGGGCGCGACCAATGCCAGCATCGGTGCCCATGTCGCCTTCCAGGATTCGCAGCCGATGCTGCTGTTCATCGGCGATGTCGATCGCGGGATGAAGGATCGCGAAGGCTTTCAGGAGGTCGATTTCGGTACGATGTTCGCGCCGCTGGCCAAGCTGGTGCTGCGGATTGATGACCCCCGCCGCATTCCCGAATACGTCGCCCGCGCCTGGGCCACGGCGCTGGCTGGCCGTCCTGGCCCGGTGGTGATTGCTCTGCCCGAAGACATGCTGCTTGAGGAGGTGAGCGGCACCGCACCGCGCCCCCCCATCACCCGTCCGGCCCAGGCGGTCTGCCCCGATGCGATGGTCACGCTGATGCGGATGCTAGAGGATGCCTGCGCTCCGGTGGCCATCATTGGCGGCGGCGGCTGGCACGCCAAAGCGCGCGAGCACTTCACCAGCTTTGCGGAACGAGTCGGCCTGCCCGTGGCCGGGGCTTTTCGCCGCCAGGATGCGGTGCCCAATTCCAGCCAGGTCTGGGCCGGCAATCTGGGCTATGGCCCCAACCCCAAGTTGGTCGAGCGGATCAAGCATGCCGACCTGGTGCTGGTGGTTGGCGCGCGGCTGGGTGAAGCAACGACCGACAGCTACACCCTGATCACACCCGAGCACCCTGGCCAGACCCTGGTCCACGTGCACCCTGATCCCGCTGAACTGGGCCGCGTTTACCGCGCCGACCTGGCGATCTGTGCCGATATGGCCGAATTCGCCGAGGCAGCGGATCTTTGGGACGATGACATTGTGCCATTTGACGCCGGTCCTGAAGCACACCAGCAGTGGCTCGAATGGTCAACGCCCCAGCCCAACGGCCACAAGCTCGACATGGGCCAGGTTGTCGCTCGGATGCGCAGCGAGCTGCCGGACGACGCGATCATCTGCAACGGCGCCGGCAACTTCTCCGGCTGGTGGCACCGCTTCTGGCACTACAACGGTTTCCCGACCCAGCTAGCCCCGACCGCCGGGGCAATGGGCTATGGTGTTCCCGCAGCCGTCGCGGCGGCCAAGCGCTTTCCCGATCGCACAGTCATTGCCCTGGCCGGTGACGGCGATTTCCTGATGAACGGGCAGGAACTGGCCACCGCCGTTCAGTATGGCTGCGATCTGCTGGTCGTACTGGTCGACAACGGCGCCTATGGCACGATCCGGATGCACCAGGAGCGCGAGTTTCCCGAGCGGGTATCGGGGACAACGCTCCACAACCCAGACTTCGCCGCCCTCGCCCGCGCCTATGGCGGGTGGGCCGAGCGGGTCGAGAGCAACGCCGAATTCGATGCCGCCCTAGCCGCAGCCAAGAGCCGCAAGGGCTTGCGGCTGCTGCACCTGGTGATCGACATCGAACAGCTCAGCGCCGGAGGCGCCAGCGTTTCAGGGCTCCGCGCCAAGGCCAGCAAATGACAGCAGCGTGACGTTGGAGTTGACACAGTTGACACTGAGTCCGCTTCTCCCAACAGGCGGAGACCGGCGGATTTGCAAGGTTTCTGGCAAAATTCGGCCGGTTTTGGATGTTGGGAAAAGAAAAACTGCCGGAGCGGCGCCGCTCCGCTCGGCGATCGGCACACAGTGGCAAGGTTCAACGATTGGAAAGAGCGGCGGCCAGCATAGCAAGCAGCCGGCGTGTAGGAAAATGGTCGGTCTGGCTTAACCGCCGGCCAACGCCAGCACATGGTTCCATTCCGCTTCGGTCACCTTGCTGACCGAGAGCCGGAACTTGGTCAGCAGTTCCATTTCGGCCAGCGCCGGATCAGCCTTGATTTCCTTCAGCGTCACCGGCCGCTTGAGCTTTCGGACCGGCTTGACCTTGACCGAGGTCCAGCGTCCGGTTTCGTCAGTAGGGTCCTGAAATCCTTCCTGCGAAATTACAGCGATTCCAACTATTTCAACGCCAATATTCGAGTGATAGAAGAATACTTCATCGCCCACCTGCATCGCCCGCAGGTTGAGCCGCGCGGTGTAGTTGCGCACACCATCCCAGGTCCCCTCACCCTCGGCCACCAGGTCATCCCAGCTGTAGACATCGGGTTCCGATTTCATCAGCCAGTAGGAATTGATTTTGGTCATGCCAGAACTCACGAAAGGGGTTATGGCGCGGCCCATTGCCCCAGAATCTCGAAAGCGTCCACTCCGTGTCTCTCACGTCACTCCCCGTCCTGTCGTTGACTATGCCCAAGGCTGAATTTGCCCAGGCAATTGGAGAGAGCTTCCGCACCTTCGGCTTTGCCATGGTCAAGGATTTCGCGATCGACCGCGACCTGATCGACCGCGCCTGGAAACTGTCGGAAGAATTTTTCGCGCTGCCTGAGGACGAAAAGCGCAGCTATCACAACCCCGCGATTGCCGGTGCGCGCGGCTATACGCCCTTTGGTGTCGAGATCGCCAAGGACGCCAAGCATCACGACCTGAAGGAATTCTGGCACGTTGGCCGCGATCTGCCAGAGGGCAGCCCGCTGGCCGATGCCTCGATGCCGCCAAACGTCTGGCCGGCGCGGCCCGCAGGCTTTCAGGATGTCTTCACCGAGCTCTACCGCCAGTTTGACGAGACCGGGGCAACGATCCTTTCCGCGATCGCGCTCTACCTGGGCCTTGACGAACACTGGTTTGACAAAGGCATCGAAGACGGCAACTCGGTTATGCGCCTGCTGCACTATCCGCCAATCCCGAACCTGTCAGGCGAAGCGATCCGCGCCGGAGCCCATGGCGACATCAACCTGATCACCCTGCTGCTGGGCGCCGAGGAAGCCGGGCTGGAACTGCTGTTCCAGGGCAAGGAATGGATCAGCGCCTCGCCGCCCGAGGGGGCAATGGTGATCAACGTTGGCGACATGCTTGAGCGGTTGACCAACCACTACCTGCCTTCAACGATCCACCGGGTCCGCAATCCTAATCCGGAACGCGCCAAGTTCAGCCGCTATTCGATGCCGTTCTTCCTGCATCTGCGCAGCGATTTTCCGATCAAGACCCTGCCGCAGTGCATTTCTGCCGATAATCCGGATCGCTATCCTGAACCCATTTCCGCCGATGAATTCCTGCAGCAGCGGCTGCGCGAGATCGGTCTGAAGAAGTAGCGGACGCACTTTAACGCAAATTTCAGCATGGTCTGTAATAGTTGCGGCTCAATCGGCTGCAAGGCGATCTATGCTGGGTATTGTGCCTAGAACTGGACAGACCAGGCGTGACCTGATCACATACGGCCTAGCTGCCGTAGCCGTGGTGATGTTTGTCGTCACCGGCGGACAGGTTCTGCCCAAGGTGCTTCGGGCGATCATGGGCCAGGGCGAGGGACCCAATCAGGTTTTGGCAACGGCCATGTTGCTGAATATCGCGCTGATCCTGCTTGGCTGGATGCGGTTTCGCGAACTGGCGCGCGAAGTGATCATCACGCGCGAGCAGGCAGCCGAAGCTCGTGGCCTGGCTGAAACCGATCCGCTGACCGGTTGCCTGAACCGCCGCAGCATCAACGATGCGGGTGCAGCCTTGCTGATGAGGGTCCGGCAGGAGCACGGTGCCCTGGCCGTCGCCATGCTCGATCTCGACAACTTCAAACACGTCAACGATCTTCATAGCCACCAGGCCGGCGATGCGATCCTGCGGACCGCGGCTGATCGGTTGCGGGGCATTCTGCCCCAAGGGGCCATCCTGGCCCGGATTGGCGGCGATGAATTTGCCTGCATCCTGCCGTTCGACCCGCGCCGACCGGACCCGATCGAACAGCTCTGCTCTGATATCGTCAACCGCGTGGCCGAATGCGTCGAATGGAACGGGATGGCGATTGAAGCCACGGTCTCGCTTGGACTGTCGCGCAGCGATGAGGATGCTAACGACGATCTGTCGACCCTGCTGCACAAAGCGGACATTGCCATGTTCCATGCCAAGCGCCAGGGCCGCAACCAGATTGCCTGGTTTACCCCGGCGATGGAGAGCGAGTTGCGCTTCCGCGGCGAACTGGAAGCCGGCATCCGCCGCGGTGTTTCGGCTGGCGAATTCGTACCTTACTACGAAAAGCAGATCGACCTCGCGACCGGCGAGCTGGTCGGGTTCGAAATGCTGGCGCGCTGGATGTCGCCAACGCTGGGCAAAGTCGGGCCGGATATCTTCATTCCAGTTGCCGAGGAAATCGGCGCGATTGCCGAGCTATCGGAATCGGTCATTCGCCAGGCACTGCGCGATGCCCGGGCCTGGGATCCGAAGCTGACCCTCGCGGTCAACATTTCGCCTGTGCAACTGCGCGATCCGTGGTTTGCGCAGAAGCTGCTCAAGCTGCTGGTTGAAGCGAACTTCCCGCCGCACCGGCTGGAAATCGAGATCACCGAAAGCAGCCTGCACGAGAATGTCGGCCTGGTCCGCTCAATGATCACCAGCCTCAAGAACCAGGGCATCCGCGTCAGTCTTGACGATTTCGGCACCGGCTACAGCTCGCTCGCCCAGCTGCGCAGCCTGCCATTCGATCGGATCAAGATCGATCGCAGCTTCATTTCCAGCATGCCCGAAAGCGAAGAGAACCGCACGATCGTCAAGTCGATCGTCGCGCTTGGCCAAGGTCTGGGAATGCCGGTAACGGCAGAGGGGGTCGAATCCGAAGAGGTGCTGGCGGCGCTCGGCGGCTATGATGGCCTCAAGGCGCAGGGCTATCTCTATGGCCATCCTCAGCCAGCAGATATCACGCTGGAAGGGCTGCGCCAGCTGCACATGACGCTAGAGCGCAAGGAACGGGCCGCAGCCGAGGCTCCAGCGAAACCGCAGCGCGCGCGCCGCGCCTGACACTGGACGCAGGCTTCCCCAGCGCATAGACGCGCGTCATGCGCGTTCCGTTCATCAAGATGCATGGCCTGGGCAACGACTTTGTCGTGCTCGATGCGCGTGATCGCGATGTGCCGATGATGACCAACCGGCTGGCGGCTGCGCTGGCCGATCGCAAGACCGGAATTGGCTGCGATCAACTGATCCTGCTTGAACCGTCGGACCGGGCCGACGTGCGGATGCGAATCTTCAACGCCGATGGCAGCGAAGTGGAAGCCTGTGGCAATGCCACCCGGGCAATAGGCTTGCTGCTGGGCAAGCCGGCTGCGATCGAGACTTTGGGCGGAATGCTGGCGACCAATCCGGTGGATGCTGGCGTGGCCGTCGACATGGGTGAACCCAGGTTCGACTGGGATTCCATCCCCCTCGCCTATCCGCTCGATACCCTGGCCATGCCGGTCGGCTGGGACGGGTTGGAAAGCCCCGGCGCGGTCAATGTCGGCAATCCGCATGTGGTGTTCTTTGTGCCGGATACCGCTGCGACAGCGCTGGAGCAGCTTGGCCCGTTGATCGAACATGACCCGCTCTTCCCGGCCCGGATCAATGTCAATGTCGCCACCATTGTCTCGCGCGATGAAATCCGCCTGCGGGTATGGGAGCGCGGCGTGGGTGAGACGCGCGCTTGCGGCACCGGGGCCTGTGCAACGGCCGTAGCGGCGATGCGCCGGGGTCTGGTTGATCGCGGCACGGTGACCGTACGCCTGCCGGGCGGCCCGCTGCAGATCGCTTGGGGTGCCGACAACCGCATCACCATGACCGGTCCGGCCACCGAGAGCTTCCGCGGCACCTTCGATCCTGCCGACTACGACGCCTGATATGGCCGAGGTGATTTCGCTGGGCTGTCGGCTCAACCTCTCGGAGAGCGAGGATCTGCGCGCCATGCTGGCGGCTGAGCCGAATCTGGTCGTCATCAACTCCTGCGCCGTCACGGCCGAGGCCGTGCGCCAGACCCGGCAGGCGATCCGCCGGGCGCGCCGCGCCCATCCCGACGCCCGCCTGATCGTAACTGGCTGTGCGGCCGAGGTGGAGCGCGCGGCGCTTTCGGCCTTGCCCGAAGTCGATGGACTGGTCGCCAACCAGGCCAAGCTCGACCCGCGCGCATGGAATGCCGCAACGAAGCAGGCAGCTCCCTACCCGACCCACACACGCGCCTTTATCGCCGTGCAGAACGGTTGCGACCATGCCTGCACCTTCTGCGTGATCCCGCAAGGCCGCGGCCCGAGCCGCTCGCTGCCAGTCAGCGCAGCCCTGCGCGAAGTCGATCGGCACCTTGCCGGTGGCGCACAGGAGGTCGTGCTGACCGGCGTCGACCTGACGTCCTGGGGGCACGACCTGACAGGAGCACCAGGCCTGGGTCACCTTGTCGCAGCCATTCTTGAGGCCTTTCCCGATCTGCCCCGGGTTCGTCTCTCCTCGCTCGACGGAATCGAGATCGACGCGTCGCTGTTCGATCTGCTCGCGCACGAACCTCGCGTGATGCCGCACGTCCACCTCTCGCTACAGCATGGCGACGATCTGATCCTCAAGCGGATGAAGCGCCGTCATCTCCGCGCCGATGCGGTGGATCTGGTCGCGCGGCTGAAGGCGTCCCGCCCCGAGATTGCTGTCGGTGCCGACCTGATCGCCGGTTTCCCGACTGAAGATGACGCCGCCCACGCCGCCAACCGCTCGATCATCCGTGAACTGGGCATCGTTCACGGCCATGTCTTTCCCTACTCGGCGCGCACCGGCACGCCCGCAGCACGGATGCCACCGGTTGCCGCAGCCACGATCAAGGCCCGCGCTGCCGAACTGCGCCGGGTGATCGCTGCCGAACGCGCGGCATGGCTGCATTCGCTGCTCGGCAGGCCGCAACAGGTGCTTGCCGAACGCGACGGGACAGGCCATGCGCCGAACTTCGCGCGGGTGCAGTTGGCGCCCGGAACACAGGCTGGAACTATCGTGACCGTTACCCCGACCCGGATCGTCGAAGGACTGCTGGCATGAGCGAAGGCACAAGCTGGACCGAGCGGGTCTTCGGCGGCCTGCGCAAGACCTCCGAGCGCCTTGGCGAGAACCTTTCCGGCATCGTCAGCAAAACCCGGCTGGACGACGCGCAACTCGACGAGATCGAGGATGCGCTGATCCTTTCCGACCTTGGCCCGCGCGCCGCCGCCCGGATCCGCGAGCGGCTTGCCAATGAGAAGTTCGAACGCGGGGCGGACGAGCAATCAATCAAGGAAGCCGTGGCCGAAGAGATCGCCAAGATCCTCCGCCCGGTCGCCAAGCCGATCGACATTGTCGCCTTCCCGCGCCCGCAGGTGATCCTTGTCATCGGCGTCAACGGCTCGGGCAAGACGACCACCATCGCCAAGCTGGCGCACTATTTCCAGGAACTGGATTACGGCGTGATGCTGGCCGCGGGCGATACGTTCCGTGCGGCCGCGATTGGCCAGCTTAAGGTCTGGGCCGACCGCGTCGGCGTGCCGATCGTGACGGGGCCGGAAGGCGGCGATCCGGCCTCGATCGTGTTCGATGCGGTCAAGACGGCGACCGACCAGGGGATCGATGCACTGATCGTCGATACCGCCGGACGCCTCCAGAACAAGCGCGAGCTGATGGACGAACTGGCCAAGATCCGCCGGGTTCTGGGCCGGCTCAACCCGGAAGCGCCGCATGACGTGGTGCTGGTGCTCGATGCCACCAATGGCCAGAACGCGCTCCAGCAGATCGAAACTTTCAAGGAGGTTGCCGGCGTGACCGGACTGATCATGACCAAGCTGGATGGCACGGCCCGCGGCGGCGTGCTGGTGGCTGCGGCCGAGCAGTATGGCCTGCCAATCCACGCCATCGGCGTGGGTGAGCGGCTGGATGACCTGCGTCCGTTCGATCCCGACCTTGTTGCCCGCGTGATTGCGGGGGTGGCGTGATGGCGGAGGCTGGCAAGCAGAAGTCAGGCTGGCTCAACCTGGCAGTCGATTACGGCCCGGTGATCGTGTTCTTCGCGATCTACAAGTACTACTCCCCGGCTGATCGCGAGAATAGCGTGGCCGAAGTGCTGGCCGTCATCAAGGGCACGGTCAGCTTCATGATCGCCGCAGTGATCGCGCTGCTGGTCTCCAAGTGGAAGCTTGGCAAGGTTTCGCCGATGCTGTGGCTGTCCACCTTGCTGATCGTCGGCTTTGGCGGCCTGACGGTGCTGCTCCACGATCCGATCTGGATCCAGGTCAAGCCAACCGCGATCTACCTGCTGTTCGGCGTAACGCTGCTGGTGGGCGTCTGGCGCGGCAAGGCGCTGCTCAAGATTCTGCTCGAGGCTGCCTTCGAAGGGTTGGACGATGCGGGCTGGATGAAGCTGTCGCGCAACTGGGGCTTGTTCTTTCTGGTCCTTGCGGCGGTCAACGAAGGCTTGCGTCACTCGCTTTCCTTCGGCGACTGGATCGCGGCCAAGCTGTGGGTCTTCCTGCCCGCCACCTTCCTGTTCACCTTTGCCCAGATCCCCATGCTGATGCGCCATGGGCTTGCAGCCGAGGAACAGGCCGAAGTGCTGGAAAATCCGCCGCACGAATGAGCGCACCTGTTCCAAAGGACAGGGGGAACCAGCCAAAAAGCCAGTGACTTTAATGGCTGGAGCGGCGATAACGCCAGTCTGCCCACATAGATCGTGGGCCAACCACAAGCTTCAATTTAGGGGGAAGCAAATGGCTAAGTTTTTTGGAAACCTGCACCTGGTGCTGGTTGTCGGGCTGATCGCGGCGGTGGCCGTGATGCTCCATTGGGCCGGTTCGGCCACGCTTGATGTCAATTCGGTGTTCCGCTGGCTGCACGTGTTCTTCGGCATCCTGTGGATCGGACTGCTCTATTACCTGAACTTCGTGCAGGTCCCGACCATGCCGACCGTCCCGGACGAGCTCAAAAAAGGCGTCACCGGTTATATCGCGCCCAAGGTGTTCTTCTTCTTCCGCTGGTCCGCTCTGCTCACGGTTGTGACTGGCCTCGTGATCGCCTTCGTCAATGGCTACGGCCACCAGGCGATGACCTTCTCGGGCGAAGGCAACGTCAACCTGATCGGCCTTGGCATGTGGCTGGCGCTGATCATGGCCTTCAACGTCTGGTTCATCATCTGGCCGGCGCAGAAGAAGATCCTGGGCATTGTCGAAGCCACGGCTGAGGAAAAGGCCAAGCTCGCCCCGCGCGCGCTGATGGCAAGCCGCACCAACCTGCTGCTTTCGCTGCCGATGCTTTACGCAATGGTCAGCGCGAACCTCGGCTGATCATTCAGTCAAAAGGCAAATCGAAAGGGCGCGGTACCACAGGGTGCCGCGCCCTTTTGCTTTGGGGTCAGTAACTCTTGGGCAGATCGGGCTTGTCGCTAATCACCTGGGTCAGGTCAAAGTCCTGCGGGCCAAGCCAGCCATTGACGTAATTGGCGTAGTACAGGCCAAACATCAGCGCCGAAAGGATCGTCGCCCGCCTGGCAATCTTGCGCGGCTGGAAATTGGCCGGGGCGCTGTTGGCCTGCCCCTTGATCGTAGCCTCGCCAGCCTCCTCGTGGGTGCGGATGCCGAAGGGCATGACCAGGAATGCCGCCAGCACCCAGAACATCGCGTAGATCGCGATAATCGATGTAATCTTCATGACTTATGGCTCCGGGAGGATCACGCGCACCTGGGGCTTCTTACCCGACCAGCGCTGCGCGGCACGGCGCGCCGCCAGACGCGCCGCTTCTGAAATTGCCTCGCGGTCATGCCGCGCCCCACCCTTGAGCTTGGTTAGCGCCACGGCCACGTCCTCGCGCGCCTCGGCGGTGAAATCGTCATAGTCCTCGTCCAGCGGCAGGCCGATGCCTTCGACATGGACCCGGCCCTTGCCATCGAGCACAACGATGACCAGGCCATTGGCGGCGAGCCGCCGGCGCATCACGATGGCTTCGCCATCGGCAGGCGTCAGGATATCGCCATCGAGCACAAGCCGTCCGGCCCGCACTTCCGAGATCTTGCCGGGCTTGCCCGGGGCCAGGCGGATCAGATCGCCATTCTGCTGCACCACAGCCTTGGGAATGCCCTTGGCCCGCCCAACCCGAGCCTGTTCGCGCATATGGCGCAGTTCGCCATGGACCGGCACCAGGATTTCCGGCCGCAGCCAGTCATACATGGCTTCCAGTTCAGGTCGCCCCGGGTGGCCCGACACGTGGATTTCGGCCTGACGGTCAGTCACCATCGTGATGTCGCGACCGGCTAGCCGGTTCTGGATCCGGCCAATCGCGATCTCGTTGCCGGGGATCTGCCGGCTGGAGAACAGCACGACATCGCCCGCCTCCAGCGCGATCTGGTGCGTATCCTCGGCGATGCGCGAGAGGGCGGCGCGTGGTTCACCCTGCCCGCCGGTCGCGAGGATCAGCACTTCGCCGCGCGGCAAGTTCATCGCCGTGTCAAAGTCGACCAGGTCCGGCAGGTTCTTCAAATAGCCGCTGGCCTGGGCGGTACGGATGATCCGGTCGAGCGAACGCCCCGCCACGCAGAGCCGCCGCTTGGTCGCCACGGCCACCTCGCCCAGCGTCTGGAGCCGGGCAACGTTGGACGCGAAGGTGGTGACCAGCACGCGCTTGCCGTGATGCCGGCCAACCTCATCCAGCAAGGCTGCCCGCACCGCACCTTCCGACCCCGATGACTTGGGATTGAACACGTTGGTCGAATCGCAAACCAGCGCAAGCACGCCCTGGTCGCCGATTGCCGTCAACTCTGCGGCGGTCGCAGGTACGCCGACCAGCGGATCGTCATCCAGCTTCCAGTCACCGGTGTGGAACACCCGGCCGTAGGGCGTCTCGATCACCAGCGCGTTACCCTCGGCAATCGAGTGGGCCAGCGGCAGATATCGCATCGAAAACGGACCCAGCTGGAACGGCTCCAGATGGTCGATCACCTTGAGCTGGACCTCCTTGAGCAGGCCCGCTTCCTGCAGCTTGTCAGCCACAAGCCGCGCAGTGAAGGGCGTGGCATAAAGCGGCACGCCCAGTTCCTGCGCGAAATAGGGCACGGCGCCAATATGATCCTCGTGCGCGTGGGTCAGCACCACGCCGACCAGATCCTTCTTGCGCTCTTCGATGAATTCCAGATCGGCAAAAACCAGTTCGGTGCCAGGATATTCGTTGGCGCCAAAGGTCATGCCTAGATCGACCATCAGCCATTTGCCGTCAGCCCCATAGAGGTTGACGTTCATCCCGATCTCGCCCGATCCCCCGAGCGCGCAGAACAGCAGTTCCTTGCCGGGCTTCACTTGGCTTTCTCGGCCAGGATGGCCATGCCTTCGAGAGTCAGATCAGCATCGACCGCATTGAAGATGTCAGTGTGCTGGTCAAACAGGATGGCCAGGCCGCCCGTCGCGATGACCCGTGCGGGGCGTCCGATTTCACTGCGCATCCGGGCAATCAGTCCTTCCATCATGGCGACATAACCCCAGAACACGCCGATCAGCATCTGATCCTCGGTATTCCGGCCTATCACGCTGTTCGTATCCGGGCTGCGGATCGCGATCCGCGGTAACTTGGCCGTGTTGCCGACCAGGGCATCGAGCGACAGGTTGAGGCCCGGCGCGATGATCCCGCCTTTGTAGGCCCCGTTGAAGTCGATCGCGTCAAAGGTCGTGGCCGTGCCAAAATCGACCACGATCAGGTCCCCCTGATACTTGGCGTGCGCGGCGATGGCATTGACCGCGCGGTCCGCCCCGAGCGAGCGCGGCTCATCAACGTCGATCTCCATGCCGTAATCGACCGGCGGTACGCCAGCGACCAGGGCCTTCACACCGAAGTACTTGTCGGCCAGTACTTCCAGGTTGTGGAGCGCGCGCGGCACGACGGTGGAGACGATGATCTTCTTGATGACCGAGCGATCAATCCCCTCGATCGTCAGCAGCTGCATCAGCCAGACGGCATATTCATCGCCGGTCCGGCGCGGATCGGTGGCGATGCGCCAGCGTGTCTTGATCGTGCGGCCTTCGAACAGCGCGAAGACCACGTTGGTGTTGCCGACATCGATCGCGAGCAGCATTGGCCTAGCTCCGGTTGGACAGGTTGATTTCGCCGGCGTGAATGGCACGCAGCGAGCCATCCGCCAAGCGAAGTTGCAGCGCCCCATCAGGTCCGAGGCCGGCAAAGGTGCCTTCGATGGTCTCTGCCCCCTCGCCCGCCCGCAGCGGGGTGCCGACGGGATGAGCCGCCGCGACCCAGCGCCGGATTAGCGGTTCCAGGCCAAAGGTGCGCCAGCGCTCAACTTCCTGGCCGACCGCTAGGGCAAGGTCGTTTGCGAAGGCATCGCGATCTATCCGGGCACCAAGCTTAGCGAGCGCGATCGTCGGGCGGTCGGGCAGTTCCGGCGCCACTGCCAGGTTCACGCCGATGCCGACCACCACCCCGCCGCGCGCGCCTTCCAGCAGGATGCCGGATAGCTTGGCGCCATCGACCAACAGGTCATTGGGCCATTTCAACAGAGCTTCGCGGCCGGTGGGCACATGCTTGAGCACCGCTTCACGCACCGCCAGTCCGACAGCCAGTGCCAGTGTCCCAAGCGGCGGATCGCCGGCGTGGCTGGCCACAAAGGTCGATCCCATGAAATTGCCGTGCCCATCGAACCAGGTCCGCCCTTGCCGGCCGCGCCCGTTGGTCTGGCGGTCGGCAACGATCCAGGTGCCCTCAGCAACCGCCTCGCCGCCAGCAAGACGCTCAAGCAGCGTCCCGCTGGTCGAGGCGAGCTGCGCAAAGACTTCGATCAAGGACTGGCTCAGGGCGCGATCAACGATGTTGCGGCGGAAAGCGACAGGCCAGCAAGACACTTGGTCAGCAGGTATCCGGCCGGCGAAATTGCCAGGGCGCAGATCGCCAGCAGGGCCTGGTGCATCCAGTCGCTCTGCCCGGTGGCCTTCATCGCCGGCTCGTCGAAGTACATCACCTTGACGACCTTGAGGTAGTAGAAGGCGCCGATTACGCTGGCGGCGATCCCGATCGCAGCGAGCGGTACCATCCCGGCCTCGACCGCCGCCTGGAACACCACGAACTTGCCCCAGAACCCGAACAGCGGTGGAATACCGGCCAGGCTGAACATGACCATCGCGAAGCAGGCCGCCAGCACCTTTCGGTGACGCGAGAGGCCAGCGATGTCGCTGAGGTCCTCGACTGGTTCACCGTCAGCATCCTTAAACATCAGCAGAGCGACGAAGCCGCCGATCGTCATGGCCACATAGACCGCGAGGTAGACCAGCATGGCCGCCACGCCCTTGGGCGTCGCGGTGGCAAGGCCAATCAGCAGGAAGCCAACGTTATTGATCGACGAATAGGCCAGCAGCCGCTTGAGATTGGTCTGCCCGATGGCACCCAGTGCACCGACCACGATCGAAGCCAGCGCGGCGAAGATCACGATCGGCTGCCAGGCCGCGACCTGGTTGCCAAAGGCCGTCATCGCGACGATCACCGTCAGCGCCAGCGCCGCCACCTTGGGCGCCGAGGCGAAGAAGGTGGTGACCGGCGTGGGCGCGCCTTCGTAAACGTCCGGCGTCCACATGTGGAATGGCACGGCGCTGATCTTGAAGGCCAGACCCGCGAAGACGAAGACCAGGCCAAAGATCGCGCCGGTCGAGATCTTGCCGTTAAGCGCGGCGGCAATCCCTGCAAAGTCGATCGTGCCGGCAAAGCCGTAGGTCAGGCTGGTGCCGAACAGCAGGATGCCCGAAGCGAGCGAGCCGAGCACGAAGTACTTGAGGCCGGCTTCGGCCGAACGGTCATCATTGCGCAGGAAAGCCGCCAGCACATAGGCTGCCAGCGAATTCAGCTCGAGCCCGATGTACAGCGTCAGCAGGTTGGTGGCCGAGACCATCAGGCACATGCCGAGCACGGCAAACAGCACCAGCACCGGATATTCCGGGCGATAGGCACCCACGCGCTGGAAGAAGGCCGGAGCAACCACCAGCGAAGCACCCGCCGCTGCAAAGATCAGCAACTTGGCAAAGGCGGCAAAGGCCGTCGCGGCGAACAGGCCCGAAAAGGCCAGCGTTTCAGGACCTTTCGCACCGCTCAGCAGCGCAGGCGCTGTCAAGACTGCGGCAACAGAAAGGACGACGACTGCAAGCCAGGTGATAACGCGCGCACCGGCATCGCTGCGCGACCAGGCCGCGCCGAGCAGTAGCACGAGGCCAGAGAGGCTGAAGAGAACCTCAGGCGCGGTCAGGCGGAAAGACTGGACGAAATCCATCAGTGCGCCCCCCCGTGCGCGGCATGTTCATCGGTTGCAGTAGCGGCCTTGGCCTTGGGCGAGGTCAGGTGCGCATCGCCTTCCGGCTTGGCGCGGGCGACGCGGGCATCGAGCGCGGCAATATCGGCGCGCATCGGCGCCAGGAAGCTTTCGGGATAGACCCCCATCCACAGCACCACGGCGGCGATCGGCGCCAGCAGGAACCACTCGCGCTTGTTCAGATCGGCCATGGCGGCCGCATCGGCGTTCTTCTGCTCGCCAAAGGCCACCCGGCGGTAGAGGTAGAGCATGTAGGCCGCGCCCAGGATAATCCCGGTGGTGCAGACAAATGCCACCCAGCTTGAGACCTGATAGATGCCCGCCAGGCTGAGGAACTCACCCACGAAGCCGCTGGTCCCAGGCAGGCCGATCGAGGCCATGGTGAACAGCAGGAAGAACAGCGCGTAATAGGGCATGTTGATCGAGAGGCCGCCGTAACGCTCAATCTCGCGGGTGTGCAGCCGGTCGTAGATCACGCCAACGCAGAGAAACAGCGCGCCCGAAACGAGGCCGTGGCTGAGCATGACGATCATCGAGCCTTCGAGACCCTGAGGGTTGAAGGCGAACAGGCCGATGGTGACGATCGCCATGTGCGCGACTGATGAATAGGCGATCAGCTTCTTCATGTCGTGCTGCACCAGCGCGATCAGCGAGGTTACAACCACCGCAATCGTCGACAGGGCAAAGATCAGCGGCGCGAATTGTGCCGAAGCCTCGGGGAACATCGGCAGCGAGAAGCGGATGAAGCCATAGCCGCCCATCTTCAGCAGCACCCCGGCCAGGATCACCGAACCGGCAGTCGGTGCCTGGACGTGGGCATCGGGCAGCCAGGTGTGGACCGGCCACATTGGCATCTTCACCGCAAAGCTGGCGAAGAATGCCAGCCACAGCCAGGTCTGGACCGTGGGATCGAAATCATAGGCCATCAGCGTCGGGATGTTGGTCGTCCCGGCTTCATTCACCATCCACAGCATCGCGATCAGCATCAGGACCGACCCGAGCAGCGTGTAGAGGAAAAATTTGTAGCTGGCGTAGATCCGGTCCTGCCCGCCCCAGATCCCGATGATCAGATACATCGGGATCAGGCCGGCTTCGAACATGATGTAGAACAGGTACAAGTCCTGCGCGGCGAAAACGCCGATCATCAGCGCTTCCATCAGCAGGAAAGCGGCCATGTATTCGCCCACGCGCTTCTCGATCGAGGCGCTGGCAAGGATACAGATCGGCATCAGGAAGACCGAGAGCATGATCAGCATCAAGGCGATGCCGTCGATCCCCAGCGCCCAGGAGAAGCCAGCGAACAGCGGCACATTCTCAACGAACTGCCACTGCGCCCCACCGATGTCGTAATTGGCCCAGAGGACCACGCCGAGCGCAAAGTCGACCAGGGTGGCGACCAGCGCGATCGTCCGCGCTGCCTTGGCCTCAACCAGAAGACAGGCCACTGCCGCCAGCAGCGGCACCAGCAGCATCACCGAGAGAATGGGGAAACCGGCCATCTTAGCGCACCATCATCCAGGTGACTGCCGCGGTCAGGCCCAGCAGCATCACGAGAGCATAGGAATAGAGGTAACCCGACTGGACCTTCTGCGCGAAGCGCGTGCCCTGCTGCACGGTCCAGGCGGCACCGTTAGGACCGAAGCGGTCAATGAAGCCGATATCACCCAGCTTCCAGAACTTGTCGCCAAGCCAGAAGGCCGGACGGACAAACAGGAAGTTGTAGAGCTCGTCGAAGTACCACTTGTTGTAGACGAAGCGGTAAAGGACATCGATCTGACCCACGACCTTGGCCGGGAACTCCGGGTTGCGGATATAGGCATACCAGGCGCCCGACAGGCCGAGCAGCATGACCACAGTGGCTGACAGCTTCACCCACAGCGGCACTTCATGCATCGCGTGCATTAGGTGCTCGTTGTAGAACAGCGAACCGTTCCAGAACTCGGCGCTTTCGAGGAAGCCGTGGCTGAACACCCAGCCCGCAAACACCGCACCCAGCGTCAGCACGCCGAGCGGGATCAGCATCGAAAGCGGACTTTCGTGCGGGTGATAGCCTGCGGTACCGTCATCGTGATGCGCATGGCCGCGGGCATGATCGTCATGCCCGTGGTGATCATCGTGCACCGCGTGCTGGATATGCTCAGAGCCCGCCCAGCGCGGCTTGCCGAAGAAGGTCAGGAAGATCAGACGCCAGGAATAGAAGCTGGTCATCAGCGCGGCGGTCACACCGACCCAGAAGGCGAACTGGCCGGCTTCCTTGCCACTGGCGAAGGCCGCTTCAAGGATCGCATCCTTTGAATGGAAGCCGGCGAACCCGGCATGGAGCCAGTAGACGCCAACCCCGGTGATCGCCAGCGTGCCGGCCATCATTGCCCAGAAGGTCAGCGGGATTTGCTTACGCAGGCCGCCATAGAACCGCATGTCCTGCTCATGGTGCATCGCATGGATGACCGAGCCGGCCCCCAGGAACAGCAGCGCCTTGAAGAAAGCGTGGGTGAACAGGTGGAACATCGCGGCATTATAGGCGCCCACGCCCGCTGCGAAGAACATGTAGCCAAGCTGCGAGCAGGTCGAATAGGCGATCACCCGCTTGATATCCCACTGCGTCAGGCCGACGGTCGCGGCGAAGAAGCAGGTCGCCGCACCAACATAGGTCACCACGTCGAGGGCAATCGGGCTGGCTTCGAACATTGGCGACAGGCGGCAGACCATGAAGACGCCGGCCGTGACCATGGTCGCCGCGTGGATCAGCGCTGAAACCGGGGTCGGGCCTTCCATCGCGTCGGGCAGCCAGGTGTGCAGGCCCAGCTGCGCTGACTTACCCATCGCGCCGATGAACAGCAGGATGCATAGGATCGTCATCGTATCCCAGCGATAGCCCAGGAAACCGATGGTCGAACCGGCCATGCCCGGTGCGCGGACCAGGATTTCCGGGATCGAGACCGTGTTGAACACCAGGAAGGTGCCGAAAATCCCCAGCATGAAGCCAAGGTCGCCGACGCGGTTGACCACGAAGGCCTTGATCGCGGCCGCGCTGGCGCTGGGCTTGCGGAACCAGAAACCGATCAGGAGGTACGAGGCGAGGCCCACCCCTTCCCAGCCAAAGAACATCTGGACCAGGTTGTTGGCCGTCACCAGCATCAGCATGGCGAAGGTGAACAGGCTGAGATAGGCGAAGAACCGCGGCTGATCCGGGTCCTCGTCCATGTAGCCCCACGAATAGAGGTGGACGAGCGCCGAGACGGTGGTGATCACCACCAACATCACGGCAGTCAGCGCGTCAACGCGCAGCGCCCAATCAAAGGTCAGGCTGCCCGACTGCACCCAGTGCAGCACCGGCACAACGTGGGCCTCGGCATTGCCGCCCAAGAAGGCGATGAAGATCGGCCAGGACAGCGCGCACGAAATGAACAGACCGGCCGTGGTCACCAGCTTGGCGCGAACATTGCCGATCAAGCGGTTGCCCAGCCCCGCGATCAGCGCGGCCAGCAATGGCAAGAAAACGATGAAGAGGATCGGATCCACGGATGCTTACCCCTTCATCCGGTTGACGTCGTCGACAGCGATGGTGCCGCGGCGGCGGAAGTAGATCACCAGGATCGCCAAGCCGATCGCCGCTTCGCCCGCAGCCACGGTCAACACGAACATGGCGAAGATCTGGCCGGTCAGGTCACCCAGAAAGCTGCTGAAGGCCACCAGATTGAGGTTCACCGACAGCAGGATCAGTTCGATCGCCATCAGGATGATGATCACGTTCTTGCGGTTGAGGAATATCCCCAGGACGCCCAGCACGAACAGGATCGAGCTGACGACTACATAATGCTCAACGCCGATCACAGCTTTACCCCCTGCCCGACTTCCGGCTGCATGTTGATCACCGCCTCATCCGGACGGCGCGCGACCTGATTGGCAATGGTCTGGCCGCGCACGCCGCCGCGCTGGCGATGGGTCAGCACGATCGCGCCAACCATGGCGACCAGCAGGATGATGCCGGCCGCTTCGAACAGGAACAGGTACTTGCCGTAAAGCAGCGCACCGATCGACTTGATGTTCGAGGCGTGGGCCACGGCTGCGGCCGTGCCATCGGGCGTACCCAGCTTAAGCGAGCCGGCTTGATAGGCGCCCATGCCCAGCACGATTTCGGCCAGCAGGACGATGGCGACCGCAATGCCAAGCGGGAAGTTCTTGATGAACCCGGCGCGCAGTTCGGCGAAATCGATGTCGAGCATCATCACGACGAACAGGAACAGCACCGCGACCGCGCCGACGTAGACGATCACCAGCAGCATGGCGATGAACTCAGCCCCGGCCAGCACCATCAGGCCTGCGGCATTGAAGAAAGCCACGATTAGCCACAGTACCGAATGGACCGGGTTGCGGGCGAGGATCGTGAAGGCCCCCGCCGCCAGCATGATACCTGCGAACAGGTAGAAGGTTAGCACCTGGATCATTGCCGCGGCCCCCTACCGGTACGGCGCATCGGCTTCAAGGTTAGCGGCAATCGCCCGCTCCCACTTGTCCCCGTTCGCCAGCAGTTTTGCCTTGTCGTAAAGCAGCTCTTCGCGCGTTTCGGTCGCGTATTCGAAGTTCGGCCCCTCGACGATCGCATCGACCGGGCAGGCTTCCTGGCAGAAGCCGCAGTAGATGCACTTGGTCATGTCGATGTCATACCGGGTCGTGCGGCGGCTGCCGTCGTCGCGCGGTTCGGCCTCGATCGTGATCGCCTGCGCCGGGCAGACCGCTTCGCACAGCTTGCAGGCGATGCAGCGCTCTTCCCCGTTCGGATAGCGCCGCAGCGCATGCTCACCACGGAAGCGCGGGCTCAGCGGGTTCTTCTCGAAGGGATAGTTGATGGTCGCCTTGGGCCTGAAGAGGTACTTCAGGGTCAGCCAGTGCGCCTTCAGGAATTCCCAAAGGGTGAAGCTCTTGATGAGCTGAGCGACACTCATGCGCCGTACCTCGTAAGCATCAGATAGCCGCTCACCAGGACAACAAAGCCCAGCGAGACCGGCAGGAACACCTTCCACCCCAGGCGCATCAGCTGGTCATAGCGGTAGCGCGGAACCGTGGCTTTGACCCAGGAGAAGATGAAGAAGAAGAAAAAGATCTTGGCGAAGAGCCACAGCCAACCCGGCACCAGGTAGAGCACCGGAAGGTCCAGCGGCGGCAGGTAGCCACCCCAGAACAGCACGGCATTGAGCGCGCACATCAAGAGGACGTTGGCGTACTCACCCAGCCAGTAGAGCGCGAAGCTCATCGACGAGTATTCGGTCTGGTAACCGGCGACGAGCTCGCTCTCGGCCTCGGTAAGGTCGAACGGCGCGCGGGCGGTTTCGGCCATGCCCGAGATCAGGAACATCACCCACATTGGGAACAGCAGCGGATTGGCCACAAAGCCGTTAATCACGCCGACGTGGCTGCGCTGCGCCTCGACAATCTCGCGCAGGTTGAAGCTGCCGGCCCAGAGGACCACGCAGATCAGGATGAAGCCGATCGAGACTTCATAGGAAATCATCTGCGCCGAGGCGCGCATGGCCGAGAAGAAGGGATACTTCGAGTTCGACGACCAGCCCGCGATCACCACGCCGTAGACCCCCAGCGACGAGATCGCGAGGACATAGAGCAGGCCGACGTTGATATCGGCGAGGACTGCGCCCGAATTGAACGGGATCACCGCCCAGGCCAGCAGTGCGACCGTAAAGGTGATGATCGGCGCGATCAGGAACAGGCCCTTGTTCGCGGCTGAAGGAATAATCGTTTCCTGCAGGAAGACCTTCAAACCGTCGGCGAAGGACTGGAGTAGGCCCCAGGGACCGACCACGTTCGGCCCGCGGCGCAGCGCCATTGCCGCCCAGACCTTACGGTCAACGTAGATGATCATGGCCACTGCCAGCATCAAGGGGAAGGCAATGAGCAGGATCCCGCACACCGTCGCCAGCAGCCAGGCGGCTTCGTAGGACATCCACTGTTGGAAGAACTGGGTCATTCCGCGGCCTCCGCGAAGTGCTCACCGTGGAGCAGTTCGGCCGAGCAGCGCTGCATGGTTTCGCTGGCCCGGGCGATCGGGTTGGTCAGGTAGAAGTCCTTGATCGGATAGGCTTCGATCGTGCCGCTGGCCTTGGCCTTTTCCGCCTTGGGCAGCGCGCCATAAGCGGCAAGGCCCTCACTGCCGAGCGCCGGCGCCGCCTTGATCATGGCGCCGCGCAGTTCGGCAAAGCTGTCAAACCCGACATTGACGCCCAGCGCATCGGCCAGCGCGCGCAGGATCGTCCAGTCCTCGCGGGCATCGCCCGGCGCGAAGACGGCCTGCTCGGCATACTGCACCCGGCCCTCGGTGTTGACGTAGGTTCCGGCCTTCTCGCTGAAGGCGGCGGCGGGCAGGATGATGTCGGCAGCATGTGCGCCCTTGTCGCCGTGGTGGCCGATGTAAACGACGATGCTTTCGGCGAACTTGGTATAGTCCACTTCATCCGCACCGAGCGAAATCAACAGCTTGGGCTTGGCCTTGACCAGATCGGCAATCCCGCCCTTCTGGGCATAGCCCAGCATCAATCCGCCCATCCGCGCAGCCGCCATGTGCAGCACGTTGAAGCCGTTCCAGTCATCACGAACCAGCTTGTACTTCTCGGCCAGGCTCAGCGCCGGAGCGAGTGCACCCTTGCCCAGCGCCGCACCGCCAAGGATGATGGCCGGTCGCTGCGCGTTCTTCAGCGCATCGGCCGCGTCCTTGGGCAGCTTGTCGAGCACTGCCAGGTCGCTGCCCAGGTTGGTGACCGGGTAGGTCGCATCCCATTCCGGACCGACCACGAAGACCTTCGCCCCGCGCTTCGCCGCCTTGCGCAGGCGGGTGTTGACCAGCGGCGCTTCCCAGCGGACGTGGCTACCAACGATCAGCACAGCATCGGCGTCTTCGATCCCGGCGATAGTCGAGTTGAAGTTTACCGCAGCGAGGTTTGAGCAGTCATAGTCGAGCCCGGTCTGGCGGCCTTCGAGCAGCTTGCTGCCCAGCGCGCCGGCCAGCGCCTTGGCGGCGAACATGGTTTCGCAATCGACCATATCGCCAGCGACCACCGCCACGGATTTGCCAGGATTGACCTTGGCGACGGCGGCAAAAGCTTCTTCCCAGCTCGCCGCAGCCAGCTTGCCATCGCGGCGAATCCACGGGCGGTCGAGCCGGCGGCGAGTCAGGCCATCGACCTGATAGCGGCCCTTGTCCGACAGCCATTCCTCGTTCACGTCATCATTGATGCGCGGCAGGATCCGCAGCACTTCGCGGCCGCGGCTGTCGAGCCGGATGTTCGAGCCGACCGCGTCCGAAACGTCGATCGACAGGGTCTTCTTCAGCTCCCACGGCCGCGCCTCGAAGGCATAAGGCCGCGAGGTGAGCGCGCCAACCGGGCAAAGATCGATCACATTGGCCGAAAGCTCGTGCGCTGCGGCCTTTTCCAGATAGGTCGTGATCTGCATGGATTCGCCGCGATAGAGCGCGCCAATCTCGTCCACCCCGGCGATCTCTTCCGAGAAGCGCACGCAGCGGGTGCAGTGAATGCAGCGGGTCATCACCGTCTTGATCAGCGGACCCATGTACTTTTCGGTAACGGCGCGCTTGTTCTCGTCATAGCGCGAGGCGCCGCGGCCATAGGCAACCGATTGGTCCTGCAGGTCGCATTCGCCGCCCTGGTCGCAGATCGGACAATCGAGTGGGTGGTTGATCAGGAGGAATTCCATCACCCCTTCGCGCGCCTTCTTGACCATCGGGCTGTCGGTGCGGATTTCCTGGCCCTCAGCGGCCGGCAGCGCGCAGGAAGCCTGCGGCTTCGGCGGCCCGGGCTTCACTTCGACCAGGCACATGCGGCAGTTGCCGGCGATGGAGAGGCGCTCGTGATAGCAGAAGCGCGGGATTTCCTTGCCGGCCATTTCGCAGGCCTGCAGGACCGTGGCCCCTGCCGGGACCTCAAGTTCTACGCCGTCGACGGTTACCTTGGGCATTACTGGATCGCTCCGGAAGGCTTGGCCTGGGAAAGGCGGTAATAGGCAATGGCCAGTGCGCCACGGACACTGACGCGATCAAGCGAGACGGTCTCGCCGGCCTTGATGCATTGGCCCAGCGTCGGCCCCAGCGCATTGAGCGTCTGGAGTTCAGCCGGGGTATCGATGGCGGTCGCCATGACTGCGCGCGACTGCGCGGGCGCGGCGCGGACAACGCATTCACCCAGCTTACCCATCAGCATCGCCTGGGTCTTGCGGGCAATCGCCGCCCGTTGACGGACCAGGCCCTCTTCGGGGATGGGCTTGCCTTCGCGGTCGGTCGTGCGCAACGGGCGCGGCTCTTCGTAGGTCAGCACCGGGATGGTCGGCAGCTTCGCCAAATCGACCACTGCGCCCTGCTTCGAAATCAGCGCCTCGGCAATTACACCGCGATAGGTATCTTCATCGAAGCGCATCCGCAGCCGGCCAGCAAACCCATCGGCCTGATTGCGCAGCAGTTCCGGGTCCATGCACTCACGCTGCATCAGGCGCTTGCCCTCAGCGCTGTCGCGGCTGAAGCTGGCACCGCTCAGCACCGACTTCTGCGCCAGGTCCGGCTCGCGCTTGGCAACGCATTCGCCATACTGGTTCAGGAAGGCGCGGATCTGTTGCGGGCTCGGCGGTTCAGCGGCCGAAGCCGGTGCGCCAACCAGCGCGATCAGCGAAAGCAGGCGAAGAGCACGCTTCACTCAGCCGCCTCCCGCACATTTTCGGCAATCCGGCGCTCGATTTCCGGACGGAAGTGGCGGATCAGGCCCTGTATCGGCCAGGCCGCTGCATCGCCCAGCGCGCAGATGGTGTGGCCTTCAACCTGCTTGGTCACGTCCCACAGCATGTCGATTTCGGACACGTCGGCATCGCCGGTGCGCAGGCGTTCCATCACGCGCCACATCCAGCCCGTGCCTTCACGGCAAGGTGTGCACTGGCCGCAGCTTTCGTGCTTGTAGAAGTAGGACAGGCGGCTGATGGCGCGGACGATGTCGGTCGACTTGTCCATGACAATGACCGCCGCAGTGCCCAGGCCCGAGCCCAGTTCGCGCAGGCCGTCAAAGTCCATCGGCGCATCCATGATCTGCGCCGCCGGGACCAGCGGAACCGACGAACCGCCGGGGATGACTGCCAGCAGGTTGTCCCACCCACCGGTAATGCCATCGCAGTGTTTCTCGATCAGCTCGCGGAACGAGATGCTCATTGCTTCTTCGACCACGCAGGGCTTGTTCACGTGCCCGCTGATCTGGAACAGCTTGGTGCCCTTGTTGTTCTCACGCCCGAAACTGGAGAACCAGCTCGCGCCGCGGCGCATGATGGTGGGCGCAACGGCAATCGATTCGACGTTGTTGACGGTGGTTGGGCAGCCATAGAGGCCCGCCCCGGCAGGGAACGGCGGCTTGAGGCGCGGCTGGCCCTTTTTGCCTTCGATCGATTCGATCATCGCGGTCTCTTCACCGCAGATGTAGGCGCCGGCCCCGCGGTGGACGAAGACGTCGAAATCGTAGCCAGACTTGCAGGCATTCTTGCCGATCAGGCCGGCGTCATAGGCCTCCTGCACGGCGGCAAAGAGCACTTCGGCCTCACGGATGTATTCGCCGCGAATGTAGATGTAGGCCGCGCGCGCGCCCATCGCGAAGCCGGCAACCAGCGCACCTTCGATCAGCTTATGCGGATCGTGGCGGATGATCTCGCGGTCCTTGCACGAACCGGGTTCGGATTCGTCGGCGTTGATGACCAGGAAGCTGGGGCGGCCGTCCTTTGATTCCTTTGGCATGAACGACCACTTGAGGCCGGTCGGAAAGCCAGCGCCGCCGCGACCGCGCAGGCCCGAGGCCTTGATCTCTTCGATGATCGCGTCCTTGCCTTTGGCGAGAATCTTCTTGGTATTGTCCCAATCCCCGCGCGCCTGGGCAGCCTTCAGGTTCCACGGCTGGAAGCCGTAGAGATTGGTGAAGATGCGGTCCTTGTCAGCCAGTGACATGGCTTACCACTCCTTCCGGTAATCGTGATTGGCCTTGACCATTTGGTTGAGCGTGGTCGGCCCGCCGAGCGGTTCAACGGTGTGGCGGCCCGGCTCCTGCGTCCCGGCCTTGGGCGTCTTGCCTGCGGCCAGCGCATCGAGCACCGCATCAAGCCGCTCTGGCGTCAGGTCTTCATAGTTGTCGTCGTTGATCTGGACCATCGGCGCAGAGGCGCAGTTGCCCATGCATTCGACCTCGGTCAGCGTCCAGAGGCCATCGTCGGTGGTGTGGCCCTTGGCCATGCCGCGCGCCTTGCAGGCGGCCATGATCGCGTCCGAACCGCGCAGCATGCACGGCGTGGTGCCGCAGACCTGAACGTGGAAACGGCCAACCGGCACGAGGTTGTACATGGTGTAGAAGGTTGCAACTTCGACCACGCGGATGATCGGCATGTCGAGCTGGGCGGCGACATATTCCATCACCGGGATCGGCAACCAACCCTGAGTATTGGTCTCTGCTCCAACCTGGCGCTGGGCAAGATCGAGCAGCGGCATCACTGCCGAACGCTGCCGCCCGTCTGGATAGCGGGCGATGATTTCCTTGGCCTTGGCCGCGTTTTCCTTGGTCCAGGCAAAGCTCCCCCAGCGCGCGCGTAGTTCCGGGGTGTCGGGTTCGAGATGCCGATCAGCCATGTTCACGCCCCCGCAGCAGATAGTCCTGGCCCACCAGGAACAGCTCGAAACCGCCGATGCCGGCGACCAGCATGGTCACCATCTGGCTTGGTTCGTGCCCAAGGATCGTGACCAGAAAATAGACGGCGGCGAGGACCAGGCCCGTCAGGGCCGCCCAGGCGCGCACCATGTCGAAAGTGCTCAGCTTCACCGGACAAACTCCACGCGAGAGCACTTGTCGCCCTCGAACGAGTAAATGGACATGACTTCGAACGGCTCGGCCTCGGCCGAGCGGTAAACTTTTTCGTGCAGCACGGCGGTATCGCCCAGCTGCCAGCCCTGGATGATCTCGGCCCGGTTCTGCGGGAATTCGGCGAACATTGCCTTCAGGCCTGCGCGAACGCCCTCCTTGCCATCGCGCAGCACGGCACCGCGATAGCCCGCTTCGCAAGCATCGTCGGTCATCAGCGCGACATAGGCGTCTGCATCCTGCGCGTTGTAATGCGCGATCATCTGCTCGGCCACGGTCAGGCGATCAGCCACGGGCCATCCTCCGCTCGATCCAGCGGCCAACGAACACGCCGACCATGCCGGCGAAGGCCGTGCTCAGCACTTCCTTGAGCGAGGCCGTGGCCGGATGGAACACGAACAGATAGGCCGCCACCGCCGAGGCAAAGGCCGAAAAGGCCAGCACGGCAATGAACAGCTCGCGCAGGATCACCGGTCGCACTCCCCGAACACCACGTCGATCGCGCCGATGATAGCGGTCACGTCGGGCAGCATGTGGCCCTTGCACATGAAGTCCATCGCCTGGAGGTGGCTGAAGGCGGTCGGGCGGATCTTGCAGCGATAGGGCTTATTGCTGCCATCGCTGACCAGGTAGACGCCGAATTCGCCCTTGGGACTCTCGGTCGCCACATAAACTTCGCCGGCTGGCACGTGGAAGCCTTCGGTGTAGAGCTTGAAGTGGTGGATCAGCGCTTCCATCGACGCCTTCATCTCGGCCCGCTTGGGCGGCGAGACCTTGCGATCGTTGGAGGCAACCGGGCCGGACGGCATCTGCGTCAGGCACTGCTTCATGATCCGGGCCGACTGGCGCACTTCCTCGACGCGGACCATGAACCGGTCATAGCAATCGCCCCGGGTGCCGACGGGAACGTCGAACTCCATCCGGTCATAGACGTCGTAAGGCTGCGCCTTGCGGATATCCCAGGCGATGCCCGAGCCGCGGATCATCGGGCCCGAGAAGCCCCACTTCACCGCATCTTCCTTGCTGACCGTGGCAATATCGACGTTGCGCTGCTTGAAGATGCGGTTGTCGACCACCAGGCTCATCGCGTCTTCAAACAGTTCGGGCAGGCGCGTGTCGATCCACTGGCCGATATCAACCAGCAGCTTTTCCGGCACATCCTGGTGCACCCCGCCGGGGCGGAACCATGCGGCGTGCATCCGGGCGCCCGAGGCGCGTTCGAAGAAGTTGAGGCAATCCTCGCGGATTTCGAACATCCACAGGTTCGGCGTCATCGCACCGACGTCCATGACGTGCGAACCGAGGTTCAGCATGTGATTGCAGATGCGGGTCAGCTCGGCAAACAGCACGCGCAGGTACTGGGCCCGCTCCGGCACCTCAACGTTCAGCAGCTTTTCGACCGCCAGGACGTAGGAATGCTCCATCCCCAGCGGTGAGCAGTAATCAAGCCGGTCGAAATAGGGCAGCGCCTGCAGATAGGTCTTGTGCTCGATCAGCTTCTCGGTGCCGCGGTGCAGCAGACCGACATGGGGATCGACGCGTTCGATCACTTCGCCGTCCAGCTCCATCACCATGCGCAGCACGCCATGTGCCGCCGGGTGCTGGGGCCCGAAGTTGATCGTGTAGTTGGTGATGACATCGTCACCCGTGGTGGGCGACTGTTCGAGGCTAAGTCCGCTCATGATCAGCTACCCTCAGGCGCGGTCGATGGTTTGGCATCCGCCGACTTCTTGCGCGGCTTGCGGGCCGGACGCGAGGACGTGGGCTCGGGTGCGCCGGGCTCCTTGGCCTTGGTGACTTTTGGAGCAGCTGGCTTGGCAACCTTCTTTGCCGCAGCCTGGTTGGCTTCCTTGCCGGCACCGGTATCGGCCGGCTTGTCAGTTGTTTTTGGTACGGCCGGCGCTGCAGCGGGCGGCGGCGGGGTCTGCACCGCCTTCTCGTCGCCTGGCAGGACATAGTCCGCGCCTTCCCACGGACTCATGAAGTCAAAACTGCGCAGGTCCTGGGCCAGCTTGACCGGTTCATAGACGACGCGCTTGTCTTCTTCGGAATAGCGCAGTTCGACATAGCCGGTCAGCGGAAAGTCCTTGCGGAACGGATGGCCTTCGAAGCCATAGTCGGTCAGGATCCGGCGCAGGTCAGTATTGCCTTCGAAGATTACACCGTAAAGGTCGAACACTTCGCGCTCAAGCCAGCCGGCGACCGGCCAGAGGTGCGTCACGGTCGGCACCGGCGTGTCCTCGGCGGCATTGACCTTGACCAGAACACGGTGATTCCGGGTCAGCGAGAGCAGCATGTAGACCACCTCGAACCGCTGCGCGCGGTCTGGGTAGTCAACCCCGGCGATCTCCATCAGCTGCTGGTATTCGTGATTGTCGCGCAGCAGTTGCAGCGCCTCGGCTATGGCCGGACGGTCAACGGTCAGCACGACTTCACCATGCTCTTCGCGGGCCGCAATCAAGCGGCTGCCCAGCGTGGCGCTCAGGGCATCGATCACGCCTGCGCTGCTGGCGAAGCGCGGGGCGGAGTGCAGGACCACGCTCATCGTTCGATCGTCCCCACCCGGCGGATCTTACGCTGGAGCTGCATCACGCCATAAAGCAACGCTTCGGCGGTCGGCGGGCAGCCGGGGATGTAGATGTCGACCGGAACGATCCGGTCACAGCCGCGCACGACCGAATAGGAATAGTGGTAATAGCCGCCGCCATTTGCGCACGAACCCATCGAGATGACGTACTTCGGGTCCGACATCTGGTCATAGACCTTGCGCAGCGCCGGGGCCATCTTGTTGCACAGCGTGCCGGCCACGATCATCACGTCCGACTGGCGCGGGCTGGCGCGCGGAGCGACGCCGAAGCGCTCCATATCATAGCGCGGCATGTTGACGTGGATCATCTCGACCGCGCAGCAGGCGAGGCCAAAAGTCATCCACCACAGCGAGCCGGTGCGGGCCCACTGGAACAGGTCCTCGGTGCTGGTGACGAGGAAGCCCTTGTCATTCACCTCGGCGTTGAGATCGTTGAAAAAGGCCTGGTCCGGCGGCGTCACCGCCGTCGAACCTGCCTCAGCCGCACCAAGCGGCAGACCCTGGGCATTCACGAGCGTGCTCATTCCCAATCCAAAGCCCCCATTTTCCAGGCATAGGCCAGGCCGATCGCCAGTTCGCCCAGGAAGACCATCATCGTGATCCAGCCCGGCCAGCCAGTCAGATCAAGGCTGACCGCCCACGGGAACAGGAAGGCCGCTTCGAGGTCGAAGATGATGAACAGGATTGCGATGAGGTAGAAGCGCACGTCGAACTGGCTGCGCGGATCCTCGAACGCCGGGAAGCCGCACTCATATTCGCTGAGCTTTTCCGCGTTCGGGTTGTGCGCACCGGTCAGGCGGGCCACCCCCATCGGCAGGAATACGAATGCGGCCGAGAGGGCCAGAGCGATCCCGAGAAAGATCAGGATCGGCAGGTATTGCGAGAGGTCTACCAAGGGACTGACTCAGCGTTACGGATGAATGCCCGCGCCCTAGTCCCGCCATCCGCCCCGCGCAAGTGGGGGAAGCCCCCAATTTGCCGGAAAATGCCGCCGCCGCGCCATTTCGGCGCTGACGGCGGCGCTTGATCGGTTCAACCCAGTTCGCGGGCCAGCGTCTTGCGCGTGGTATCGCCATAGGGCGGCTTGAGCCCCGCCAGCTTGGCCAGATCGAACTTGGGCTGGGTATAGACCGAGCGGGCGTGGCTGAAGGTCTTGAAACCTTCCGGCCCATGGTAAGAGCCCATACCCGAAGGCCCGACGCCCCCGAACGGCAGGTCATCGATCGAGACGTGCATGACCACGTCATTGACCGTCACCCCGCCCGAGATGGTCCGGGTCAGTACCCGTTCGCGCTCCCTGGCATCTTCACCGAAGTAATAGAGTCCCAGCGGCCGATCGTGGGCGTTGATATAGTCGATCGCCTCATCAATCGCCTTGTAGGTCTTGATCGGTAGGACCGGGCCGAAAATCTCGTCCTGCATCACCTTCATGTCATCATCGACATTGCGCAGAATGGTCAACGGCATCTTGTGACCGTTCGAGGCTGAGAAGTCCTCGTTGCCCGGGTTGATCTCGATCGCTTCTGCCCCCTTGGCCTTGGCATCGTCTATCAGCCCCTGGATCCGGTCGCGGTGCCGGGCGTTGACGACTGAGGTATAGTCTTCGTTATTGAGCAGCGTCGGGTACATCGCACTGACCGCGTTGCTGACTGCACCGATGGCCCGCTCCTCAAGCTCCTGCGGCACGATCATGTAGTCGGGCGCGAGGCAGATCTGGCCGGCGTTGAGCATCTTGCCCATGGCAATCCGCTCACCTGCACGCTCGATATTGGCGCTGCGGCCAAGGATGGTCGGCGATTTGCCGCCCAGTTCCAGCGTCACCGGCACCAGGTTGTCCGCCGCAGCGCGCAGCACATGCTTGCCAACCGCAGTCGCCCCGGTGAACAGCAGGTGATCGAACGGCAGGCCGCAAAACGCCTGGCCCACATCCGGACCGCCGGTAAAAACCGCCAATTCCTCTTCGGCGAAGTAGCGAGCGAAGACCTCTTTCATCATCTCAGAGGTGTCTTCGGTGAACTCGCTCGGCTTGATCATTACCCGGTTGCCCGCAGCAAAGGCCTGAGCGACCGGGCCGATCGTCAGGCCGACCGGGAAGTTCCAGGGGCTGACCACACCGACCACGCCCTTGGGCTCATAGCGCAGCTCTGCCTTTGCACCGAACAGGCCGAGCGGGAAGTTGGGCTTGCGCCTTTCTGTCTTGGCCCAGGCATCCATGTGCTTGAGGCAATACTTGGCCGCCGTGACCGAGGGCATGATGTCGGTCATCAGGCTCTGTTCGTGGCTGCGGTGGCCGAAATCGCGGCTGATCGCGCGGGCGAATTCCTCGCCCGTCTCCTTCATCATCGCGATGACCCGCTTCAGCCGATCCTTGCGGACCGACATCGGCTCGGGACGAGCAGCGGTAAAAGCATCGCGCTGGCGCTGCAGCGTGGCCATCATGGCGGCGGTGTTGGCGGACATTGGCTCTCTCCAGTTTCTGTTTGCCACGCTTTTCCAGCAAGAATGGCCGCTTGGCAAGCGCGGCGGCTTTTCGATCCTTGCCGCAATTGCCAATGATGCAGTGCAGCATTAAGGAGCACCTTTCCCTTCCAGCGAAAGGCCCATGCCATGCCGCAGATCTCCCCCGCCGATCCGATCGTCATTCTGTCCTATGCCCGTACTCCGATGGGAGGGATGCAGGGCGCTCTCGCCGATGTCTCGGCGACTGACCTTGGCGCGACGGCGATCAAGGCCGCGGTTGAGCGCGCCGGGGTAAATGGCGGAGAGATCGAACGCGTCTATATGGGCTGCGTGCTGCCGGCCGGTCTGGGCCAGGCCCCGGCCCGCCAGGCAACGATCAAGGCCGGCCTGCCCAAATCGGTCCAGGCGACCACGGTCAACAAGGTCTGCGGATCGGGCATGCAGACCCTGATCATGGGCGCCGAGGCGCTGGCCGCTGGCACCATTGATCTGGTCGTGGCGGGCGGCATGGAATCGATGACCAACGCCCCTTACATCCTCAAGAAGCACCGCTCAGGCGCGCGGATCGGCCATGACACGGCCTATGACCACATGTTCCTGGATGGGCTGGAGGATGCCTACGAGCCCGGCCGCGCGATGGGCACATTCGCGCAGGATACCGCCAACGCCTATCAACTGACCCGCGAGGCGCAGGACGCCTATTCGATCGAATCGCTGCGCCGCGCCCAGGCTGCGATTGCTGACGGGGCCTTCGCCGATGAAATCGCCCCGGTCACGGTCGTCAGCCGCGCTGGCGAAACCGTGGTCGATACCGACGAGCAGCCCGGCAAGGGCCGCCCGGACAAGATCCCGACCCTGAAGCCCGCCTTCGCCAAGGACGGCACGATCACCGCCGCCACCTCAAGTTCGATCTCCGATGGCGCGGCCGCGCTTGTCCTGACGCGCGAAAGCGTTGCCGCTGCCAAGGGCGTGAAGCCGGTCGCCAAGGTGGTGGCCATTGCCGCCCATGCGCAAGAGCCCAAGGACTTCACCACGGCCCCCGTCGGCGCGATCAACAAGGTGCTTGAGCGCGCCGGCTGGTCGCTCGCCGATGTCGATCTGTTCGAAGTGAACGAAGCCTTCGCCTGCGTCGCCATGTTCGCGATGCATGACCTTGGCATCCCGCACGAGAAGATCAACGTCCACGGCGGCGCCACCGCGCTCGGCCATCCGATCGGCGCTTCGGGCGCGCGCATCGTCACCACGCTGATCGCCGCGCTCAAGCGCCACGGCAAGACCAAGGGCGTAGCCAGCCTGTGCATCGGCGGCGGGGAAGCGACCGCCGTGGCGATCGAACTGGCCTGATCCTGCGACAGGCTGCGACAAAGCCTTACACTTATGAGCGAAATCTGACTGCGCCGTTCCGGCGTCTGTCAGGTTTGCACGCCTAGCTTGCGCAAGTCCCGGAAATCGCTCCGGGACTTGTCCAGCATGGGAGAACGCTCATGAAGACTTTGCTGATCGCCGCTGCCGTTACCCTGGGCCTTGCCGCCCCGGTCGCCGCCGAAGCCAAGGTAACCCGTCACGAACTGCGCCACGACCTCCGCGACGTTCACCAGGAGCGCCACGATGTGAAGCGGGCGCTGCACTCCGGCAATCCGGCCCGCATCAAGGCCGAGAAGCGCGAGCTGCGCGGGGCCAAGCAGGAACTGCGCGAGGATAGCCGCGAAGCCATCCGCCAGCATCGCCACTGATCGGTTTTGCGGCACCGCCAACCAGGGCGGTGCCGCAACCGTGGTTGCCGGATGCCACCAGCCATGCAACTTTGTCAGCAAACGACTCGACTCACAGGGTGGTCGCCTGAAGGGTTGCGAAAACTGCTCACAGACCTCGTCCGCGCTGTAATTGCGGTGTTTTATACCAATAGGTCAGTCGACCGTATCGTGTTAGCCTCCACTAATTGAAACCGAGGGGGAATTAACATGCGTATAATTCTTGCGATTGCCGCCGTCGCCGCATTGGGCGCTTGCTCCAAACCAGCTGAAGAAGCTGCAGCCCCGGCAACAACCGCTGCCGCTGCAGAAGCCGCTCCGGCCGCTGCTGCGATCATTCAGGCCGGCGAATATACTTTTGTCGACAAGGACAAGAAGCAGGGCACGCTTTCGATCGCGGCCGACAATACTTATTCGGTGACCTGGCCCGATGGGACCACACAGAAGGGCACTGCTTCCGAAAAGGATGGCAAGGGCTGCTACGATCCCGAAGGGGACAAAGACGCAACTCTGTGCTGGAAGAATGACCCGCCCGCCGCTGATGGTACGTGGACCGCCACCAGCGATGATGGACAGGTTGTCACGGTAACTCGCGTTTCGACCTGATTTTGAACCGCAGTCCGTAATCGATCGGGCAGTCCGCAAGGGCTGCCCGTTCCGATTCAGGGCTCCCCTGCACCCCAGAGCCGGGCCTGCTCAACGTAGCCCTTGCGCTTGCCAAGCTCGAACTGACACCAGCCTGCATCGCAATCGCCGAGCAGACCGACATTGCCGGGGGCGATGCGCCACAACAGCTTCGCACCAGCTTCGCCCGCCTGGCGCATGTCGGCAGGTTCCTTACCCACGACATAGCCTGTCCGTTGCCGCGTCAGGAAACGCTGGTTCATCCAGCCTTTGGCTCCGTCAGGATCCTGGACCAGGCGCCAGCCATCCTTCATTCTTAGCACCTTCAAAGGCAGCTGCGGGCGGCGATAGACCCAGGCGATCTGGTATTCCTCGGCCGGGCCAACCCGCATGTTGACCTCTTCGGAGCGGATCGATGCCCAATAGGGCACTTTGGTCTCCTGCGCAGCGGCCGGCGCAGCAAGGCTCAACAAGGTCAGCGCGGTCAGCAGATGGACTCGGGTAAACATGATTCGCTGATAGCGATGAGGAGCCGCAAGGTTCAAGCCGCTTGACCCCTACCCCCGCCCCGGCTTAGCGCATGGCCATGCCGATTGTCTCCGACACGCCTCTCGCTCGCCGCGTCGCCGGGAAACCCCGGGTCTACGTAACCCGCCATCTGGTGCCAGCTGTCGAAGCCCGCATGGCCGAGCTGTTCGATGTGGTGCCCAACACCTTTGACGCTCCGCTCAGCCGCGACCAGCTGGTCGCAGCCATGCGCGACGCCGATGTGCTGGTGCCGACCGTGACCGATCGGATCGATGCAACCATGCTTGAGGAGGCGGGCGATCGGATTGGCCTGATTGCCAACTTCGGGGCCGGGATCGAGCATATCGACCTGGCATCTGCACGGGCCAGGAAGGTCATTGTCACCAACACGCCTGGCGTCTTCACCGACGATACCGCCGACCTCACCATGATGCTGATTCTGTCGGTACCGCGCCGGCTGGGCGAAGGCAGCCGCCTGGTCCGCGATGGTGCCTGGACTGGCTGGGCCCCAACCCAGCTCCTCGGCCGCTCGGTTGGTGGCAAACGTTTGGCGATTGTCGGCATGGGCCGGATCGGACAGGCCGTGGCGCACCGTGCCCGCGCTTTTGGCATGGAGGTGACCTACCACAACCGCCGCCCACTGCCCGGCGCGATCGAGAACATGCTGGGCGCGCGCTATGAAGCCGATCTCGACAAGCTGCTGGCCGAGGCGGACATCATCACCTTGCATTGCCCGGCAAGCGCCGAGACGCATCACCTGCTCGATGCCCGGCGGATCGGACTGCTCAAGCCGGATGCGTTTGTGATCAACACGGCGCGCGGCGACTTGATCGACGAGGATGCCCTGATCGCGGCGTTGCAGGCTGGCAAGCTGGGTGGCGCGGGTCTGGATGTCTATGCGCGTGAACCGGCGGTTGACCCGCGGCTGATCGCCCTGCCCAATGTCATCACCTTGCCGCACCTGGGTAGCGCCACGGTCGAGGGGCGGTCGCTCGCTGGCGAGAAGGTGATCGCCAACATCCGCTTCTGGGCCGACGGGCACCGTCCGCCTGACCAGGTGCTGCAAGGCTGGGCATAACCACAGCCACTGCGCAACAAATTGGTAGCGCAATTGCTTGCGGAGGCCCTGTTTGTTGCTCTAACCGTCCCGCTGAATCACGCTAAAGGCGGCAGGGGAGAACGGGGATGCGCAAACAACTGAGCCTGGCAGCTGCCGGGGCATTTCTCGCAGGCAGCGCACCCGCCCTTGCGCAGACCGTCACCGAAGCGACCGTCGATACCGGCGATACCGCCTGGATCCTAACCTCTTCCGCCCTGGTCCTGCTGATGACGATGCCGGGCCTGGCGCTGTTTTATGGCGGCCTGGTCCGCGCCAAGAACTTTCTTTCGGTTCTGGTGCAGGTGGGCGCAATTGCGGCGATCGCTTCGACCTTGTGGATCATGGCCGGCTACACCCTGGCCTTTGGCGAGGTCACCAATGGCTGGCTGGGTGCAGGCAATGCCTGGATGCTGATCGGCACCGAAGGGCTGATGCGCGGCGATCTGACGATTTCCGAACGCACTTTCGCGCTGTTCCAGTTGACCTTTGCCGCGATCACGCCGGCGCTGATGGCCGGTGCCTGGGTTGATCGCGCCCGGTTCGGTTGGGTGATCGGCTTCTGCGCGCTGTGGAGCCTGGTGGTCTATGCGCCCGTTGCGCACTGGGTCTGGGGCAACGGCTGGCTGGCCAGCTCAATTGGCACGCTGGATTTTGCTGGCGGGATTGTGGTCCACACAACGGCCGGGGTTTCGGCGCTGGTCGCGGCGCTGCTGCTGGGGCGCCGCCAGGGCTTCCCCAAAACGCTGATGCTGCCGCACAGCCCTTCGTTGACGATGGCGGGCGCAGCGCTGCTGTGGGTTGGCTGGTTCGGCTTCAACGGCGGCTCTGCTCTCGCCGCCAGCGACGATGCCGCCAGTGCGATCCTCAACACCCATATTGCCGCAAGCGTCGCTTCGCTGGTCTGGCTGCTGATCGAACGGTACACGGTCGGCAAGCCAACCTCGGTCGGCTTTGCTACCGGTGCCGTGGCCGGCCTGGCCACCGTGACGCCGGCTGCGGGCTTTATCTCGCCGGGCTCGGCAATGGTGTTCGGGGCCATCGCGGCTGGAGTCTGCTATCCAATGATCCAGCTTGTGAAGCAGAAGCTGAAGATCGACGATTCGCTCGATGTCTTCGCCGTCCACGGCGTTGGGGGCATGGCCGGGTCGCTGTTGCTGGCGGTGTTCATGTCTCCGTCGCTGGGCGGTTCGGGCTATGCCGAGGGAGTGAGCATGGTCAACCAGCTCGCCGCTCAGGCGGTGGGCGTCGGCGTGGTGGCGCTCTATTCAGCCATTGCCAGCGCGGTTATCGCGGTGCTGGTCAGCCTGGCCTTCCCGATGCGGGTGAGCGAGGATACCGAGCGCGAGGGGCTGGACATTACCAGCCATGGCGAGCGTGCCTGGGAACTTGACTAAGGCCTAGGCTGTGAGCAGCACGCCCTCCGCCCTGCCCCCACCAACTTCGGCGCGGCGCACCATTGCGCTAACCTTCACGTTGCAGGGGCGGGCTACTCGCACCGAGCTGGCGAGCTATATCCTCAGCGCAGTGCTGATCACGCTCGCGCTGTCCTTCGCGACTGCGCTGTTTGCCCCCTATGCGGTGCGGGCAATGGTCAGCGACGGTCTGACCGTGCTGCTTGCCATTCCAGTTCCGGCACTGCTGGTCAGGCGGCTGCATGACCAGGGGCGAAGCGGGAAACTGGTCTGGCTGGCGGTCTTTTCTTTCGCGGTCTGGCTGGTCCGCGCAATCGTTTCCTACGCCACCGCGATGGACTTTCGGATCGGGCTGGATCGGATGATCTGGCCAGTCGACTGGCTGGTTATCCTCGCCAATCTGGCCGCCGTGATCCTCGCGATCCTGCCCGGGACTCCCGGCGCCAACCAGTATGGTCCAGACCCGCGCCAGCGCTCAGGCTGAGCACTGGAGCCAACGGGCCAGCGCTGCGCCGATCGCCTGAATGCCTGATCGCGCTGCGGCGAAACCCAGGTGGCGACATTCAACTTCGATTGCTTCGTCCCGTTCCCCGAGCAGCCCCGATGCGCAGGCTGGCGGGATGATCCCGTCCCGTCTGGACCACAACGCCAAAGTTGGCACCGGTGGTTTGACCGCCAGTTCGACGTCGACTGGCGGCGCATGAACCGGGTGGTCATTGACCAACTCGTACAAGCGCCAGGCATTGTTGGCGCGCGGATCGCCGGAAAACGGACTTCCCAGTGTGATGACGAGCCGGACATCGTGCGGAATTAGCTTGGCAACCTCGCGGGCGAACACGCCGCCCAGGCTCCAGCCTACCAAGGTCACCGGCTGCCCGCTGCTTACTGCGAAGGCTGTTATCCGCATCGCCAGTCGATCCAACAGATCGGCCCGTGCGCCCAGATTCAAGCCAAGCCCCCAGCCCTGGACACTATAGCCCGCAGCCCACAACGAGCGGCGCAGGCGGATCGTCGTGACATCGTGGGCCAGAAAGCCGGGCAAGACCATAATCGGCTGCCCTTGACCCGGCATGATTTCAACCGGGCCCAACAAGGGCGCGGCCATCAACCGTGGCAGTTCCAGCAACTCCGCAGCAAACAAACGCGGCGATGGCGCCTTGGCAGGCAATGTCGCCATCGCCCGCGATCAATCGCCCGTCAGGATGCGGTCAACCAGTTGCTTCACCGTGGGGGTGAAGTTGTTGGAATAGAACGGGTCCTGCTTGAACCGGTAGGCCGCGTGGCCTGCGAACATGAGGTTCTCATCAATCGGACCGCCATGGGCGATGTCCTGCAGGGTCTTCTGGATGCAGAAGCTGCGCGGATCGGCGAGGCGGCCCGTGGTGTAATCGTCATGGTCCTTCCACGACGAGAAGCCGCAATGGCTGAGGCAGCCCATGCAGTCCTTCTGGTCCTGCTGGATTTCGGCCCGCTCGCCGGGGGCGACGAACACGATCGTGTCGTCTGGCGTGCGCAGGCCATCGGTATAACCGGCGGCAACCCAGGCGCGCGCCCGCTCCAGATCGCGCGGGGCGACCCAGAAATTCTTGCCGCGGACACCTACATCAAGCTGAACGGTATGCTCGCCCGCCTGGACCTTGGAATAGGGGATCTGGCGTTCGCTGCGCGCTTCGAGCTTGCGCAGGAACGGATTCTTGACCGCCGAGGAATAGAAGCCCGTCGGAGAGAAGCGGTGCAGCAGCACGTCACCCGGTTCAAGCGTGCGGAGGTGATCCTTCCATGCCTGCGGGATCGGGCTTTCCTCGGTCAGCAGCGGCCGCGTGCCAAACTGGAAGGCAATGCTGCCCAGTTCGGGATTGTCGATCCAGTTGTCCCACTCCCGCAGGAACCAGACCCCGCCGGCCATGACGATCGGCACCGAATCCGGCACGCCTTCGGCGCGCATGGTCTCGCGCAGCGCCTTGACGCGGGGATAGGGATCCTCGGGCTTCAGCGGATCTTCGGCATTGGAGAGGCCATTGTGCCCGCCGGCCAGCCACGGGTCTTCATAGACCACCGCCGCCATCAGATCGGCGACCTTGTGATAGGCCCGCTTCCACAGCGCCCGGAAGGCGCGGGCAGAGCTGATGATCGGCAGATAGTTGACGTTGAACCGCGCGGCGATTTCAGAAAGCTTGTAGGGCATCCCCGCGCCGCAGGTGACACCCGTCACCATGCCGCGGGTCTTTTCCAGCACGCCTTCCAGGATCTGCTGGGCGCCGCCCATTTCCCACAGGACGTTGATATTGATCGCGCCCTTGCCGTTCGAGATTTCGTAAGCCCGGCGGACCTGCTCGACAGCGCCGGCGATGCCGTACTGGATCAGTTCCTCGTGACGTTCCTTGCGTGTCAGCGCGTTATAGATCTGCGGGATGATCTTGCCTTCGGCGTCATAGCTATCAGCATTGACCGCGCTGACAGTTCCGATTCCACCGGCTGCGGCCCAGGCACCCGAACTCGCATGGTTCGTTGCCGCCACACCCTTGCCGCCTTCAACCAGCGGCCAGACTTCGCGACCACCATAAAGAATCGGCTTCAAACCCTTGAACGACATTAGCTCCCAGTCTTTCCCTGTGCCGTGTTGCACGGCTTGATTGCCCCGGGTTCGGGACGCGGCCCAACCGCTTCAAACTGCGCGTAGTAACCGTTGAGTTCCGGTCTACGCACAAATTCAACCAGACGAAAGCCCACGGCCTGAAATTCGCAGAACAGCAGGCTGGGCGGAATACCGTGGCGATCGGTCGGCCGATCAACATCGACAACAATCACCTGACCGCCCTGGCGTAGCGCCGGCCGCAGCTGCCACAGGAAGGCATAGGGCTCGGTCACTTCGTGGTACATGTGGACCAGAAAAACCCGGTCAAAGCTGCCCGCCGGCAGGCGCGGATCGTCGGCCGCGCCGGTCTTGATCGAAACATTGTCGAGCCGCTCGCGCTCGACCCGCTGGCCAAGCCGCTGGATCGCGCCGGGATCGATGTCCTGCGCCAGCACGCGGCCCTTGGCCCCGACCCGCTCGGCCAGGCGCACAGTGTAGTACCCCTCGCCCGCACCGATATCGGCGACGGTGGTGCCGGCTTTGATCGCGGCCAGGTCCATGACAACCTCAGCCTCGCCCAGGTTATCGCGCTGGTCCTCATTGCCGAATTCGGTGCCGGAAAGGTCGGATACAGGACGCCAGGCGCGGGGAAAATCCCGCGAGGTTTCGGGCCGGTCCGCGTCCTTCTCAGCACTGCAGGCCGTCAGCAGGACCAACGCCGCAAGGCTTGCCGCCAGCCTCAATCCTCGTCCTCCACGACCACCTTCTCGCCCGTCACACGCTGCGCGAGTGCGGCAGCCATGAACGGGTCCAGATCACCGTCGAGCACGTCAGACGGGGTCGGGCTGGTCACGCCGGTGCGCAGGTCCTTAACCATCTGGTACGGCTGGAGGACGTAGGAGCGGATCTGGTGGCCCCAGCCAATATCGCTCTTGGCTGAGTGCTCTGCCGAGGCGGCATCTTCGCGCCGGCGCATTTCCTCTTCGTAGAGCCGCGATTTCAGCATGCCCATGCAGATTTCGCGGTTCTTGTGCTGGCTGCGGTCCTGCTGACTGGCAACGATGATCCCGCTCGGCACGTGGGTGATGCGCACGGCTGAGTCCGTCGTGTTGACGTGCTGCCCGCCCGCACCCGAAGCACGGTAGGTATCGATCTTGAGGTCGGCCGGATTGATATCGATGCTGAAGTTGTCATCGATCACCGGGAAGACCCAGACCGAGCTGAAGCTGGTGTGGCGCCGAGCCGAACTGTCGTAAGGCGAAATCCGGACCAGGCGGTGCACGCCGCTTTCGGTCTTGGCATAGCCATAGGCATTCTCGCCCTTGACCAGGATCGTCGCGCTCTTGATTCCGGCCTGTTCGCCGGCCTGATATTCGATCGTCTCAACCTTGAAGCCGCGCTTTTCCGCCCACCGCGTGTACATCCGGAAGAGCATTTCGGCCCAATCCTGGCTTTCGGTACCGCCCGCCCCAGCGTGGATTTCGATATAGGTGTCGTTGCCGTCAGCCTCGCCCGCCAACAAGGCCTGGACCTTGTCCTGGTCGGCGCGGTCGGCCAGCTTGGCCAGCGCTTCGAGACCTTCCTCGACCGTCGCCTCGTCGTTCTCCATCTCGCCCAGTTCGATGAACTCGATCGCGTCGGCCTTCTGCGCCGAGATATCCTTGACCGTGCCGATCGCCGCCTCAAGCCGGCGGCGCTCCTTCATTACCGCTTCGGCTTCCTTGGGATTGTCCCACAGCTTCGGGTCCTCGACGCGCGCGTTAAGCTCATCGAGCCGGCGCAGCGCACGGTCCCAGTCAAGGAACTTGCGGACGAGCGCCAGGGCGGCGTCGATCCGGTCGATATGGGCCTGCCCTTCGGCACGCATGATACTTCAACTCCGTGTTATCGGGCACGCGGGCCCGGTTGCGGCCCGATTAGCGCAAGGCCCCCGATTGTAAAGCGGTGGCGCTCAGCGCTTGGCCTTGCGCAGGGCCTGCACCGCTTCGAGCGTCAGGCGGACATGGTCCTTGTAGTCCATGTTCGAATGGACGAACCGGACCTTGCCATCCTGGCCGATGACATAGCTGGTGCGGGTGGTCAGGCCGGTCGAGACGCCCTCACGCTGCAGGTCGACATTATAAGCCTTGATGATCGCCGGGGTGGCGATGGCGACGGCAAATTTGTCGCGGCAGGCTTCGGTCGAGAACTTCTGCAGGGTCGGCAGGTCGTCGGCCGACATACCGACGACCGTGGCGCCAGCGGCCGCGAACTGCGGGCTGGCATCGGCAAAGGCCTTGGCCTCCAGGGTGCAGCCCTGGGTGAAGGCCTTGGGATAGAAATAGAGCACCAGCGGCCCTTTGCGCAGCGCGGTGCGCAGGTTGATCGCAAAGGGCTTGCCCGCCTTGGCACCCTGGGTGGCGAAAATGGGCGCCGTGGCACCAACCGGCAGGTTGGCCTGGGCGGGGGCAGTCACAGCAAGGGCGGCGACGGCAACGAACAAGGGACGAAGGTTCATGGGATGCTCCGGGGTTACTGGATGGCAACGGCATTATCGGCCGCGACCTGGGGGTCTGCCGTGTCTTCGGCTGTGGCTTCGCTGGACTGGGCTTGCGAACTGCGCCGGATCGCCGCGATCAGCGCGTCACGCTGCTTGGCTAGATCATCCTGGCGTGTGGTCCGCGCGACTTCGCTGTCAGCCTTGAAGGCTTCCCAAATGATCGGGGACTTGGGATCGTCGGTCGGGTTACCGGCGAAGACCTTGCTGCCCGAAACCCGGTCGATCTTGACCCAATGGATGTTGGCCGGTGCCACAAAGGGCCGGTCATACCAGCGGTTGCGACTTTCCTGGATGAACTGCTTGAACATCGGCGCGGCAATCGAGCCGCCCTGAGCATAGCCACCCAGCGAACGCGGCTGGTCATAGCCAAGATAGACCGCTCCGACGATGTCCTGCGATCCGCCGGCGAACCACACGTTGGTCGGGCCGGTGGTTGTCCCGGTTTTGCCGAACAGCGAGAGATTGAGATCGCGCAGCACGGTCGCCGTACCACGCGTCACCACGCCTTCCAGCATGTGGATCACCTGGAAGGCCGTGCGCGGGTCCATGACCTGCTTGCCGCGCTTGGCCAGCCGGGGCATCGGCTTGCCGTCCCAATTGGCCATGTTGCACTTTTCGCAGCGGCGATTGTCCGCCCGCCAGATCACCTTCCCGTTGCGATCCTGGACGAAGTCGATCAGCGTCGGGGAATACTGCACACCGTTGTTCGCCAGAGCGGCATAGGCATTGGCCATCCTGAGGACCGTCGTTTCGCCCGCACCCAGGGCGAAAGAGAGATAGGGTGGATACTTGCCGATCCCAACCCGGTCGATCTGGCGTGAGACGTTGTCCATCCCGGCATCGTTGGCGATCCGAACCGTCATCAGGTTGCGCGACTGTTCAAGCCCCCAGCGCATGGTGTGGGTGCCGCCGGCGCCGCGCATATCAAAATTACGGAAGCACTTCTGCCCCAGCTGCGCGCCCTGATAGACGCAGAACTGACCGTCAAGCACCTCGCTGGCGGGGGTCATGCCGTTGTCGAGGCCGGTCGCATAGACAAAGGGTTTGATTGTCGAACCCGGTTGGCGCTGGGCCTGGGTGGCGCGGTTGAAGCTGCCCAGGCCAGCATCAAAACCGCCCTGCACTGCCAGAACACGCCCGGAATTGGGATCGATCGCCACGAACCCGCCCGAAACGGCAGGAACATTCTTTACCGCCCAGGCATTGCCGCTCGGAGCCGCAGCAATGACATCACCCGCCCGCAACGAATCCGGCAAAGCAATCAAGGGCGCTTTACGGCCGTCGGTAAAGCCGATCGTCGCCTGATTGCCTGAGCGTGAGAGCACCACCCCGACGCGCCAGTTCTGGTAGGTAATGGACTTGCCGGCCGCGATCAGCTCGGTCTGCCAGCCATCCGGATCGACCTTGATCTTGGCAATCGGACCGCCCCAGCCCCGGCCGGCCTGATAGCGTAGCAGGCCGGTACGCAGCGCATCCTGCGCCGCCTTCTGGAGTTGCGGATCAAGCGAGGTGCGGACCCATAGGCCACCACCGTAAATGCTGTTCGGTCCGTCTTCGGCCTGCTCGCCATATTTATCGATCAGCTCGCGCCGCACGTCCTCGACGAAATAGCCGACTGAGGGGTCATAGCTTTCCGACCGGCGCGGTATCAGGCCGAGCGGCTGGGCCTTAGCCTCGGCCGCCTGAGCGGGCGTGGCCCAGCCATTGTCGACCATCTGGTCAAGCACATAGTTCCGGCGGTTGATCGCCAGCTGCTGGTTCTTCTCGCGGCCATAGCGTTCGGGCGCCTTGGGCAGGATCGCCAGGAAGGCTGCCTCGTGCAGTTTGAGGTCGCCCACATCCTTGCCGAAATAGGCCCGGGCCGCCGCCTGGACGCCAAAGGCCTGCCGGCCCAGCGGGATTTCGTTGAGATAGAGCTCAAGGATCTGCTCTTTCTCGAGCGCCCCTTCGATGCGGCGCGCCAGGATCATTTCCTTGATCTTGCGAGTGACGGAGTACTCATCCCCGATCAAGATGTTCTTGGCCACCTGCTGGGTGATCGTCGAGCCGCCGACTGCGCGTTTGGTGCGCAGCGGATTGGCATAGTCGAGCACCGCACCCAGCGTGCCGGTGATGTCGACCCCGCCGTGGCTCCAGAAGGTCTTGTCTTCGGCCGAAAGGTAAGCGTCGATCAGTGGCTTGGGCAAATCGACAAAGCGCAACTGCACCCGCCGCTCGCGCGCATAACTGTAGACGATCTCGCCATTCACGCCGCGCACCATCGTCGGCAGTGGCGGCTGATAGCTGAGCAGACGATCAGCTGAGGGGAGCGTGCGCAGCACAGTGACCCACAGCAGCAAGTAGAACAGGATCAGACCGCCCAGCGCATAACCGGCAATCCGGAAGCGCTTGCTGGTCTGCCAGTTGGCGGTAAACCAATGCCCGGCGGGGTGTTCTTGCAGCCTGGTGAGCAGCCCCCCGGCTTCGCGCCGGATGCGCAGGCGAATGGATTCGGATTGCTCGCTCATCTTGCGCGCGGCTCTAGCATGGGGAAACGGCGATAGGCCAGCGGCAAGCTATGGCTGCAGCGCCGGCAGCGCCGCCTCGCGGGCAAAGTGCACGCGGATCGCGCTGGCCAGCGTCTGGGCAAAGGCCTGTTGCCCTTCGGCCGAGGCTAGGCGGGCAAGATCATCCTCATTGTTGATATAGCCGCTCTCGAACAGCACCGAGGGCACATCGGGTGCCTTGAGCACGGCAAAGGCAGCAGACTGGACCTTATCGTCACGGAACGGCAGCCGCCCGCGCCCTTCGCGCAGGATAAGGTTGCCAAAACTTTCCGCCTTGGCCTGCATCTCGCGTTGCGAAAGGTCGACCAGGATTGCGCCGACATTGTCATCCTGGTCGGTGATGCGGATCCCGTTGACCTCGTCCACCGCATTTTCGCGAGCGGCAATCCGTTCGGCGGCTTCGTTGCTGCCCTTGTCCGACAGGACATATACCGTCGCCCCGCGTGCTCCAGTGCCTGTTTCAGTGCTATCGGCATGGATCGAAATGAACAGGTCTGCCTGCAGCCGCCGCGCGATATCCGGCCGAACCGGCAGCAGCAGGTAACGATCGTTTTCGCGGGTCAGGGCGACCCTGACCGCGCCCTGGCGCAACAGCTCGTCACGCAGAGCCAGGGCCAGTCGCAGCACCAGATCCTTTTCCTTGAGCGGCCCCAGCCCTGCCCCAGGATCCTTGCCGCCGTGTCCGGCATCAATCACCACCAGCGGCCGGCTGGCGTCCTGCGGCCCCATCACCGGTGGCAGGCCCTGCCGGGCGTCCTCATCAGGCAGACTGACCTGCACGACATAACCAAAGCCGCGACCCGGCCCGCCAAAGGTTCGGTCTGCTGCCACCATTGCCGCAAAAACCGCCAGAGGCGCAGCAAAGAGACCAAGGATCACGGCCGGACGACGCATTACCGAGGTGTGCTAGACAAGGTAAATTGCGAGGGCAATGGGGCCAATGGCGCTATGTGTCTTCGCCCGCGCCCTTGCCGCCCGCCAACCATGATGCTACGCATGACTTGCGCGAGACCCGCAGGGTACATTCGTAAGGCCTAAGGCATTACTTATTAATCCAAGTTGGGGCAGTTCTCGCCAGGAATCCCGGGCCGCGCCCGGATGCACAGGTTGATGCCGTAATGATGAGTGGTTCGTTGCCTGCCAAGACCCTGCCCTTCCGGGCTGTGGCTGTGGCAGTGCAGCAACCGGCGCATGAAATGTCACTGCGCCTGATCCTTACCGCAGACACACAACACGCCGCCGGGCGCGCAACAGCCCCCGGCTATCCTCATGCAGTCGTTCGCCTAGGCGGGATTAGATCCCGGGCGCGCGGCCGTTTCGCACAAGAACGCGCCACTCAAACCGGCCAGGACCTTCGCAGGTCCGGCCAGGCCTGGCGCGCACGGAGAGTTATAAATGACAATGCGCATGCTGATCGATGCGCGCCACCAGGAAGAAACCCGGGTGGCGGTGCTCAAGGGCAACCGGATTGAGGAATTCGACTTTGAATCTGCCGAACACAAGCAGATCAAGGGTAACATCTATCTAGCCAAGGTAACCCGGGTCGAACCGTCGCTGCAGGCGGCGTTCGTAGACTTCGGCGGCAATCGCCACGGCTTCCTGGCCTTCAGCGAAATCCATCCTGACTACTATCAGATCCCCAAAGAGGACCGCGAGGCCCTGCTGGCTGAAGAAGCCGCCCACGCCGAGGAAGAGGCCGCACTGCGCGCCATTGCCGAAGGTGAGGAAGACTTTGTCGGTGATGACGAACTGGGCGAAACCCTGGCCGACGATCTGGCCGGAACCTCGCACGAAAGCTTCCACGAAGACGATCACGGCCTGACCGAGGTCGACACCGCCGAGAAGGACGAAGTCGCGACCATCGAAGATGGCCAGATCGACAATGCCTTTGATCACGAGGGTGAGGAAGCCGCCGAGGCTGAAGAAGGTGATGGCCGTCGGCGTGGTCGCGGCCGCCGTCGTCAGGGCCAGGGTCGTGGCAAGGCCAAGGAAGCTGACGAGCTGCGGGCCAAACGGATGGCGCTGCGCCGTCGCTACAAGATCCAGGACGTGATCCAGCGCCGGCAGGTCCTGCTGGTGCAGGTCGTCAAGGAAGAACGTGGCAACAAGGGCGCTGCCCTCACCACCTATCTCAGCCTGGCTGGCCGCTATTGCGTGCTGATGCCCAATTCGAGCCACGGTGGCGGCATCAGCCGCAAGATCAGCTCGGCCGCTGACCGCAAGCGCCTGAAGTCAATCATCGCCGAGCTTGAGCTGCCCAAGGCGATGGGCTGCATCGTCCGCACCGCTGGGCTGCAGCGCACAAAGACCGAGATCAAGCGCGATTTCGACTATCTCGCCCGCCTGTGGGACGATATCCGCGAGACCACGCTGAAAAGCACGGCGCCCGCGCTGATCCATTCGGACAGCGACCTGATCAAGCGCGCGATCCGCGACATCTACAATCGCGAGATCGAGGACGTGATCGTCGAGGGCGAACAGGGTTACCGCCTGGCCCGTGATTTCATGAAGATGCTGATGCCCAGCCACGCCAAGCGGGTGAAGCAGTATGCCGATCCGGTGCCCTTGTTCCAGCGCTATGGCGCCGAAGACCAGCTCACCGCGATGTACGATCCGGTCGTCCAGCTGAAGAGCGGCGGCTACATCGTCATCAACCCGACCGAGGCGCTGGTGTCGATCGACATCAACTCGGGCCGCTCGACCAAGGAGCACGGGATCGAGGCGACGGCGCTCAACACCAACCTTGAAGCCGCTCGCGAAATTGCCCGCCAGTTGCGCCTGCGCGACATGGCCGGCCTGGTCGTGATCGACTTCATCGACATGGAATATGGCTCGAACGTCCGCAAGGTCGAGAAGGCCATGAAGGACGCGCTCAAGAACGACCGCGCCCGCATCCAGGTTGGTCGGATTTCAAGCTTCGGCCTGATGGAAATGAGCCGCCAGCGCTTGCGCACCGGTGTGCTTGAAGCGACCACGCGCCAGTGTCCGCACTGCGACGGTACTGGGCTGGTCCGCACCGCTTCAAGCGCTGGCCTCTCGGCACTGCGCCTGATCGAAGACGAAGCCGCCAAGGGCCGCGGTTCGATCATCTCGCTGTTCGCCAGCACCGAGGCGGCTGTGTACCTGCTCAACGCCAAGCGCGCCGATCTGGCTGAGATCGAGGCCCGTTACGGCGTTCGCGTCGAAGTTCTGCCGGAAGGCGAGAACGAAGGCGCAAAGATGCGCGTTGCCTCCTCCGGCCCACGGCCGGAGTTCGTCCCGAAGTTCGAGCCCATCGCGCTGGAAGACGATGACGACATCGCCGACATCATCGACGAAGATGATGAGGACGAAGGCGACGAGGATGACGTCCGTACCCGTGACGGTCGCCGTGACGAAGGTGATGGGGAAGGCCGCGGCAAGCGTCGCCGCCGCCGCCGCCGCCGGGGTGGCCGTGACCGCGAAGAAGGCGAAGCCGGTGAGGCCGGCGAAGCTGGTGAAGGCGAAGACGCCAGCGCCAGCGACGACCAGGAGCATGAGGAAAGTCCGGCCGGCGAAACTGACGAGCAACGCAAGCGTCGCCGTCGTCGTCGGCGGGGTGGTCGCGGCCGCAACGGCAACCGCGAAGACGGCGATGTGGCAGCCAGCGAGGGTGGTGAAGTTGCCTCTCAGGCCGAGGCCGAACCTGCCGCTGCCGAACCCGAAGTGGCAGAAGAGGCACCTGCGAAGCCCAAGCGCAACCGCAAGAAGGCTGCGCCCGCCGAGCCGGAGCCCGAAGCTGTCGTAGCAGCTCCGGTCGAAGCCGAAGCCGCCGTTGAAGAGCCGGCGACCAAGCCAAAGCGCACCCGCAAGAAGAAGGCTGACGAAGCTCCGGCAGAAGCCGAAGCTCAGTCCGCAGAGCCTGAAGCTGCTGCCGAGGAAGCACCGGCCAAGCCCAAGCGTACCCGCAAGAAGGCGGTTGCCTCCGAAGCCGAAACCCAGACCGATGACTCGGTCTCGGCCGAGGCAGAAGGTGACGGCACGCCGCGTCGCGGCTGGTGGCAGCGGACGTTCGGAAACTAAGTGATTGTGGCCGGGTGGCGTTGCGCTACCCGGCCTTCACTCCCACGCCCCATTCCATCCAGCCGGCGAAGCGCGGCACTTTGGGCGCATATTGCGCGCCCAGCGGCTCCAGCGCGAAGCCGCATTGATCGATCGACGAGCCGACCGGACGCGTCAGATGACAGCCGCCGGCGATCCGCCTCCAGACCGGTTCGATCCGCGCCTGCCACTTGGCAACCCCGGCATCGGGTGCCGCGCCGTGCTCCGCGAACAGCAACTGACCGCCGGGCTTCAGCACGCGCCGCATCTCCTTCAGGGTCTGTGCCGGGTCCTGCACCGAGCAAAGCGTGAAGGTGCAAACCACAGAATCGAAGCTTTCGTCGGCGAAGGGAATTGCCTCACCTGTTCCGGCCCGGATGTCATGGGCCCAACCTTTTCGCTGCGCTTCGGCGCGCGTGAATTCCAGACCCTTGGCAGAAGGATCGACCCCGGCATACGAACTGATCCGCGCGGGGTCATAGAAGCGCTGATTCAAGCCGCCACCGCAGCCCAGCTCGAACACCGCGCCGGAAGCGAGCGGCACCACTTTCTCACGCAGTTTCATGATCGCCGGACCAGAGCAGGCGCAGCGGATCAACCGCGGAACAACATGCTCATCGTACCAATTCGCGAAACCCATCGCCGCCCCTCTTCCCATGCCCATGTCGTCACGCCATGATGCCAGAATTGAACTGGGGGGAAAGTGCCAATGCAGGTCTATCGCACGCCTGACGAGCGGTTTGGGTATCTACCGGAATTTCCCTTCGTGCCGCGCTACCATACGCTCGGGTCCGGCCTGCGCCTCCACTATGTCGATGAAGGCCCGCGTGATGGGCGACCGGTTCTGTTGCTGCATGGCGAGCCGACCTGGTGCTATCTGTGGCGGCACATGATCCCGTTGCTGACAGCTGAGGGCTTCCGGGTCCTGGCTCCGGACCTGATCGGCTTCGGGCGGTCGGACAAGGTTCTGGGGCAATCCAGTTATTCCTATGCCGGTCAAGTTGCCTGGATTCGGGAGTGGGTCGAAGCGCTCGATCTGGAGGATGTCACGCTAGGCTGCCAGGACTGGGGTTCGTTGATCGGCCTGCGCGTGGTGGCGGAAATGCCGGACCGGTTTGCCGCCGTCGCTTTGTCAAATGGCGGGCTTCCGGACGGGCAGGACGCACCCCGGGCCTTCGCGATCTGGCGCGCCTTTGCCAAGTACAGCCCGATTTTTCCGATCGGCGGAATCGTCAAGCGCGGCACCAGGCGTCCGCTGACCGAAGCTGAAGTGGCCGCCTATGACGCGCCCTTCCCAACCAAAGCCAGCAAGGCGGCGGCCCGGGCCTATCCACCGCTGGTTCCCTTCAAGGGCAATCCGGCGGTACCTGACCAACTGCGGGCCTGGGAAGTGTTTCGCCAATGGCACAAGCCATTCCTGTGCTGCTTTTCCGATGGTGATCCGATCACCCGCGGCGGCGATGCAGTCTGGCTGGAACGCGTCCCCGGAACCAAGGGGATGCCGCACAGTACCTTGCACGGCGGGCACTTCATCCAGGAAGACGATCCCCAGGGATTTGCGGCCGCAGTCGCGGCTGCAGCCCGCGCTGGCCGGTGATACGGCTGCAGCCTGCTGGGGATTTGCGGCGCTGCAATCCATTGTAGCGATTGCCGCTGGAAACCAAGGTGCTAAGCTTTGCAGCATATGGAACCGCAAATTCGGCCAATGCCTGAACCCGTGGTGCTGCCCCAGCTGACCTCCAAGCAGCGGGAGGTGATGGCACTGGTCGCAGACAATCGCACCAGCAAGGAGATCGCCGGCCTGCTAGGCATTTCCGAGTCCGCGGTGAACCAGCGGATCGAGTTGATCCGCGGACGCCTCGGTGGAATTCCACGCGGGGAAATGGCGCGGCTCTACCGCCAGGAGTTCGCCCGCGAGCAAACGATTGCTGCCACCTTTCCGCCAACATGGAATAAAATTCAGGTTCAATCCGGCACATCGACCGGTCAGAGCAACGGCGTGGAGGGTCCATCCAGCAGTCCGGCTGCGCAAAAGCAGCCGCGGCTCCCTGGATCAGGGTCGCAGCCTTCCCATTCGCTCCTCCCGGACGGGTTAGCCTGGCTCGACCGGGAGGAGCCTTCGGCTGCCATTCTCCGCTCCTTATTGATGGCAATCCTGGTGGTTGCCGGAATGGCCGCTGCAGCGACAGTGACCGGGCTGCTTGGCTTTATGTCCGGCGGCTGAAAATCCTGCATAGAGATGCTTGCTCCGCCGCGCTGAATCGCTAGATGGGGACGCAATGCGGCCATACCGCCGCGCAGCGACAGGGATCGACATGGCTACTTTCACGCTTCCTGCTAACAGCAAGATCACGGGCAAGGCCCGGCACCACCAGGCTGATGGCGCTGCCCGCGTGAAAAAGTTTACTGTCTATCGCTACGATCCCGACAGCGGCGAAAATCCGCGGTATGACACGTTCGAGATCGATCTCGACAGTTGTGGGCCGATGGTGCTCGACGCGCTGATCAAGATGAAGTCCGAACAGGACCCCAGCCTGACCTTCCGCCGTTCCTGCCGTGAAGGCATCTGCGGTTCCTGTGCGATGAATATCAACGGCCGCAATGGTCTTGCCTGCACCACCGCGATTGAGGATCTGAACGGCGATATCCGCATCACCCCGCTTCCGCACATGGAAGTGATCAAGGACCTGGTGCCGGACTTTACCCATTTCTACGCCCAGTACGCATCGATCCGGCCTTGGCTGCAAACGGTCAGCACCACGCCCTCAGGCAAGGAGCGCCTGCAATCGCCGGAACAGCGTGAAAAGCTGGATGGACTTTATGAGTGCATCCTGTGCGCCTGCTGCTCGACGTCCTGCCCCAGCTACTGGTGGAACAGCGACAAGTTCCTGGGTCCGGCTATCCTGCTCCAGGCCTATCGCTGGCTGGCCGACAGCCGCGATGAGATGACCGGTGAGCGACTGGACGAGTTGGAGGATCCCTTCCGGCTCTATCGCTGCCATACGATCATGAACTGCGCCAATGTGTGCCCCAAGGGCCTGTCCCCGGCGCGGGCGATTGCCGAAATCAAGAAGATGCAGGCTACCAGGCATGCTTGACAGGCTGCACGTCTAAGTGGTCGATCAGCGCGGCTTCATTTACGAGCCCGACCCAGAGAATCCAGGCTGGCATCGCTGGGAATTGGCGGACGATACCCGGTTCAACGCCCAGACCATGGGGCGGATGCTGGTCCGGGCCGAAAGTGATCGGACCTGCCGGGTACGGATGTTCCCCGAACGTAAGCATTCGAACCTGCTCGACATGGTGCATGGTGCGGTTACCCTGGCGCTGATCGACATCGCCCTGTTCGCGGCAATGCGCACCCTCCTCAACGGCAATGCGGGCGGGTCGGTTACGCTGGAGCTGTCGAGCCAGTTCATTGGCGCCGGCGCACTAAGCAAACCGCTCGACGCGGTGGTTGAAGTCATGCGTGAGACCAAGCGCCTCGTATTCATGCGCGGCACGGTGGTCCAGGGCGAAGGCGACGAACACCTGGTCGCAAGCTTTTCAGGCATCGTTCGGAAACCTTCGGCCAAATGAGCGCGCTGCTCGCGCGTTACGAAGCGCTCGTTTCAGCAGGGGAGCTGCGGCCCGACCCCGAACAGCGCGCTGCCGCCGTGCGACTGGCGCAATTGCAGCAGGAACTTGAAGCACCGCAAGCAAGCGGCCTGCTCGGCAAGCTGTTCAGCAGGAAAGCACCGGCGCCACGCGGCCTCTATCTGTGGGGCGGCGTAGGCCGCGGCAAATCGATGCTGATGGACCTGTTCCACGACAGCCTGGCCATTCCCGACAAGCGACGCGTCCACTTCCATGCCTTCATGCAGGAAGTCCATGCTCGCCTGCGCGATGCTCGAAAGAGCGAGAGCGGCGATCCGATCCCGCCGGTCGCCGCTGCCATCGCCGAGGGCCTGCGCGTGCTCGCCTTCGACGAGATGGTGGTGAACAATTCAGCCGATGCGATGATCATGAGCCGGCTGTTCACCGCGCTGATCACGCAGCACGGGCTGGTCATTGTCACCACCAGCAACCGGGCACCAAACGAACTCTACAAGGACGGCCTCAACCGTGAGCACTTTCTGCCATTCATCGCCCTGATCGAGCGCGAGCTTGACGTGATGGCGCTGAACGGACCGGTTGATTACAGGCTGGAGCGCCTTGGCGGCATGGCGACCTGGCATACCCCGCTGGGCGATGCCGCCACGGCCCAGGTGCGCGAAGCCTTCTTTCGCCTGACCGATTACCCGCCCGAGGATGCCGATCATGTGCCCTCGGCCGATCTTGACGTCGGCGGCGGACGGATCCTGCATGTCCCCAAGAGCCTTAAGGGCGTGGCCGTGTTCAGCTTCAAGCGGCTCTGCGCAGAAGCCCGCGGCGCGCCCGATTACCTTGCGATTGCGCAGACCTATCACACTGTGATTCTGGTCGGCATTCCCAAGATGGGGCCGGAGAACCGCAACGAGGCGGCCCGCTTCGTTACCTTGATCGACGCGCTATACGAGCAGAAGGTCAAGCTGCTCGCCACTGCCGATGCCGCGCCGGAAGAGCTCTATGCCACAGGCGACGGCCGGTTCGAATTCGAACGGACGGTCAGCCGACTGATGGAAATGCAGAGCGCCGACTACCTGGCCCTCGGCCACGGCGAGCAGGGTTGAAATAGTCCGCCCTACCCCCATCTACCGAGCATTCCGGCGGCAACACCCCGCCGAGGTGGATAGCAGACATGATCGAAGTAAGACCCTTTGCTGGCCTGGGCCATGCGAACCACGGCTGGCTGGACGCCCGCCATCACTTCAGCTTCGCTTCCTATTACGATCCCGCCCGGATGGGTTGGGGCGCGATCCGCGTGTGGAACGACGATACGATCGCCGCGCGGAGCGGTTTTCCGCCGCACCCACACAACGACATGGAGATCGTCACCTTCGTTCGCTCCGGCGCGATCACGCATCAGGACAGCCTTGGCAACAAGGGCCGGACTGGTGCCGGCGATGTGCAGGTGATGAGCGCAGGTACCGGGATCGTCCACGCCGAATACAACCTTGAAGACGAGACGACGACCCTGTTCCAGATCTGGATCCTACCCGATCGAAATGGCGAAGCACCCAGTTGGGGCCAACGCGAGTTTCCACGTGGCGAGCGCGCGGGACGCTGGGAGGTTGTGGCCAGCGGCACTCCCGAGGCCGATCAGGCGCTGTCGATCCGGGCCGATGCCAAGATAGCAGCCGCCACGCTCGCCCCTGGCGAGATCGCAACCTGGTCAACTGACGCGCAGCGGCACGTGTACCTGGTGGCCCCCACTGGCACGATCCGTGTGAACGGCATCCAAGCGCAGCAGCGTGATGGCGTGGCGGTGACAGGTGAGACTAGCATAACCGTCGAAGCGGTGAGTGATTGCGAAGTGGTCCTGGTGGACTCGCGCTAGGCCGCAGCTCGCGGCAATCGGGCCTGAGCTCCGGCGAGGCGCTGCATCAGCTTGAGATCCTGCTCACGCAGCTGCAGCGCCGCAGCGGCCCAATAGTCGACGATATCACGCAGTTCGGAGAGCGATACATCGTTGGCCCGCCGGCTCGCGCGACGTGCGCCAACCAGGCCGGCATGACGGCGGCTCGATTTGGCGATGAAGTCGCGTACTGCCGCTTCGCCCTCACCAGGTTCGGCGAGGTGGTGGACAATGCCAAGCTCGTACATCGCTTCGGCCGAATAGGTTTCATTGCCCATAATGATCCGATCAGCCATGGCCTGGCCAAGGCGGCGCGAGAGGATCGCGTGGGCACCCATGCCAGGGAACAGGCCAAACATTACTTCGGGCAGGGCAAACGATGAGCCACGCTCGGCAATGATGTAGTCGAACGACAGCAGCGCCTCAAAACCGCCCCCCAGGGCCTGACCCTGGACCATGCCAATGGTCAGGATCGGCAGATCGAGCGCATGAATGTTCCGATGCAGAATTTCCACGCAGCGATAGCCATAGGCCGCGAGGGCGTCGCGATTGCCCTCACGGATCAGCCCAGCAAAAAGTTCCAGATCGCCGCCGAAGCAGAACACGCCAGGAGCGCGGCTGCCGAGCACGAGGTACTTCAGCGGCACCCGGTCCGGGCCGAAATGCGCTGCGATCAGGCGCTGCCAGCTGCTGAAATCAGCCAGCATCGGCGGCGTAAAGCTGGGTCGTCCGGCGGGCCGCATATAGGTCCACAGGGTTTCTTCACGCTCGCTGTAAAGCACATCGAGTTCATTCAGTGCGAATAGCTCATCGGGAATCGATAAACGCATCCGCGCCTGCTGGAGCAGGGCCGCAGCATGGCTATTGCCGTCTGACATGGCCCCCTCCGCTTCTTCGAGAGGCGTTTCAGAACCTGAAAGATCGCCTGAAAGTCGATCCATAACTGCCTCGCGCGTAACCCGTTTTAGCTAAGTGAGTAAAACCACTTACCCCCCATTTCGACGAATTTAACCGAGGGCGGAGTCGCTTGGCAAAGGATTTCTTTCCGGCATGCGGTGAGCCGAGTCCAATTTCTGATCAGTTGCTGCGTCCACGCAACAGGGTGTGACCCACACCGAAGGCGATGATTGAGACCAGAATCATCGGCCAGATATGGTCCATGATCATCGCCGAAGGCATATTCTTGAGGAAGACGCCGTGGCATACTGCCAGCAAGTGACTGAGCGGATCGACGGCTGCGATTGGCTGAAGCCAAGCCGGCATTCCATCAATCGGACTTGCATAGCCCGAAAGGAGGATCATCGGGACGATCACCAGGAAGCCGCCCAAAAATGCTTGCTGCTGGTTGGCTGCAACGCTGGATATTGCCAATCCGATCGAGCTAACGGCCAGGCTGAATGCAGCGATAGCCAATACAATCAAGGCATAAGAACCCAGAAACGGGACATCCGACAGCCAGGCAACCATCGTCACGTAAAACGAACCATTGAACAGCCCGACCAGAAAGGCGGGAACCGCCTTGCCCAGCAGGATCTCCCAGTGCCGCATCGGCAGGGCCATCAACTGGTCGTATGTTCCAAACTCACGCTCCCGAGCGACGGCCTGGACTGAGACCGACAGGACCAGAACCGTTGTGATCACAGCTATCATCCCCGGAAGGGTGAACCAGCTGTAGTCAAGGTTCGGGTTGTACCAATTGCGCACTGCCAGGTCAGGACCACTCGCGCCGGGCTGAAGGGCCAAGCCGGTTGTTGCAGCGATCTCTGAAAGATAAGCTGTAACTATCTGAGCTGCATTCACTCTGCGGCCATCAAGCAGCAGGCCGATCTCTCCGCCCTCACCGCGCGCAACCCGGGCCGAAAGGTCCGGCGGCAGGATCAGCCCGCCCAGCACTTCTCGCTGCTCGATCGCTTCGCCGAGCGCCTTTTCATTGGGATAAACGATAACTTCCCCGACATTGCGGGTCGCGCCGACTGCTGCCAGGAACTGCTCGGAAGCGATGCCGGTGTCGCGATTGACCAGGCCAAGCGAGACGTTCTTCACCTCAAGTGTTGTGGCCAGGCCAAACAGCACCAACTGGATCACCGGGCTGGCGACCAGCGTGGTGAGGACGCGCCGATCGCGCAGCACCACGGCAAGCTCCTTGAGCGCCATGGCCATAATCCGGACCAGGGCCCCGCTCATGCGATCTGCCGCTTGATTGCGCGCGTCACGCGCAGGAAGAAGAACGCCCCGAACCCCAACAGAGCCAGGATATTGGGCAGAAACATCGACCAGATATCGCCTACTAGGAACACGCTTTGCAGTGGCGGAATCAGATAGCGGGCCGGCACGATATAGGTCAGCCACTGGATGGCGATTGGCATGGAATCGATCTCGAACAGAAAGCCCGATAGCAGCAGTGAGGGCAGGAAGCCCGAAAGCAGCGCGAACTGCGTCGAAACGAACTGGTTCTTGGTCCCGGCAGAGATCAGCAGCCCCTGCCCCAGCACGGCCGCCAGGAAGGCGGAGGAGACCAGGAACAATGCCAGGAACGAACCGCGGAACGGCAAGCCATAGCCGACCACAGCAACGGCAACGCAAATCGCTGTCGAAGCGAGGCCCAGCACGTAATAGGGGAGGAGCTTGCTGAGCACGAGACCGGGGATTGAGATCGGGGTCGAAAGCAGGCCCTCCATGGTCCCGCGCTCATACTCCCGAGCCATAATCAGGGCAGTGAGCAGGCTGCCGATCATTGCCATGACGATACCGATCGCGCCGGGCACCAGCATGTACCGGCTCTCAAGCTCAGGATTGTAGGTATAACGTGCAATGAGGCTTAGCGGGGGCCGGAACGACTGATCCTGCTCACGCGCCTTGGCCTGGCTCCAGGCGCGCAGGGTACCGCGCAGGTTACTGGCCAGCAGGGTTGCCGTATTGACCTGCGAGCCATCGGTAACCAGTTGGACGATCGGCGCCTGCCCGCTGGACAGATCGCGTTCAAACCCGTCCGGAATCACCACGAAGCCCCGTAAAGCGCCACTGCGCAGCGCCGGTTCGGCCGCAGCTACGCTGTCCTTTTCGGCAATCCGGAAATAGGAATTGTTCGATAACGTGGCCGCAAGATCGCGTGAGGCGCTGGTCCGATCCAGGTCGATCAGCCCGGTCCTTGTGCCGTGGACGTCAAGAGTAACCGCGCTGCCAAACAGGAACATCAGGATCAGCGGCATCAGCACGACCAGCCCGAAGGTGGAGGGATCGAGCCAGATTTGCGCCCATTCCTTGGCCCGGATCGCGGCGGCCCGGCGCCAGAACAGCGGATCGCGACCGCTCATGCCGCAACCTCCGCCAGGGCCCGGCGCTGCGTATCGATCAGACTGAAGAATGCCGCTTCAAGCGAGGATGCAGCCTCGCCGCCCAGGATGGATCGCCGCAGTTCGTCGGGCGTACCCTGTGCAATCGTCTGCGAACGATTGATCACCAGCACCCGATCGCAATTTTCGGCCTCGTCCATGAAGTGCGTGGTCACCAGCACCGCTGTGCCGCGCGCGGCAATAGCGTTGATGTGGTGCCAGAATTCGCGCCGAACCAAAGGATCGACGCCAGAGGTCGGCTCATCAAGGAAGAGCACAGGCGGCGTGTGCAGCACCGCCGCACCCAGCGCCAGCCGTTGCTTTACGCCCAACGGAAGCAGGCCAGAGGCAGAGTCGAGATAGGGTTCCAATCCGAGCGCAGAGACAACCCGCTCGATTGCAGAGGCCTGCGCACTGCCGGTCAGGCCATAAGCTCCGGCCACGAACTTGAGATTGGCAGCAACAGTCAGATCGCCGTAGAGTGAAAACTTCTGCGGCATATAGCCCAGCGCCTGCCGCGCTTCGGCACTCGCCACGGACAAGTCGCGGCCGGCCACGGTGCCTCGCCCTGCACTCGGTGTCGCGAGACCGCAGAGCATCCGGAAAGTGGTCGATTTCCCGGCACCGTTTGGTCCAAGCAGGCCGAAAATCTCGCCTGGCCTGACCGAGAAGGAAATGTCCTGCGCCGCGACAAAATCTCCGTACCGCCGGGTAAGCCCGATCGCCGCGATAGCGGGCTGATCGGGCTGATCAAGCCGCAGCGGAAAGGCCTCGGCCAGGGCGCTTGGCTGCAGCGGCACACCATCGTCAAGCATGGCGGCAAAGCCTTCATCGGGGCGAGCAGCCACCGCTTTCCAACCGCCACCTGCTGGTGCCGCGGCATGCCGGGTCAGCGCATGCAGCTCGCCGCCTTCGATCCGACCCGAAACGACCGCAGGATCAAGCAGCAGATCCTGCAACGCCTGGCGGCGTACACCGTCCGGCAGATGCCGCGAATAGCAGCGCCCCCTGGCGCCTTCAGCCAGACCATCGGGCGGCCCGTGATAGCGGATCTCGCCTTCGTGCAGCAGGACGATTTCATCGCACCGGGCTGCGTCTTCAAGGATGTTGGTGGTCCAGACCAGGCTGGTGCCAGGACCAGACAGGTCCATCGCCAGTTGCCAGATCTCTTGCCGCGAAACGGGATCGACCCCGACCGATGGCTCATCCAGCAACATCAGCCGTGGTGCGGCGACCACTGCGCAGGCCATCGCCAGTTTCTGCCGCATGCCACCAGAGAGCTTGCCAGCAGGGCGATCCTGGAACTGCGCCAGACCGGTCAGCCGATAGAGGTGCTCCATCCGCTCGGGGCTGTCTTGTGGCTCCACACCGCGCAGCCGGGCATAGAGTTCAAGATTTTGACGCACGGTCAATTCGGCATAAAGCGCCCCGCCTTGCGGCATATAGCCCACCTGGCTCCGATCAAGCTGGTCGGGCGGGCCACCAAGCAGTTCGACCGTGCCGCCATCGGCAGTCACCAATCCGGCGAAGATACGCATCAGCGTGGTCTTGCCGCCGGCATCCGGCCCGACCAAACCGAGCCGCCGTCCGGGTGCCAAGCACAGCGATACGCCGCGCAGAGCTTCGACCGGCGGCGCACCGCGGCGCGCACCCTTGAAGCGCTTGGTTACGCCTTCAAGCCGGAGGAGCGGCGCCTCCGCCATGACGCGCCGTCAACGCTTTCCGTCGGCGGGAATGGAAACAGTGACCGGTTGCCCCTGGCGCAATTCACCCCGGGGATCATCAACCGTGAGCCGCAGGCGATAGACCAGGTCGGCCCGCAACTGTTCGGTCTGCACGGTCTTGGGAGTGAACTCTGCAACTGGCGCGATGTAGCCGATTCTGGCCGGCCAGCGCTTGTCACTGCCGTCAACGCTGACCGTCACCGCCATACCGGGACGGATCTTGGGAAGGTCGGGCTCGGCAACATAGGCACGGACGCGGACCGGCTGGGTCAGGGCTACGGTCAGAACAGTCTGGCCGGGCTGGACGATTGCACCCAATTCCCTCGCCCGGGTCAGGACCTGGCCTTGTTCCGCAGCGATGATCCGGGCGTCCGAAAGGTCTGTCTGCACGGATCGGCGCTCGGCAAAGGCGGCATTGCGTGAAGCCTCGCTCGCCGCGCGATCCTCGGCACGGACACCTTCCTCAGCCAGCGACAGCGAATTGCGGGCTGCAGACAGGCTGGCTTCGGCGGCGGCAACGCCAGCTTCGGCGGTCTGGACATCGGCCTTGCTGATAAAGCCCTTGTCGACCAGCGCCTGGCGGCGTTCGAACTGGCGGCGCGCCTCGATCAGCCGCGCTTCGGCAGCAGCAACGGCGGCGCGCGCCTCACCCACTTCTTGCGGGCGAGAACCATTGGCATCGCGTTGCGCCGCTGCGCTGGCGGCATCAAGCCGCGCTGCCGCTCCTGCCAGACGGTCATCAAGCGGGCGGGTATCGAGTTCAGCCAGGACCTGGCCAGGGACAACCCGGTCACCTTCGTCGACATAAAGCTTGCTGATCCGCCCGCCAACACGGAAGCCAAGCTGGACTTCGCGAATCTCGACGTTGCCGTAAAGCTTGAGCTGGCCATCGTCGGCGCCGCCCCATAGGCCGGCCCAGCGACCGCCCAGAAAGATCAAACCGGCAAGGATAATCAGCAGGATCGCCTGCTTCAGCCGGCCTGATTTCGCGCTCCCCGCGGGCGTTTCGCCCATTATTAGCCTCCCCTGGAATCTCGAAGATTCACAAGCGGAAGCTACCCGAAGCTAGAACGCGGTCAAGGCCGTCAGGCGATGATCCCCAATCGCGCGAGCGATCTATCGAGCATGAGCAACTGCCACAGCAGACGGCCATGATCGCTGCCGCCAGAGATGTGCTCTTCGGCAATCCGGCCGAGCGCGGCGCCATCGAACCACCCGGTTCGGGCAAGCGGGGCGCTACTGCCGATTGCTCGGGCTGCGCCTGCCAGCGGCCCGCGCAGCCACTGACTGATCGGCGTAACGAAGCCTTGCTTGGGCCGGAACAGCACTTCATCGGGGAGATAGCGGCGCATGGCCTGCTTCATCAACCATTTGCCCTGTCCGCCCCGCAGCCGGAGCCCTTCCGGGAGCGCCGCAGCGAATTCTATCAGGCGATGATCAAGCAGCGGCTCGCGCGCCTCAAGGCTGACGGCCATCGAGGTGCGATCGACCTTGGTCAGGATGTCACCCGGCAGCCAGAACTTCAGATCGGCGTATTGCGCCCGGTCCAGTCCGGAGCGCGCCGGAGCCCGCCGCATTAGGTCCACAAAGACCTGCTCAGCCCGATAATCCCCACGCTCGCGCAGGAAATCAGACGAATAAAGCCGCTCGCGCAGTTCTGGCGGTGCAAACCCTACCGCCCGGGCGTAACCTTCTGCGCCGTCCAGAGCGAGCGACTGGAATGTCGCCTTTGCGCGCAGCGAGCGCGGGGCCCAATCTGCCTTTGGATAGAGCGCCCCCAGTGCGCCGAACAGAGGTTTACGCAAGGCGCCAGGAAGCACGCCTCTGACGCGCTCTTCAGCATGATGAAACCGATGGCGACGATAGCCGGCAAGCGCTTCGTCCGCCCCATCTCCAGACAGGGCGACCGTCACCGTTTCGCGCGCTAATTGGCTGACACGCCAGGTCGGCAGCGCCGAGGCATCAGCGAAGGGTTCGTCGAACATCGCGACCAGTGTGCCGACCTGTTCGAAGTCGTCACTGCCAACCACGCGGGCGCGGTGGTTGCTGCCGAAGCGTTCGGCGACAAGCCGGGCATAGGCGGTCTCGTCGAGCGAGGCCTCATCGAAGCCGATGCTGCACGTATTGACCGGGCTGCGGCTAGCCTCTGCCATCAACGCGACAACGCTGGAGCTGTCTACCCCGCCTGACAGGAAGGCACCAAGCGGGACGTCCGATACCATCCGCGAAGTCACGGCCTGGCGCAGCAGGTGCAGCAGTTCGGCCTCAAGGTCCGCTGCCCGCCCTTGGCGGCGCTGGGCAAAGCTGACATCCCACCACTGCGCTGGCTGCGGCAGCGCAGTGCCGTGTTTCAGCAGCAGCGAGTGCCCTGCGGGAAGCTTATGCACGCCAGCCAGGATCGAACGGTGATCGGGGACGTAACCCCAAGCCAGATAATCCTCGATCGCGAGCGGATCGACTTCGCGGCGAAGCAGGGGGTGGGCAGCCAGACCCTTGAGCTCGGAGGCGAAGGCCAGGCTGCCATCGCTGAGCGGAGCATAGAACAGCGGCTTCACGCCAAGCCGGTCACGAGCAAGGAATAAAGTGCGGCCCTCAAGGTCGTAGATCGCAAAGGCGAACATCCCGTGCAGACGCGGCAAGCAGGCCGGCCCCCACTTCTGCCAGGCAGCAAGGATCACCTCGCTATCGCCATCGGTGCGGAAGATCGCCCCGCTGGCGCGCAGTTCCTCGCGCAGCTCGCGATAGTTGTAGATCTCTCCGTTGAACACCAACATGGCACGACCGTCGCTGGAGGCCATCGGCTGCGGCGATCCGGCGAGGTCGATGATTGACAGCCGCAAGTGGCCCAGGCCCACTCCGGGAGCGGTCCAGACGCCCTGCCCATCGGGCCCGCGATGCGCCATCGCTGTGCACATCCGCTCGACCCTGGCGGGGTCGACCGGCTTCGGCGTGGTCAGGTGGAAGATCCCGGCAATTCCGCACATAGGTGTTGTCGCCTAGCGGAGCGCTACGATGCGGTCCATCCATGGCCCGACTGGGCCCGTCGCCTGCCGAAACCGGTCCAGCGTGGTGCCTGGGTCTTCCGCACCGCTTGCCTCGACCGAAAGGATCAGCATCACGGTCGGATTTCGCCGCAGCAGCAGGCGATCCTCAATCGTCGCCAGCTTGAGCTTGAGTGCGCTTCCAGTCAGCAGATCGCCGTTGCGGTAATAGGTCTGGGCTAGGCGTTCCACGCTGCCCCGGGCCCGCAGCAGATCTGATTTGGCGTCACGGGTGTGTGGTCCGGCGCTGTTCCATGACCACTCGCTGTCCTCTCGCAGAGCACCCTCGCCGAAGCCGGTTGCCTCGCGGCCCTCGGTTTGTGCCGGATAGAGCGCAAGGAACACATCGACCTTGCGTCCGCTGGCATCGGCATAGCGCCCAAGCAGGCGATGCTCGGCCCCGGCCGCGCGCGGCTCCCACGGTACGACAGGCGCGTAGTCAACCCGCTGCCAACCCGGCACTGCGGGGAGGAATATCTGCTGCGGCATCGGTGCGAGCAACGCTTCGGCCTTGCGGGCCCAGGCCTGGCCACTGAGCACCAGGCCACCGCAGAGCAGGATCGCAAGCGGAGCGGCAATCGCGCTGCGATCAAACAGTGCCGGCAGCTTCATCGCTGCAAGTGCTTCCCCATCGATGATCGGATCATCCACCGCCCGGTCGAAATGGCGCCACGACAGGCCGAGCACCGCCGCAATCACCAGTGCAAAGAAGAACCAGCCATAGACTATATGATCGAACCCGCCGGCCTTCTCGGCACCGACATACTGGGCCGCAAGGATCGTTCCCCAGGCGCGCACGCCATTGGCCAGGATCGGGGCGACGATGCACAGCGCCATGAACAACAGGCGGCGCTTCCAGCTACGGAAGCAGACGTTCGCGACCAGCGCCCCAAGCGCGATCATCGCAATCAGGAACTTCACGCCCGAGCAAGCCTCCGCCACTTCGAACAGGCCTGCCGGCGTATCGATGAACACGCCATCGATAACCGCCGGAATGCCGCTCAGCTTCACCAGGCCGATCGTCAGCGCAGCCGTTATCATCTGGAGCTGCGGCACCACTTCATCGCCAAAAGGCACCAGGAAGGCCATGTAGCCCAGCGGAAACATCAGTCCCAACCCCACACGCGGGCCCAAGAGGGTCAGCAGGCTGCCGGGCAGGACCAGTACCGCGCCAGCCTGCTGAACCAGGCTGAACCCGGCGAATCTTCCCAACACCCAGAGCAGCACGCCGCTGGCCACGAACAACAATCCGGGAGCCCAGGTCACCGGCACGAGCTTGCGCAGTTCATCGACCCGGAGCGATACAAGCCAGACCAGGATCGGGGGGATCAGCAGGATATGGTTATAGGTCGAACTGTCCCACCAGTGCTGTGCCATCATCAGCCAGTCGCCAGCGAACGCAAGGATTAGCCCCGCCCATACCAAGCCAAGCCACACCAACGCATTGCGCCATGGGCTCGTACCGGCATGGGCCGAGGTTAGCTGTAGGCTCTCAGGCGGCATTGCGCTTGCGCGCCTCGCCAATGCCGAGCATTTCGGGCAGCAGCGCGAGGCTGGCTTGCCAGCTGAGGTTGTCGACCACGTGGCGGCGCGCAGCTTTCCCGATCGTCGCGCCAAGACGGGAATGGGACAGGAAGGCGGAGATCCGATCAACCAGCGCGTCGTCGCTGTCCGCCACGGCAAAATGCTTGCCATCGGCGCCGCCGATCCCAGCGGCTGCGGCGCTGGTCAAGACGACCGGCAAGGCCATGGCCATGGCCTCGAGCACCTTGTTCTGGACCCCGCGAGCAATCTCCAGCGGTACCACCGCCATATCCGCGGCGGCCAGCCAAGTGCGAATATCGTCGACCCCGCCCCAGACATGAATGCCGTCCTGACCGTCGAAGCGGGTCAGTTCGTCAGGCGGGTTGCGTCCGACAACATGAAAGGTGGCGTCGGGCCGATGTGCGCGGATCCACGGCATCAGTCGCTCGATCATCCGCAGCGCGGCCTCGATGTTGGGCGCGTAGTCCATCTGACCTGTGAAGATCAGCTTCGGTCCAGCGTGCTCCATCATCCTGGCCGCCGGACGCACCGTCGCCGGATCGAAGAACTTGCTGTCAATTCCGTTGCGCAGGGCACGGACATCGCACGTCGCCGCAGCTTCGGGTGAAAGCCGCAAGCGAAACAACGCAGCTTCCTCGGCAGAAACCAATAGGCTTATGGCGGCGCGCCGGGCCTGGCGCTCTTCTTCCGCCCGTAACAGGCGCGCCTCGCGCGCGTTGATCCAGCGCCGCAGCCCCGTGTCGCGATCGGCATAGGCCTCGAACTTGGCGGAATCGACATCGACGAAATCGAAAACCACCCGTCCATTGAACCATGCCGGAATGTATTGCCCCATCTGCCCCGAAAAGACGAAGATCGTGCCGATTTGACGCTCGCGCAGAACCTGTTCGATATAACTCGCCAATTCGGCATTGGCGAAGGCCGGCAAGCTGACCGGGACCCGCTGTACCAGTGATTGCATGCCCGCAACGATCAGCGGCTTTACCCTGCGAACCAGCCGATAGCTGCGGGCAATTGCCGCCAGCTCCACCTCTTCGGCCAGATCGCGCTCGTCATCGGCAAAGGTCGCGACATGGACCGGAGCCAGCGCCGCCAAGCGCTTCAGAATATGGTGCGAACGAATTTTGTCCCCGCGATCGGGGGGAAATGGCATCCGGTGCGAGATGAACAGGATCTCGTTGTTCATGCCAGCCCCCGGGCGATCCATGGGCCGACCAGATTGGCCACCGGCAAGGGCAGCTTCTTCCATAGTGCGATGCGATTGGCATGGCGATCGCTGGTCGGATCGGCATCGCGCGCTTCGGCTCCTGGCGCGGTCCAGCTGGCATAGCCGAGCGGTTCAGCTTCGAACCCCCAGTTCTTCTTGAACTCGCCCGCCCCCGAATTGACCTTGGAGCGGCCGAAATCGAACCGCGCGCAGCCGCGCCTGCGGGCGTTGAGCATCAATTCAAAATACATTCGGTCATTGGCGCGCAGCTTGCGCGCCGCATGGGTGCCGCCACCCCAGTAAGGCATGACAGCGCCGCGATGATACAGCGAGAGGACGCTGGCCACCGGCTGGCCCTGGTGTGAGACGGTCAGGATATCGGCGTCCTCGCCAAAGGCATCGAGCACTTCGGCAAAGAGGCGCTTCGGAAAAACCGGGGTGCCAAGATTGCGGACGCTTTCGGCATAGACCGCGTAGTGCGCGTCGCGATCGGCCTGGGCGCTGCCGACCGACACTATCAGGTCGGCGGCCAGACCTTTGCGTACTTCCGCGCGCTGCTTGCGAGGAACCCACAGCAATTGCGCCTCATCGTCGGTCGCAAGGTCAGCGACATAGCCGCAATGAGAATCGTGGCGAACGTGCCAGCCCGCGCGATCCCGCGGCAAAGGGCCGCCGCGCAATTCGATCGTTGGACAGGAGCGCCGCAGCGCCTGGTCTTCGGCGAACGCGAGCAAGGCGTCAGCCTGCCCCCGCCCCGTCGCCAGGATACCGCCACCAACACCGAAACCGCTGGAGACAAGCACCCGGCCAAACAGCGGCGAATGCACCTCCAACAAAGGCAATACCGCCGTCAGGTCCGGCCCGTGCTCCAGCCCCAGCACCAGCGCCTTGTTGCCTGAGCCGCGCGCCACGGCGGTCAGCCAGGCCGGGCGATGGAAGGGCGTTGCATCCGGATGACCCGCGACAAAGGCGTCAATCCGCGCGAAAGTGTCGCGCTCGGCCGGGTCGAGCACGACCGGTGTCGCGGCATGGCGGAACGGCGCGTTCACGCGGCCAGATCCACGGCTGTTTGCGCCTCATGATGGGCAAGCCGGTCCATGCGGCCCCAAGCGAATTCGCGGATCAGCTGCTCCAGCTTTTCCGCCATAACGTCGAGGTTGGTATAGTGCCGCAGTTTCGAACGCAGCGGCGCTCCGGCCACGCGTGGCTGGGCCGGGTCAATCTCCCACGGATGGAAATAGAACACTGCCGGGCGCCGGTCCTGCGTGTTCACCTGGCGGATCGCCCAGCGCGAAAAGGCATAAGGTAGGACGCGGAAGAACCCCCCGCCGCCGGCCGCCAGCCGCTTGCCGGCAAACTGCGCCGTCGTAACCGGAATTTCGACCAGCGAGGACGAAGGCAATGGCCGGAAGGCAAAGCGCGGCGCATCGCGCCAGCCATAGTGATCATGGGTGATCGGCGCGACGCTCGAGCTATAGGCATAGCCCTGTTCGGCGAGCACTTCGTAGGCCCAGGGCGTGCGCTGATCAATCGAGAAACTGGGAGCGCGGTAGCCGGTGATCGCAACGCCGGCGGCATCTTCCAGCACCTTGCGGGCGCGCTCGACATCGCGGGCAAAGGCGTCACGTCCCAGCGTGAAGACGCGCGCATGGTCCCAGCCATGGCTGGCCAATTCGTGCCCGGCTTCGACGATCCGCCGCATCAGCGGACCATGGCGCGCTGCCACCCAGCCTAGCGTGAAGAAGGTGCCGTGGACCTCGCAGGATGCAAACAGCTCAAGGATCCGCTCGACATTGCGTTCCACCCGGTCGGACAGCGATTCCCAGCTCCGCCGATCGATCACGTTCTCGAACGCGCCGACCTGGAACCAGTCTTCGACATCGACGGACAAGCCATTGACCAGGCGAGGGATGGAAGCGCTCACGCAATTGCCCCAATCAGGCAGCCGCGCGGCTGGTGTCGTCGGCCTCGATCCACTCGATCAGCATGGTCAGGGTGTCGCGGATGGTCTGCTCTTGCTCCACCATTTTGACCTCCAGACCAGCATACCTCGCTTCGAGCGCGGCCAAGCGCTCTTCATTCAAGGCAGGGTGGACCAAATCAGCATCGCGTTCATTGGCCAGCTCCATCACGGCCTGCTGCAGCTCGGCAATCTGTGCATCGCGTTCCGCCAGCAAGCTTTGGAGTTGAGCGATGGCTGCAGCATCCATGGCGACCGGCTGCGCAGCAGGCGCGGGCTGCGGCGCCGCTTCGATGACCGGCTGCGGAGCGATCTTCTTGAGCTGCATTGTGCCATCAAGCTCAAGCTCGTCGAGCACCTGGCCCAGCATCGCCCGGTCAATCCGGCCGCGCTGCTCAACTGCGCCCAGCAGCATCAACCGGTTGCAGATCTGGTTGATCCGGCGCGGCACACCGCCCGAGGCTTCGTAAAGCTCGGTATATACGCCTTGGTCGAACTGCGGATTACCCACCCAACCGACGCACTTCAGGCGGTGCTCGATGTAGGTCTGGACTTCGCCCGGCTCCATTGCTTCAAGGTGATGGGCGGCGATTACGCGCTGGCGCAGCTGTTCAAGCTGTGGGTGATCCTGAATCGTGTCGCGGAATTCCGGCTGGCCGAGCAACAGCATCTGGAGCAGCGGATGCGCGCCAAGCTGGAAGTTGGAGAGCATGCGCAGCTCTTCCAGCGCTTCAAGTTCAAGGTTCTGGCTCTCGTCCACCACCAGCAGGCAGCGGCGGCCGGCGCGGGCCTCGTCGTGCAGGAAGGCTTCGATCGCGCCGAGCGCCGAAGCCTTGTCATGACCGTCGACAATCAGGCCGAGCGCCTGGGCCACGACATGGACCAGCTCTTCGCCATCGAGCTTACTGGTGACAATCTGGGCGGCAGTCAGCCGCGCCGGATCAATCGTTGCCATCAGATGGGCAACCAAGGTCGACTTACCGGCCCCGACCTCGCCAGTGATCACCACAAAGCCCTCGCCCTGGGCCAGGCCGTAGGAGAGATAGGACAGCGCCTTGCGGTGCGTCAGGCTCTCGAAATAGAAGGTCGGATCCGGGGTGAGTTGGAAAGGCCGCCCGCTGAGCCCGTAGAAATCGTTGAACATCTGCATCACTCCATCAGGCTCAGAACGAATAGCGTAGGCCGACCATGGCCTGGCCGGACCAGATATCGACCAGGTTCTCACGCTTGACCCCGTCGATGCCAACGGCGGCAGTGGCGGTCAGCTTGCTGGTCAGCTGACGGTAATAGGCGGCGGTCGCGCCGATTGCCGTGATGTCGCCAGACAAGGCGTCTCCGCTTTCGTACAAGCTTCCGTAGACGCTGGTTGAGAAGCTCGAACTCCGATCAATCCGGCCGTTGAGATAGGCCGCAACCCAGAGATTTTCGTCAATCACCCCATTCGCAGCTGCCAAGACCGTGCCCGGCGCGGCAATGAACCTACGGCGGTCATAACCGGCGCCAATTCCCGTCTGAAAGCGGTTGCCGTTGACGGTGTAGCTCGCCATCACGCCGCGCGACCGGAACACCGAGCTGCGGACTGAGCCAAGCGCGGTCGCGAGGCACGGGCTCTGACCCGCAGCAACTGAGCCACTGGTTGCGACACAGCCGGACAGGGAACCGTTGAAGGGGTTGCGCACCGCTTCGAACTCGGTCGGCAGGCTCGACAGCGCATTGTTGAGCTGGCCACCGAACCCGTTGATCGCATCATAGACCGAAACGTTGAAGCTGCTGCGCGAATTAGGCGCATAGGCGAAGCTGCCGTAATAGCTGGTTGAGCCATAGCGCTTACCGATATGAGCCTCGAGCGCAGTCCGGCGGCTGGGTCGCCACATAACCCCGGCATCCCAGATCAGACCATCAGCGTTGTAAGCAATCGCGCGCGGCACACTCTTGTCGGTAACAAAGCGGCCATCTGAACCCAGCACCGGCGCACCGGTGATCGGATCGCGCACGGCATCGCGACTGGAAACGCGCACCTTCTCGTAGCCAAGGCCGCCGACTACCTGGAGATCAGGCGTAATTGGCACAGTAACGTCGCCACGTACCCAGCGGTCTTCGATGCGTTGATCTAGATTGGAAACGTCTTCGCGGTTGTATCCCGCGCCGACGCCCAGTCCGACTGGCAGGACATCGCCCGGCTTCACGCCGGCGCGGACCGCTGCGTTGTGAGTAATCGAATCGTCGAACACATCGATCGGTGCCTGGCCCGGCGCAATTTGGACAGCGTCCGGCGATTCGACGCGGGTGTACCCCAACCGGTAAGAACCAGTCAGAGCAACGTCATCAACATGGGTAGCAAGCTGCGGGCCAGCATAGATCGCGTAGATCTGGGTGACGCTATCGCCGAACTCCAGCCCGCTGGTCACGGCAGCGCCATTGTTTTCGACGCTGGTGCGGGCGGCGAGAGCGCCGGCTTCGAACTTCAGCGTCTGCGGTACGACCGAAAGTGATGCCCGCGCCACGCCGCTGATCGCATCGCTGTCGGTCGCGTCACCCCAGCCAAAGCGGCGCTCATAACGGACCGAGACCGAGGCCTGATTGTTGCGCCCGGCAATCGCGGCATCAACCCCGGCGGCAAGCACGGAATAGGTCAGCACATCATTACCCGGCTTCAGCTCGGCGAAAACCACCTGCTGCGCCTCGATGTAAGGCGTGACCCTGACCTTCTTGCCACCACTGCGGCGCGATGAACGGACATCGTTCTTGCTATCGTCATTGCCTTCGGCAGCATCGCTTCCAAGATCTGACGAGGCCTGCGCGCCCGAACCGGACACGTCGCCATAAGCGATCGTCTGGGCATGGGCGGCCAGCGGCAGGCTCAGCGCAGTCCCGGCGCAGAGCACGACAACCAGCCGTTTGAAGTCAGAGGTCACGATTACCCCCCGTAGCCATAGTAGGACCCGAAGCGACGGCCACTCGGGCTGAAATGTACGGCGTTCAGAAGCAGTTGAATGTTCGGACATCCTGACAGGAGGCGGATTGCGTCCTCCAGCGAGCCTTGCCCGGTCCGGTCAGCGCGGGCGACAACAACAGCCTGCCCGACATACTTGGCCAGTTCAGCCGCGGGTGAGGCAGCCAGCGCCGGCGGCGAATCGAAGATGACGAAGCGGTGGGGTGCCCCCTCAACCAAGCGATCGAGCACCTGGCGGGTACGCGAACTGGAAAGGTATTCAGTGTCGGAGGTCGTGGCGTTACCCGCCGGGAGCACCCACAGGCCCGAGACATCGGTACCCTGCACGCAATCGGCGACATCTATTGACGGATCCGAGAGTGCGTCCATCAGCCCCTTGCCGCCTGGCAGGCCAAGCGAGGACAGCACCGAAGGCTTGGCGAAGTCGGCATCGACCAGCAGCACTTCGGTTTCCTTTTCGGCAGCGATCGCCAGCGCCAGATTGACCGCAGTAAAGGTCTTGCCCTCACCCGGATGGGGCGAGCAGATCAACACACGCTGCGCGGCATAGCCCATACCCTGCTGCTGCAGATGCCCGGCGTTGAGCAGCAGCTGCCGCTTCACGATCCGGAACTCTTCAAGCAGCGCGGTGACCGAACCTTCCGGAACAATCAGACCCTGGTCGCGCAGGTTCTGGCGGTTGACCGGATTGACCGCACCTTTGAACTGCACCGGCGCAACAGACTGGACCAGTTCAGTCGGCGGTGCGGCCGCGGCGGGCACGATGACCTCGGGCTCCACCACTTCGGGACGGGCCCTTGGGGCTGCTGCCGGCTCGGGCGCCGGCGCCGCCACGGGAGCGACTTCCTCAACCTCGGCCACTTCGTCGACGCGGCGATAGCGTCGACGCTTGGCCGCGGGCGGGATCAGCTCTTCCGGGATCGGCGCGGGGGCCAGCTTCACCAGATCGTAATTGCGCACCACACGCTCGATCAGCGAGCCTTTCACTTCGGCCGGCTCATCCTGCGGCGGAACGGGGATCTTGCTCTGTTCGGTCATTTCAAGCCTCTCACGCCACCATGCTGACCTGGATCATCTCGGCCACCAGCAGCAGCACAAAGATCCCGCCCAGCGCAGCGCTGGCCATGTAGAATTGCTTCATCCGGCGCTTGCGCAGCGCGCGGGCGCTGTCGGTCAGCGTTTGGCTGATGGCGCCAAGCACCGGCAGACCAGTGACCCGCTCGAGCTTTGCCGTGGTGGCAAAAGTCGAACGCAGCTGGCCGATCGCGAAGGCAGCGGCAACACCGGCACCAACGCCCAACACCAGCACGGCCACCAGCAGCAGCGGCCGGTTCGGCGCGACCGGGGCGCGCGGTGTCGTCGGCGGATCGATCACTTCGAACTTCACCGCATTGTGCTCGGTCTCGACCTGGCCGCGCAGGCGCAGCTCTTCACGGTCTTGCAGCAGCTTGTCATACTGCTGCTTCAGCACGTCATAATCGCGGTTGATCCGCTGCTGTTCGCCTGCCAGCTCCGGGTTGTTGACCTGCATACCGGTGACCCGGCTGATGTCCGATTGGATCGCGGCACGGCGCGCCATCAGCGACTGGACATTGGCCTGCCGCTCGGCCTTGATCGACTGCAGCGAGCTGTAGGCCGGGTTTGGAATGCCGTCCGCGCCGCCTTCTGAGCCTGCCGCCGCCTTCAGGGCGTTGACCTGGTTGCGCGCGGCAATCACGTCAGGATGGTTCTCGGTGAGGCCTCGCGAGCGCAGACCTGAAAGCATGGCTTGTGCCTCGGCCAAAGCGCCACGGGCGCCGCCTTGCGGACCGATGCCCGGCAGGGTCTGCGGCGTGCCGGCAAGCTGGCCATTGATTGCCGCTAGTGCCGACTGCGCGGCGGCAAGGTCTGCATCTATTCCGCGCAGTTCCGAACGGCTGGCTTCAAGCCGCTGGAGCGCGCTCGCCCCGCCCTGGATCAGTTCCGGATGCGAAGCTTCAAAGGCCAGGCGCTTCTGCTCGGCTGCTTCAAGCTCTTTCTGGCGATCGGCCAACTGCTGGTTCATGAAGTCAAGCGACTGAGTCATCTCGCCGCGGTTGCCGGCCAGGTTCTCTTCGCGGAAAATGTCGATGAGCTTCTGGGTGATGTCCTGGGCAATTTTCGCGTTTTCGGCATCCGAGCGCGAGCCATCCCCGAACTGGGCCTTAATCTCGAACAGGTTGTCCTTGACGTTCTCGACCTTGATCTTCTTCGCAAGGCCCAGGACCGCCGCTTCCATCTGCTTGGGCGAAGTGATCTCCTCGCCGACTGCAGTGGAGCGAATGACCTTTTCGAGATTGACCGCGCTGGTCAGGGTCTGCTGGACCCGGTCGATATCGCGTTTGCGATTGCCGACGCCAACTCCGGTCACTTCCGACAGAGCATCGTCGAGCTGCACATAGAGCCGCGCGTTCGATTCATAGGTGTTGGGCACCATGGCCACTACCAGCCAGCCGAGCAGGCAGACCGCCCAGGCAACGGCGAGCGCCAACCACCGGCGATGCCAGATCGAATGGAGCGCTGCGCGCAGTTCGTCGTAAATGTTGTTCATCGCCCGCCCTTCGCGCGCCCCTTCCTCAGAACGTGCTTTCAGGGATGATGATGACGTCGCCTGGCATCAGCATGACGTTGGCCTTGCTGTCGCCTTTGCGCAGCAAGTCACCCAGCTTGATCGCATACTCCTTCTGCGTGCCGCTTCCCTTGTCAAAGCGGATCAGGCGGGCCTTGTTGCCTGCGGCATATTCGCTGAGCCCCCCAACTGCGATCATTGCGTCCAGCAACGTCATGTTGGCACGATAGGGGATTGAGGCCGGCTTGGTGGTGGCCCCCACCACGCGAACCTGCTGGCTGAAGGTGCCGGCAAACTTGTTGACGATGACCGAGACCAGCGGTTCCTGGATGTACTGCGAAAGCTGCAGGGTGATGTCGTCCGCAAGCATTTTCGGCGTCTTGCCCACGGCCGGCATGTCGGTGATCAGCGGCGTGGTGATGCGACCGTCCGGGCGGACCTGGACCTGCGCGCCAAGTTCCGGATTCCGCCAGACGAAGATCGTCAACTCGTCGAGCGCACCGATCACGTATTCCTCACCCGGACCTTCCTGCATCGAGACGAAGGCTGCCGGCGGCAATTGCTGGCCGCCCCCGCCACTGGCGCAGCCTGACAGCGCCAGACTGGCCATGGCGCTACCGGCCAGCAGGCGCGTGAAACAGTCGATCGGCATCGGGCATATCCTCAAATCGGAGCGCCGTGCCGTTGATCGGGCTATGCCCTTCCCGCTCGCAGACCCGGCAGTTCAGCCTGCGGTATCGGCAAAAAGGGTGAATATTGCGTTAGTCTTACTCGTTGAGACGCGCGCGAAGCCGTTGTTTTCAGGCCCCGTACCGTTCGCCAATGCAGAGACGGCAAAAGGTTAAACCAGAAGTTCCGCCGCTGGCCCCTGGCCAAGGAACATCGCCGGGCTGGCACTTGCCCCATAGGCACCGGCGCAGAACACGGCGACGAGGTCGCCTACCTCGGCCCGCGGGAAGCCGCCCTTGTCCGCCAGACGATCAAGCGGCGTGCAAAGGCAGCCCACCACAGTCGCTTCCTCATCGACCGGCGCGTCAAAGCGGTTGGCAATAGCCACTGGATAGTTGCGACGGACCACCGTGCCAAAGTTACCCGAGGCGGCCAGCTGGTGATGAAGGCCGCCGTCTGTGACGAGGTAGACCTCTCCGTGGCTTAACTTACGGTCGACAACCCGCGTCAGGTAAACTCCTGCTTCACCGACCAAATATCGACCAAGTTCAATACAGAACCCGGTTCCGGCAAGCTCGGTCGGAAGCCTTTGGAACTGCGCACCCAGCGCCTCTCCCACAGCGGAGAGGTCCAAAGGTAGATCGCCAGGAAAGTATGGAATACCAAACCCGCCACCGAGGTTGACTTTGGGCGGCTGAGCTCCGGCCTCATCCGCCAAACGCGCCGCGAGGGCAATCGTCTCGGCCTGGGTCTCGGCAATCGCAGCCGCATCAAGTGCCTGGCTGCCTGCAAAGATATGGAAACCGCGCCAGTCCGCTCCGGCAGCCAGCAACCGTTTTACCAGAGTGGGCACCCGCTCGGCATCGATGCCAAAAGGCTTGGCCCCGCCGCCCATCTTCATCCCGGACCCTTTGAGGTCAAAATCTGGGTTCACCCGGACTGCAAGGCGCGGCGAAACGTCCAAACGTCCGGCAATAGTCAGCGCTCGGTCAGCTTCACCTTCGGATTCGAGATTGAGCGTGACGCCAGCCGAAATGGCCGCTTCCAGCTCAGAATCGCGCTTGCCAGGACCGGCAAAGCTGACCCGCGCCGGATCGATGCCAGCCGCCGTGACCATTGCCAGTTCGCCGCCAGAGGCGATGTCAAAGCCGTCGACAAGCCCCGCCATCGCCTGCAGCAGGGGACCGAAGGGGTTGGCCTTGACCGCATAGTTCAGCGCCACCTGGGCCGGTAACGCAGCGCGAAGTTCGGCCACGCGGCCCGCGATCCGATCGCGCGAATAGATAAACAGCGGCGTTCGCCCGGCCTGGACAACAAGGTCGCTGACCTTGTGACCGCCGATTGCAAGCTCGCCGTCAATCGCGACGAAGCCAGCCGGGATTGGGCCAAGCGGCTTCACGCCGTCAGCTCCGCGTAGAGCCCGGTCCGGTCGATCTTGCCGTTGGGGGAGATAGGCAGGGCGTGGCGCCAATGGATCTGCTTAGGCTGCATAAAATTGGGCAATTCTTGCATGAGTTTGCGAGGCAATTCTTCGATAGCATCTGAAGCGCCGGGAGCAGCCCGGACGACCAGATGCACGGCATGGCCCAGCCGATCATCAGGAATGCCCAGCGCCACTGCTTCGGCCACCAGACCTGTGCTGATCGCAGCGTCCTCGATTTCCTGCGGGCTGATGCGGTTGCCCGCGCTCTTGATCATGGCGTCACGCCGCCCGACGAAGTAGAGCAGTCCATCCGCTTCACGGCGAACCCGGTCGCCCGACCACACCGCCACGCCGCCATAGCGTGACGCCGCCGGAGCCGGCTTGTAGCGCTCTGCCGTCCGCTCTGGGTCCTGCCAGTACCCCTGGGCGACCAACGGGCCGCAATGGACCAGCTCGCCCTCTTCACCGTCATCTGTCACCGCGCCATCATCCCCGATCACCAGTATCTCGGCATGGGGAATAGCCGTGCCCATTGATGTAGGGTGGCTGTCAACCAAACTAGGATCGAGGAAGGTCGAACGGAACGCCTCGGTCAAACCGTACATGGGAAACAGTCGGGCTTGCGGGAACAGCGCTCGCAGGCGGCGAACGAGGTCAACCGTCAGCGCGCCGCCGCTATTGGTCAGGCGCTTCAGGCGGGCCGATGTCTCCTTCGGCCAGTCCAGTTCCGCAAGTTGCACCCACAACGGCGGCACTGCCGCCAGCGTCGTGACGTCATGCTTTTCGACCGCCTTTACGACATCGCGCGGGGTCAGGTAATCGAGCGGCACCACACAGCCGCCTGCAAACCAGGTCGAAAGCAGCTGGCTTTGCCCATAGTCAAACGACAGCGGCAGGACCGCCAGAGTGACGTCCTGCGACGTCAGGGCGAGGTAAGACGCCACGCTTTCAGCACCCAGCCACATGTTCGCGTGGCTCAGCATCACCCCTTTCGGCCGGCCCGTTGAGCCAGAGGTATAGAGGATCGCCGCAAGCTCTTGAGGATCAGCTTCTGATTCCGGTAAACCAGAACACTTCCCATATTCTACAATGGTTTCTGATTCAGACTTCACAATACACTGTAAGGGAATATCCCCCTCCTCGAGTGTCGCCAGTCGAGCTGGGGTGCCGACCAGCAGCCGCGATCCGCTATCGGACAGGATATAGGCGACCTGCGCACGCTTGAGCAGCGGATTGATCGGCACATGCACCAGCCCGGCGCGCGCCGCTGCGAGCGGCAACAGGCAGGTCAGTTCGCCCTTGGCCGCCCAGCTGGCGATCCGCGCACCTGGTTCCGGTACCTGCTGGGTCAACCAGGCCGCCAGTCGTCCGACACTTTCCCTTAAGTCATTGTGACTAAGGGTACGGTCGCGCAGCACGAGCGCCGGAGCCGCTCCCTCGCCCATCATGGCCAGGTGATCGAGCGGTTTCGGATCGATCGGCAGGCTGGCAGACACGGGGATGGGGCTCCGGGTGGTGGGGGATTGGGCGTGTGATTTCGGTCGAATATCACGATGATCTTAAGGAAGTGCAAGGTGATGCCGCCCTTGCTGCACTGCTGCATGCGCCCGCCGCCCGCGCGCCATTTGATCGGCTCGAATGGTGGCAGGGTCTCTCCGACTGCTGCAATTTGCTGCCTCTTATCGTTGTCGTTCGCGATGGTCGACACCGTGCCGTCATGCCCCTGCTCCGCCGCGGGCGTCAGGTCCATTGCCTGGCCAATTGGTACGCCTTCCGGGTAGCGCCGCTATTCACGCCCGGTGCCGATCGGGCATGGCTGCTATCCGAACTGGCCAAGGACCTCGCCGGACAGACACCACACCTGGTGCTTTCCCCGCTTCCAGACGAGCATGGCGAGACAAGTATGTTGGTCGAGGCCTTGCGTCAGGCCGGCTGGGTCACTTTTGTCGAGCGGTGCGACGTCAACCACGTGCTTACGGTCAATGGTCGCAGCTATGCCGCGTACCTGGCCGAACGAGCTGGCCCTTTGCGCACCACGCTAAAGCGCAAGGCTGACAAGGTCGAAGTAAGCATCGAAACGGCATTCAACCCGGACAGCTGGGACGCATACGAAGCGATCTACGCGCAGAGCTGGAAAGGTGAGGAAGGCTGCCCAGGCTTTCTGCGCCGCTTCGCCGAGCAGGAGGGGGCTGCAGGCCGTCTTCGTCTTGCCATCGCCCGGGCTGACGGGCGTCCGGTCGCCGCACAATTCTGGACGGTCGAGGCCGGAACCGCCTACATTCACAAGCTGGCCCATGTGGAAGACGCCAAGACGTTATCGCCCGGGACCACGCTGACTGCGGCCCTGCTGGAACGGGTAATCGATATCGACAAAGTTGATCTTGTCGATTTTGGCACCGGCAACGATGCCTATAAGCGCGACTGGATGGAGCTGGTCCGCCCGCGCTACCGGATCGAGGCCTTTCGCGCCAAATGGCCCGGAACATGGCCGGCAATCGCCCGCAAGCTACTGCGCAGGGTTGCAGCAGGCCAGTCCGATGGCTAGAGGCGCGGCCGTAGAGGAAACCACGCGGCACGGGGGAACGATGCGCAGCAATACCGATCAGCTTCTGCGGCGTATCTTGACCGACGTGCTCGGGCTGAAGGCAGGTCAGGCCGACGCCTTCGATGCCGACACGGGACTGTTTGGCCATCTGCCCGAACTCGATTCTATGGCGGTTGCCGGACTGCTTACCGAAATGGAAGACCGTCTCGATATCGTCATCGAGGATGACGAGGTCGACGGCGAACTGCTCGAGACCTTTGGGAACCTGCTTGCCTTTGCCGAGGCCAAGCGCGAAGCGGCGTGAACCTCACCAGCTATCCCTGCCCCCTACCCGATGGATCGCGCGCCGCCGAGTATGCGCTAGCTTTTGATAGCGGCGCGGCGCAGCGGCTGCTCATCATCCCCGCTTTGTTCGATGAGGGCCATCGGCTGCGGCGACTGTGCGTTGATGTGATGCGGCGGCTTACCGGCACCGGAATCGATAGCGTTCTGCCGGACCTTCCTGGAACCAATGAGAGCCTGGTCGACCTGCAGACCTTGGCGCTGACCGACTGGACGGCCGCCATCAGAGCCGCCGCCAGCAACTTTGACGCAACCCATGTACTCGCCATCCGCGGCGGTGGACTGTTGGCGCCGCAAGCCCTGCCCGGTTGGTGCTATGCCCCGGTAAAGGGTGCCAGCCAGCTGCGCACCCTGATCCGCGCGCGGGTCCTGTCGAGCCGAGAGGCAGGCCGCGAAGAGAACGGCGAAGGTCTGCTGATCGAGGCGCAAGAGCATGGAATCGAACTGGCAGGCTATCGCCTGGCGGCCGCAATGGTCCAGCAATTGCAGGCAGCGCAGCCAAATCCGGACCTCGCCGAGATTGAGCAAGACCTGCTTGGCGGCAGCCCCCTGTGGCTGCGTGCCGAACCTGATGCCGATATGGGTCAGGCCGATGGCCTGGCGGCATACCTGACGATGGCGATGCGCGGATGACGCGGCGCCCCGTGGCATTTGCTTGCGATGGCAGCGAGATGGTCGGCACGCTAGACCTTGCTGCGGGCCGCACCGGCCTGCTGATTGTGACCGGCGGCAACGAGTTGCGCGCCGGTCCTTGGGGCAGCCAGGCCCAAATTGCCGAGAAGGTGGCCACCGCCGGATTCCCGACTTTCCGCTTTGATCGCCGCGGCGTCGGTGACAGTGCAGGCGACAATGCTGGATTTGCGCGCTCCGCTGCCGATATTGCGGCCGCAGTTGCAGCTTTCCGCGCCCAGGTGCCGACGCTTGAGCGGATCGTTGCTTTCGGAAATTGTGACGCTGCCAGCGCGCTAATGCTGGCGGGCGGTGCGGGGCTTGATGCCCTGGCTCTTGCCAATCCATGGACTTTCGAGCCGGAGCCGGGAGCCGCGCCGGAAGTCGCGAAAGCGCCTGCGCAGCAGACTATGCCGCCATCAGTTCTGCGCCGTCACTACCTCAGGCGACTAACCGATCCCCGCGCCATCTGGCGGCTGCTAACGGGCCAGGTTGAACTGAGCAAGATGGCGTCATCCCTAACCGAAGCGGCCAAAAGCGATGGCGCGCCCACCCCCTTGGCCAAGCAGTTGGCCGATGGTCTTGCCCGCTTCACTGGGCCGGTCACCATCCTGCTGGCTGAGAATGACCGCACCGCTCAGGCCTTCCTGGCGAACTGGGACAAGGCTGATCCGCACCTGCACATGTGTCCGGGCGCAAGCCACAGCTTCATTGAACCGCAGGCCCGGCTCTGGCTCCTTGGCCAGATCCTCGCCATGCTGCGCAGCTTCAATTAGCCGCGCGCGGCGAATTCCTTCGTCGCGAGGTACCGTTCGGCATCAAGCGCGGCCATGCAGCCCGTCCCAGCCGCAGTCACGGCTTGGCGATAGGTATGGTCCATCACATCGCCGCAGGCGAACACGCCGGGAATGGCGGTCTTGGGGGTTCCCGGTTCGACGATGATGTAGCCGCTGCTGTCGAGCTCCAACTTGCCCCTGAAGAGCTCAGTCGCCGGCGCATGGCCGATCGCGACGAAAGCACCGTCGGCCGGTTCGACCATGGTTTCGCCGGTTACGGTGTCCTTGAGCTCGACCCCGGTCAGACCGCCCTCACCCACGAAGCGCTCAACCGCCTTGTTCCACAGCACCTTGATGTTGGGATGGGCGAACAGCCGATCCTGCAGGATCTTTTCGGCTCGCAGCGAATCCCGGCGGTGGATCAGGGTTACGTCCTGCGAGTGGTTGGTGAGGTAGAGTGCTTCCTCGACAGCGGTGTTGCCGCCGCCGATCACCACGACCTTCTTGCCGCGATAGAAGAACCCGTCGCAGGTGGCGCAGGCCGAAACGCCCTTGCCCGAGAATTCCTGCTCGCCCGATGCGCCAAGCCACTTGGCCTGGGCCCCCGTCGCAATCACCAGCGTATCGCCTTCGTAGATGTCCCCGCCGTCGCCGATCGCCCGGAACGGCGAGCCCGACATGTCGACCGAAACGATTGTGTCCCACAGCATGCGCGTGCCGACGTGTTCGGCCTGGGCCTGCATTTCCTGCATCAGCCAAGGGCCCTGGATCACATCGCGGAATCCAGGGTAATTCTCGACGTCGGTGGTAATGGTCAGCTGGCCGCCCGGTTGCAGCCCCTGGACCACAATCGGCTGCATCCCGGCGCGCGCGCCATAGATCGCCGCCGAAAGCCCGGCGGGGCCGGAACCGATTATCAGCATCTTGGTGGTATGGGTGGCCATGACAGTTCCCTGTTGATCTTTGGCCCCATCTAGGGAGCGCATGCCCGCTGCGCAAACCCGCTGGCGGGGCTTTCCCCACAGATTGACGGCCCGCGATGAAGCGAGCAAAGGCTTGGTCCATGACGATCCACGGCCCCACTTCCAACAGCTTCATCTCGCAGCGCCTGCGGCTCCACTATGTCGATTGGGGCAATCCGGAGGCTCCGCCACTGATCCTGCAGCACGGCGGGCGCGACCACTGCCGTTCGTGGGACTGGGTGGCGGAGGAGCTGGCCAAAGACTGGCATGTGATTGCCCCGGACCTGCGCGGCCATGGCGACAGTGCCTGGGCGCCTGACGGCAATTACGAGATGAACGCCTTCGTCTATGACTTTGCCCAGCTGGTCCATACCCTGGGCCATGATGAAGTGACGATCGTGGCCCATTCGCTGGGCGGCAATATCGCCTCGCACTTCACCGGGCTTTATCCGGAGAAAGTCCGCCGCTTCGTCAATATCGAAGGGCTGGGCCTGTCCCCCAAGACCCGCGCCGAGCGCGAAGCGGCCGGTTACGCCAACCGCTTCCGGGAATGGATCGAGAAGCGCCGCGCCGCAGCTGGGCGGATTCCGCGCCGCTATCCCAGCATCGAAGCGGCCTATGCCCGCATGAAGGAGGAAAACTCCTTCCTGACCGACGAGCAGGCCCGCCACCTGACGATCCACGGCGCTAGTCGCAACGAGGACGGCACCTGGAGCTGGAAATTCGACCCCTATCTCAATGTCTGGCCGTTCGAGGATGTGCCGGAATTCCGTACCGAAGAGCTTTGGGGGGCGATCACCTGCCCGATGCTGCTGCTCTACGGCGCCAATTCATGGGCTTCGAACCCTGAGAAGGACGGGCGGCTAGAGGCGTTCAACAACGATCCCAAGGTGATCGAGTTCGAAAACGCCGGCCACTGGCTGCACCATGACCAGTTCGACCGGTTCATGGCTGAAGTCCGGGCTTTCCTTTAGCCTTCGAGGTAATGCGCCCGCAGCGCCTCGCGCTTGGCGGCATCTATGCCCAGGACCTGCTCGAGATAGGTGTCGAGATCGCCGTGGCGATGCTCGGTTACCTTGAGCGCAGTCGCGATATAGTCTTCCTCCACACCCCACAGCGCGCGGACCGTTTCGGCATCCATCGACGCGTAACGCGGTAGATCCTTGAACGCTTCAGCGGCAATCCGCTCTTCCAACCGGCTGGCGTCATTGGTCAGCATGTAATCGGCGATGATCGCCTCACGCGGAACGCCGAGCGCGTGCTGGGCCATCGCAACCGCCCAACCGGTGCGATCCTTGCCGGCGACGCAGTGGACCAGACTCGGCCCTTCGGCGCGCAGCAGCAGTTCGAAATAGAGCCGCAGCATCGGCGTCAGGTTTTCGCGAAAGGCGATCCCCTCATAGAGTCTGACCATGGCGGCGCGGGCTTCGGCGGCCGTCAGCACGCCATCGGCAGCTTCGGTGTGAAGCGCAAGGCCGGCCGTCTCCTCTGGATAGGTCCAGACCTGGCCGGCAAAGTCATCATGCCGACGGCATGGCTTCATCTCGCGCTCGCTTGGTCCGCGCAGGTCAATCACATGGGCGATCCCCAGACTACTGACAGCTGCCAGGTCGACATCGCTTGCATCGCCATGCTGGGCAGAACGCCATAGCAGCCCGGTGCGCACCTTGCGTCCGTCTAGGCCTTCATAACCTCCATAATCGCGAAAGTTGTTGATGCCTTCGAGCGGGAGGATGCGAGCCTGGGTCATGCTTCGCGCTTGGCAGCAAGCGTCAACCGAGGCAAGCCGCTTGCGCAAAGGCCAATCCTGCATCAAGCTGGCAAAAAAGAACGATGAGAGGGGCTAAGTGGCAAAAAGGGTCCTGGCGCGGGAACTTAAAGTCGGGCTGCTGGGGGGCGGCTCGTGGGGTACGACCGTTGCTTCGCTGGTCGCGCGCAATGCCCCAACCACGCTCTGGGCCCGGAGCGAGGATACGGTGGCGGAAATCAACTGCGATCACACCAACCGCCGCTACCTGCCCGATGCCCGGCTGACCGCAAGCCTGCGCGCCACGACCGAACTGGCCGAGGCGGTTGGCGGAGCGGACGTCATCGTGTTTGGCGTACCCTCGCAGGTTACCCGCGCCACGGCAGCGGCGATCCGCCCTTTCATCCGCCCCTGGGTGCCGATCATCAGCCTGGCTAAAGGCTTCGAGCTATCGACCGGCAAACGCATGACTGAAGTGATCGGTGAGGAACTGCCCGGCCACCCGCTTGGAGTGCTGACCGGTCCGAACCTGGCCAAGGAAATCATGTCAGGCCTGGCCGCCGCCGCCGTTCTGGCCATGGACGACGACGTGATCGTGCGCGAATTGCAGGACCTGTTCCGCACCGGCCTGTTCCGCGTTTACACCAACGACGACCCGGTCGGCGCTGAGCTGGGCGGCGCGCTCAAGAACATCTTCGCTATCGCGACAGGCATGGGCGACGCGCTGGGCGCAGGTGTAAATACCCGCTCTGCGCTGCTGACCCGTAGCCAGGCCGAGATGATGCGGCTCGGTGTCGCGCTAGGCGCACGGGCCGAGACACTGATGGGCCTCGCCGGTATGGGTGACCTCCTTGCCACCTGCACCAGCCCGCAGAGCCGCAATCGGACCGTGGGGCTTGAACTCGGCTCGGGCAAAACGATCGAGCAGGTTCTCGCCAGTATGAGCCAGGTGGCCGAGGGCGTGAAGAGCGTGGGTCCCGTCTGGGAAATGGCCTGTGCGCGCGGGATTGAGCTGCCGATCGTGCGCGAGGTCTATGCTGTGGTCCACGAAGGTGCCCCCGCCACCAGCGCTTTCCGCGGCCTGCTGAGCACGGCGGCCGGCTCCGAGGCGGAGCCGGGCTGACATGGCTACCGCCGTCTCCCCACCCGAAAGCGAACCGCAGATTGGACGGATCTTCCTGGCGCTCTATCGCGGCGCGACTGAGCGGGAATTGCTGGAACGACACACGGCGAGACTGACCGGACGGCTTGTCGTGATTGAACGCAGCGAAGCGCCTTTCTCCACTGAGGTAGCACGGCTGGTCGCTTCGCTGGATGACGATGCCGTCGAACTCGCCCCGCTCCGCGTGGCCTGGTTGCCGCGCAAGGGCGAAGGCAGCGGCTGGCGCGCCCTGCTGGGCCTTGGCGATCCGCGCGAACCATCCGAGAGCATCAAGCGCCGCGAGAAAGACGCCGCCGATCCGCGCTGGCGCATCGTCGTGGCTGAGCCGGCCGCACTGGGCTTGCTCCGCGCGCGCTGGAAGCAGCGGACCGGCGGGCGTGGCACCGACTTTGCCGATTTCGTCGCGCGGCAGGCTGAGTTATCGCTCGAGCGGGCGGAGTATCCGCTTTACGGCGCGCGCTACAAGATGCCCCGGGTCGAGCCGGCCGACCTGATCGCGGCGCCGGGGTTCACCGCTGGCCTTGCCCGCCTCGCCGAAGAAACCGGCCGCCGCGAGAGCGAGCTGCTGGCCGAAGCGCGCGGCTATCTGGAAGAGCTGCGCACCGGCCACAATCCCTTCGCGATCGAAGGCATGCTGCGCTTTTTCCGGGCGGCTTACGAGAAGGCTTATGGCACTGTCGACGTTGTGCCAAACGAGTTGGCCAAGCTCCACGATGTCTTTGCCCGCTACCCGGCGCTGATCCTTCCGGCGCACAAGGCCAATGTCGATGCCCCGGTGGTCAACACCGTGCTGGCCGATCATGGCCTGCCGCTGCCCAGCCTGTTTGCCGGAATCAACATGTCGTTCTGGCCGATGGGCCCGATCATGCGCCGCGCCGGCTATATCTTCCTGCGTAGGGATATCCGCGAAAATGCGACCTATCGCTTCGTCCTGCGCGAATACCTCGCTTACTTGATCGAACGGCGGTTCAATCTTTCGTGGTTCCCGGAAGGCACCCGTTCCCGCACCGGCAAGCTGCTGCCGCCCAAGCTGGGCCTCCTAACCTATGTGGTCGATGCCTATCGCCAGGGCAGGATCGAGGACATCATGCTGGTTCCGGTCGCCCTGGCCTATGACCAGGTCTACGAGACCAAGGACTTTGCCAACGAGGCCAAGGGCGGCAAGAAGAAGCCGGAAAACCTGGGCTGGATGCTGCGTTACCTGCGCAGCCTGCGCACGTCTTATGGCAAGGCCTATCTCCGGGTGGCCGAACCGCTCTCCATGCGCGAGGCGCTGGGTCCGCCCGATCCGGATGGTAACTACAAGACGCCTGAAGCCCAACTAGCCCTGCAGAAGCTGTCGCTGGCGGTATCCTGGCGGATCAACCAGGCGACGCCGATTACCGGGATCGCCCTGGTAACATTCGCTCTGCTGGCCACCGGCGGCCGTTCGATCCCGCGCGAGCGGCTGGCCAAGTTTGTCGCCATGCTGGTCGAACATGCCCGCAAACGCGCTCAGCCCCTGGCCGACAGTGCGGTGCTGCACGATTCCGAGCGGCTTGGCGCTGTGCTCGATACGCTGATGGCATCCGGCGTCGTCACCCGCTTCGAAGGGGGTCCGACCCCGGTCTACGGCATCGCAGAGGGGCAACACATCGGTGCCGCCTTCTATCGGAATTCGATGCTCCACTTCGTCCTTGAGCGGGCAATCTGTGAAGTCGCTGCGCTGGGCGCGATGGCCTCCAGCCCGGCCAAACGGGAGGACAAGTTCTTCGAGACCGCCGTGGCCCTGCGCGAATCGCTGAAGTTCGAGTTCTTCTTCCGCGAGCGTCCGGCTTTCGAAGAGGGCCTGGCAGCCGAAATGGACCTGATCGACCGCGACTGGCGCCACAAGCTGGCCGAGGCCAATTCCGGCCGCGAAGTGCTGGATACGATCTTCGGCGTCGGCCTCGCCCATGCCGCGCTGCGGCCGTTCCTGGAGGCCTATCGCATCGTCCTTGACGTGCTGCTTACCCTGCCGGTCGATGTTGCGGCGCAGGAGAAGGATGTGCTTACCGCTGCGGACGGCCTTGGCCGGCAATACCTGCTGGAAAAAACCATCCGCAATCCAGAAGCGGTCTCCCGACAGCTCTTCGCCACGGCCTGGCAAGTGGCGAGCAATGTCCGGCTGGTCGAACCGGGGCCGGACCTTGCCGCGCGGCGCGAAGGCCGCTCCCGGGTGCTGCGCGCCACGCTGGCCGCGCTCGATGCGATCGAAGTGCAGTGCCGCGAGGCGCTGGGCGGTTAAACCGGCGCCCGCGCGCCAAGCCAATCCTTCACAATCCCCAGCACTTCAAGCCGCTCCGGCTCGTTGAATATCTCGTGATAGAGGCCATCGAAGATCCGCACGGTCTTGTCCGGGCTGGCAATCGCATCGAAAACCGGCTGGGCATCTTCGGCGCGCACCAGCGTATCCGCGCTGCCGTGCATCAGCAGGCAAGGGAGCTGCATCACCCCCACGCGCGGCGGATAGGTAGTGACGGCATGCATCATCTCCCGCGCGGTCCGGGCCGGGACCTTGCCGTGGAAGACCAGCGGATCGGCCTTGTAAGCAGCGACCACCTGCGGATCGCGGCTGACGGCATCGGCATCAAGCTGGATCATCCCCAATGCGGGCGCGATGCGCGAAATCAGCGCCAGCAGCAGGTTCTGGATCTTTGGCAGGCCGCCGCCAATCGCCGGGCCGCTCAAGACCAGGCCCGAAAGCTTTTCGGGATGGTTCAGCGCATAGTTGAGCGCCAGCGATCCGCCCATCGAATGACCCACCAGCTTGATCCGCTGGAGGCCGCTATCGGCACGAACTTTGTCCACCAGCTGGTCGATATCGGCATCGGCATTGGCGAAACTGTCGATCACCGCCCGCGTCCCGCCCGACTTGCCGTGGCCGCGGTGGTCGAGCGCGTGGACCGCATAGCCCGCTGCGGTGAAGAATTCGGCCACGGCGCGGTAGCGGCCAAGGTGTTCGGCATAGCCGTGGGCCAGCACCAGTTGGTCACGCGGGGCGCCGCCTGGGAGCCATGACGTGGCGAAGATCTGCACGCCGCCGGCGCCAACGAAGGTGAACTCAGTCGTCTGCATCGGGCCAGTTCTCCAGCGTATCGATAAACATCTGCCGCACTTCCTCGGCCTTCTGCCCGGTGTTCTTCTCGGTCCAGCCCTTGGTCTCAACCGGCGGCAGGACTGCAATGTCGACCGTGCCCGAGCGTAGCATCACCGCGTCGCGCCCAGCGACATCCAGCGCGTTGCGGATCACGATCGGGATCACGGGAATCCCCAGCGTTCTTGCCATATGGAACGCACCCTTCTTGAAGGACCCGATATCCACCGTCATGTCGCGCACCCGCGTCCCTTCCGGCGCGATCATGATCGAGCAGCCTTCGCGCACCATCTTGGCGACCGGCTCCAGCGCCTTGGCCGCTTCCTCCGGAGAACCCCCGCTGCGCTCGACAAAGGCCACCGGCACCAGCCGGCTGAGCATCGCGCTGATCGGGTTCTTCTTGAGCTCCGCCTTGCCGACCCAGGCAAGATCGGTCCGCACCAGCGCGCCGACAAAGAAGGCGTCGAAATTGTTGCGGTGGTTGAACAAGAACACCGCTGGCCGGTGCGAGGTCAGGTGCTCGCGCCCTGTCACCCGCAGTTTGACGCCGGATGCCAGCATCACGCTGTCTGCCCACAGCGGCAGGGTCAGGTTGGCGGCATTGCGCTTGTTGCGGGTCAGCAGGCCCACACCGATTCCGGTGTAGAGCAGCGGGAACAGGCTCATCAGTCCCGTCGCGGTCCGGGTCAGCAGTTCGGGCGTGGTCGAACCGCGGCTCGAATGACGAAGAATGTCCCAGCCTTCCGCGCGGGCCGTCGCTTGCAGTTCCTTGCCTGGGTTGGTCGGCACGGGATGGCCGACGGCTTTCATCAGCCCGATTTCTTCGTCGCCATCGGCATAGAACCACGTGTCCGCCAGCTTGGCCTTGTGCGCCTTGACGAAGGCCTTGACCGCGTCGGCCTTGCCCTTGCCCCACATCTGCGGCTCCAGCATCTTGCCGGTCAGCACCCCGCGCTTGACCTCAACTGTCGAGGTCATGACATGCTCGATCCCCAGGAACCGCGCCGTCGGCTCAACCTGAAAACGTGTGGCGGAGCTGGCGATGGCGATGGTGTGGCCGGCGCGGCGGTGGGCCAGAAGCAGCGTGACCATTTCCGGGTAGACCTTGTCCGACAGGGTCTTGTCGAAGATCTTCTCACCCAGCGCGACCAGTTCGGCTTCCTTCTTGCCCTTCCACTTGGCGATCGCCTTGTTGAGCAGGTCCTGCATCTCGATCGCCTTGGCGACCGACTGCCAGATCGCTACCCCGGCCTCGGCCAGGTCAAAGGCGTTGTAATCACCTTTGCGCAGGTGGGCCTGGAAGAAGGCACTGGCGGAGTAGCCCGCGATCAGCGTGCCGTCGAAATCGAAGATGACAATGTTCTTGGGCCCCTGCGGCCCGGCCTCGATCCGCTTGACCAAATCGGCCACCGATACCGGACCATGTCTGCTTCCCGAACGCGCTGTGCCGGCCATGGGCCCTCCCCTGACCGGTACGTCACAGCGCGCCGGCTCACCGCAGAGGGTAAGCCGAGCGGCGCCGACAATTCAAGCGGGTAGCGTCAGATCTTCTGCGTAGAGCCGCGATGGATCGCGTCGATCGCCTCGCCCAGCGCCGCATCGAACTCGGCCTGGCTCATCTGGTGGCGCAGGTCTTCCAGCAGCGCACGGCTGAAGCTGGCGATGATCCCGCGGTTCTTTGAAAGCTCGACGCAGGCTTCCGGACGCTTGTAGCCGCCTGAAAGCGCGACGACGCGCAGCACCTTGGGATGATCGACTAGCGCATCAAACTTGCCCGGATGAACCGGCAGCGAGAGCTTGAGCATGACCTGCTGGTCCATGCCTTCCAGGTTCTTGAGCATTTCCTCAAGCAGGATGGCATCGCACTCGGCACGGGTTTCGCTCTTGATGTTCACCTCGGGCTCGAGGATCGGCATCATGCCGTGCGCCAGGACCTGGCGGCCCACTTCGAACTGCTGCGCCACGGCGGCAGCGATCCCGGCGGCATTGGCCGAGTTGATCACCGAGCGCTCCTTGGTGCCATAAACGCCAAGTGCTTTCGAACGGGCCAGCAGCGCATCCAGCTCGGGCATCGGCTTCATCAGCTGGACGCCGTTTTCCTCAGCCTCCAGCCCCTTGTCGATCTTGATGAAGGGTACCACGCCCTTTTCGATCAGCGCGGCGGGAACCGGCTTGCCTCCAGCTGTGCCGTCCATGGTCCGCTCGAACAGGATCGCACCGATCACCTTGTCACCAGTGAAGACCGGCGAGGTGATGATCCGCTCGCGCATCGAGTGGATCAGGTCGAACATCTCGGCTTCGGACGACCAGGCATCTTCGCCCACGCCATAACCGGCCAGCGCCTTCGGCGTAGAACCGCCCGACTGGTCGAGAGCGGCGATGAAGCCGTCACCGGCGGCCATCTTGGCGGTCATTTCAGCGAAGTTCATGCGTGCGGTTCCTGTGCTGTGCATACGTATGCTGCGGCGGCCCATAGCGAGCCTGCGGCGGACCCGCAAGCACGCTAACTCCCTTGTTGTCAGGCTATTTCGAGCGCTTTAACGCCGGGCAGTTCCTTGCCTTCCATCCATTCCAGGAAGGCACCGCCGGCAGTCGAAATGTACGTGAAATCATTAGCCACGCCGGCGTGATTGAGCGCGGCGACGGTATCCCCACCGCCCGCGACCGACGTGAGCACACCTTCCTTGCTCAACGCAGCAGCGCTGCGGGCCAGGGCCACGGTAGCGGCATCGAACGGCTCGATCTCAAAGGCACCAAGCGGCCCGTTCCAGACCAAGGTGCGGCAGGTCTTGAGCACGTCGGCCAAGGCTTCGACCGCCTGCGGTCCGACATCGAGGATCATCTCGTCGGCCGCAACCTCGTGGACGTTGCAGGTGCGCAGGGATGCCGGGTTAGCGGCAAACTCCTTGGCCACGACCACATCGTAGGGCAGGTGAACCGTGCAGCCGGACTTGTCGGCCGCATCTAGGATTTGCTCGCAGGTTGCGGCCAGCTCATGCTCGCACAGCGACTTGCCGACATTGACTCCGCGCGCCGCGAGGAAGGTGTTGGCCATGCCGCCGCCGATGATCAGGTGATCGACCTGGGTCACCAGGTGAGTCAGCACATCCAGCTTCGAAGATACCTTAGCCCCGCCGACCACAGCCGCGACAGGACGCTCTGGCGTACCGAGCGCCGCGTCCAGCGCCTTGAGTTCGGCTTCCATCGACCGGCCGGCATAGGCTGGCAGCAAGTGCGCCAGGCCTTCGGTGCTGGCATGGGCGCGGTGCGAGGCCGAAAACGCATCGTTGACATAGATATCGCCATTGGCGGCCATCGCCTTGGCGAGTTCGGGATCGTTCTTTTCCTCACCCTTCCAGAACCGGGTGTTTTCCAGCAGGGCAATATCGCCCGGACGTAGGATGCCGACTGACTGCGCGACCACCGGCCCGGCAATCTCGGGCACGAACATCACTTCCTTGCCCAGCACGGCCTGGACCGCATCAAGCGTCATCGAGACCGACATGGTCGAAACCCGCTCACCCTTGGGGCGGCCAAAGTGCGCCAGGAGCAGGACCTTGGCGCCCTTGGCCGCCAGCTCCAGGATCGTTGGGGCCGCGGCCCGCACGCGCGTATCGTCGGTGACCGAGCCGTCCTGCATTGGCAGGTTGAGGTCGACGCGCACCAGCGCGACCTTGCCGGTCAAGTCTCCCAGATCGTCGAGCGTGCGGAACCTGGCCATTTTCATCAACCCTTAGAGCAGCTTGCCCATCGCACCGGCCGTATCGACCATGCGGTTGGAGAAGCCCCATTCGTTGTCGTACCAGCTCAGCACGCGGACCAGCTTGCCATCGATCACGGCCGTTTCCAGGCTGTCGATGGTGCTGCTGTTCGGGCAATGGTTGTAATCGATCGAGACCAGCGGCTCGTCCGAATAGCCCAGCACGCCCTTCAGCGGACCTTCCGCCGCAGCCTTGAGCAGGGCGTTGACTTCATCCTTGGTGGTGTCGCGCTTGGGCTGGAAGGTTAGGTCGACGACCGAGACGTTCGGGGTCGGCACGCGGATCGCCGAACCATCAAGCTTGCCCTTCAGTTCGGGCAGCACTTCACCCACGGCGCGGGCGGCACCGGTGGTGGTCGGGATCATCGACATGGCGGCAGCGCGGGCGCGGCGCGGGTCTTCGTGGATCTGATCGAGGATCTTCTGGTCGTTGGTATAGGCGTGAACCGTGGTCATCAGGCCGCGCTCGATCCCGATCGCATCGTTCAGCACCTTGGCGAACGGCGCCAGGCAGTTGGTGGTGCACGAAGCGTTGGAAACGATGGTGTGGGCGGCTTCCAACTTGTCATGGTTGACGCCGAAGACGACGGTCAGGTCGACATTCTTGCCGGGCGCCGAGATCAGGACCTTCTTGGCGCCAGCAGCCAGGTGCTTTTCGCACGAGGCGCGGTCGGTGAAGAAGCCGGTGCACTCCAGCACGATATCAATCCCCTGCGCGCCGTGCGGCAAGTTGGCCGGATCGCGCTCGGCGGTCACGTGGATGCGCTTGCCATTGATCACCAGATCATTGCCATCGACCTCGACCGTGCCCGGGAAGGCACCGTGCACCGAGTCACGCTGGAACAGCATGGCATTGGCCTTTGGCGAGGCGAGATCGTTGATCGAGACCAGCTCGAGATCGTGATCGGCCCGCTCGATGATTGCGCGGGCCACATTGCGCCCGATGCGCCCGAAACCGTTGATCGCAACCTTGATCGCCATGTGAAGAACTCCTTCTAAGCAGCCAGTCTGGCTTCAATTTTCGGAACAATGGCTTCCACTGAGAAGCCAAAATGCTTGAACAGTTGATCGGCCGGCCCGGAGGCGCCGAAGGTGTCAATGCCAATGGTCAGGCCATCGCCGACATACTTCTGCCAGCCGAGCGTTACCCCGGCCTCGATCGAGACTTTGAGCGTGCCCGCAGGCAGGAGGTCAGCGCGATAGGCGGTGTCCTGCTCGTCAAACAGCTCCGCACAGGGCATCGAGACGACATCGGCCCCGATCCCCTTGCCTTCGAGCGCTGCGGCAACATCCATCGCCAACGAAACTTCAGACCCGGTCGCCACCAGCACAACCTTGCGCGCGGCGTCCGCCGGCTTGAGCCGGTATGCTCCCCGCGCCGACTTCATTTCGGCATCCGCGCGCAGCGGTGGCAGATTCTGGCGAGTCAGCGCCAGAACCGAGGGGCGCGCACTTTCCTTAAGCGCCAGCGCCCAAGCCTCGGCAGTTTCGATCGCATCGGCCGGGCGGAAGACCAGCAGATTTGGAATCGCGCGCAGGCTCATCACATGCTCGATCGGCTGGTGAGTCGGCCCATCCTCACCCACCCCGAGACTGTCATGCGTCATGACATAGACGACGCGAGCATGCTGGATTGCCGAGAGACGGATCGCATTGCGGCAATAGTCGGAGAAGACCAGGAAAGTGCCGCCATAAGGGATGACGCCGCCATGCAGCGCCATCCCGTTCATTGCAGCCGCCATGCCGAATTCACGGATGCCAAAATAGACATAGCGTCCGCCGTAATTGGCCGGAGTGAGTGGATCGGTCGACTTGGTCTTGGTCAGGTTCGAGCCGGTCAGGTCAGCTGAACCGCCCACCAATTCGGGGATCGCCGCAGTCAAGGCCTCAAGCGCCATTTCGCTGGACTTGCGCGTCGCAACCTTGGGCGGCTCGGCGACCAGCGAGGCCATATAATCACGCGCCGCGCCCTTGTCCGCCGGCAGTTCACCCGCCATCCGGCGCATGAACTCGGCACCCTGGGCATCGGCGACCAGCCGCGCTTCCCATGCCGCCCGGGTCGCAGCGCCCTTGGCGCCAAGCGAGCGCCAATCGGCCAGGATTTCCGCCGGAACTTCGAATGGCGCAGCGGTCCAGCCAAGGTATTCCCGAGCAGCCGCGATTTCATCCGCGCCAAGCGGCGCGCCGTGGACATTGTGGCCGCCCTGCTTGTTGGGCGCGCCCTTCCCAATCACGGTCCGGCAGGCAACCAGCGACGGCTTGTCGGCAGCTTCGGCCTCAGCCAGGGCGCGCGCAATGTCGGCAAAGTCATGGCCATCGCACGAAGTGACGTGCCAACCTGCTGACTTGAACCGCGCGGCGATATCCTCGCTGGTCGAAAGGTCGGTATCGCCATCAATTGTGATCCGGTTATCGTCCCACAGCACCTTGAGCCGATCGAGCTTGAGATGGCCGGCAAGACCAATCGCCTCGTGATTGATCCCTTCCATCAGGCAGCCATCGCCAGCGACGACCCAGGTCTTGTGATCGACCAGGCTATCACCGAACTGGGCGTTGAGGTGACGCTCGGCCAGCGCCATCCCAACGGCCATGGCGAGACCCTGACCCAACGGCCCAGTAGTGCACTCCACCCCCGGCAACTCGAAGTTCTCAGGATGCCCGGCGCAGGGGCTGCCCAGCTGCCGGAAATTGCGGATGTCATCCATCGTCGGCGCGGCATAACCGGTCAGGTGCAGCAGCGAATAGATCAGCATCGAACCATGCCCGGCCGAGAGCACAAAGCGGTCGCGGTCCGGCCATTTCGGCGCGGCGGGGTCGAACTTCAGGAACTGCGAAAAGAGCACTGTCGCGACATCGGCCATGCCCATCGGCATACCAGGGTGGCCGGAGTTGGCCGCCTGGACCGCGTCCATCGAAAGCGCACGGATGGCATTTGCCATGGGTGCGAGGCGGGACGGGTCGAGTGTCATGCTAGGGCTCTCCCGGAAAAGGGCAGGATTGGGCCACCGATTCGATGTCCGGCTTCCTTTGCGGAGGCACCCCGCCCCGTCAAGCGCGGGCCACCCCTTGCCCATTGCAAATCGTGGGAAAGCCAGCCCTGTGCCCTTTGCGATGTCCAGCAATTGCGCTAGCCCTTAACCATGAGCGGGGAACGCAGCAGCCGCGCGCTGGCGCGGATCGAAGCGGCGCTTGAGCGGATTGAGGCCGCCACGCGCCGGGGGGCACAGGCGGGGGCAAGTTCAGAAGAACTGGCCGACCTGCGGACACGCCATGAAAAGTTGCGCGCCGCAGTGACGGATTCCCTGGCCGAGCTCGACCAGTTGATCGAGGGGGCCCAAGGATGAGCAACATCACGCTCTCGATCGGTGGCCGCAACTATACTGTAGCCTGCGCTGCGGGTGAGGAAGGCCATGTCATGGGATTGGGCCAGGCGATCGACGCCAAGATTCAATCGATGGGCGCGGCGGGTACCAACGAAACCCGGCAATTGCTGTTCGCCGCCCTGTTGCTGGCGGATGAGGTGCACGAGTCAAAATCAGCGAAACGTTCGTCTGCCCCGGCTCCGGCGCTTGATGACAGTCAGGCCGAACGTCTTGAGGCCATTGCTGCAAAGCTCGAAGCCTGCGCGCTAGCCCTTGAGGGTTGACCCCACATTCCCTATCTAGGGCAGCGACGGGTACTGCCCGGTGCGAGCCTTCGAAAATCCCTGAGGCTATAAGCAAATCCATGGGGGCTGTCCCTGGTCGGACCCTGGTCTGGCACATATGGTCCCCACCTGACGTGAACGCGTCAGAGGATTTCCCGGCAACGGCCCATGGTGGTCCCGTCACCCACCCCTTCGCGGAGCCACGCGTGATCGACAAGCAGGTGCTGCGCACCGAACTGAAGAGGCGCCGCCGCGAACATGTCGCCGCCATTCCGCAAATGCAACTGGGCCTGCTGTTCCGCCGCCCGCCCGAGGCGGTCGTCCGCCTGATCCCGGAAGGCGCAGTAATCGGACTCTATCACGAGATGCCGGCCGAAGCCCCGGCCAGCCATTACGCCCGCTGGTTTTTCGAACGCGGCCACCGCATCGCCCTGCCCTGGTTCGCGGACCGGAACGCCCCGATGGAATTTCGCGAGTGGACCAACCCGTTCGTGGATGACCTGCTGGAACCTGATCCCTTCAAGTCGCACCAGCCAGCGGGCGATCGCCCTGCCCTGATTCCCGACATTCTGTTCTGCCCGCTCGTCGGTTTTTCAGACCGTGGCGGCCGGCTCGGGCTGGGTGCCGGGCATTATGATCGCTGGCTGGCTCAGCATCCTCCGCAGCTGGCGATTGGTCTGGCCTGGGACTGCCAGCTGGTTGATGAACTACCGACCGAACCGCACGACCGTCAGCTCGATGCGATCATCACCCCGACCCGCCTTTACGGACCCTTCTGATGCGCACTGAACCGACCTGGCGAATTCCCGTAGGCGTACTTGGCTTGCTGACTGTGCTGATCGTCTATGGCCTGCTGATCGCGCGCTATATCGCCCCGCTGATAACCGAATGGCATGCGCTGCTGCAGACGCCGATCTACATCCTGCTCGGCGTTGTCTGGCTGTTGCCGCTCAGGCGCTTCCTGGTCTGGATGGAAACTGGCCGCTGGGGCTGAGTGCCGCAATCCTCAGCAAATCCTTTGGCCGCCCAAAGCGCTGCAGCATGGCAATCAATTCATCGCGCTCCGGAATGTAAACGGTAACCGCGCCGGCCTGCACGGGCATGCGGCTCTGCGGCAGCAGTTCGTGCCACACCCCTTGCTCGCACAGCTTGAAGCCTGCAAACATCTCGACCGGCAGGCTGGCCTGATCCCAACGCTGGAAGACCTCTGAGCGGAACTGGCCATCGCCCTGTCCGGACTGGACCGCAATGCCCAGGCGCGCAAACACCGCCGGGCAATCGTGCGGATCGAGCAAGACATCAACATCCCTGATCTCGTGCAACTCGGCACCGTGCAGCGCCACTGCCACGCTGCCCAGGATCCACCAGCGCTGCTGTGCAGCGGCCAGGGCCGGCTGGATCGCCGCCAGTGTCGCTTCCAGGGCAAGCCGGGTGGTCACAATTGCCACTTGCCGTAACCCAACCCTTTCGGCAACCTTTGCCGTGGTCGTAGCGGGGAGAGAACAGGGTGAGCACCAAGCGCAAGATCGGCCTCGGCATTGCCGGGCTGTTGGTGATTGTTGGGCTGATCCTGCTGGCATTGCGCGATCGCCTGGCGCAGCGGGCCTTCGATACAGCGATTGAACAGAATGTCGGCGTTGATCGCTCGGCCGCTCTCCCCGATGGAATACATGTCTATGTCTGCGGCTCAGGCTCTCCCATGCCCGATGCGGATCGCGCCGGGCCGTGCCTGGCCGTGCTGGCTGGCCGCCAGGGCTTCATCTTTGATGCCGGCGCGGGATCGATCCGCAAGCTCGGCCGGATGGGCTTCCCGATGGACCGCCTCCGGGGCGCCTACCTGACGCACCTTCATTCCGATCACATCGATGGCCTGGGTGAGCTCCTGCTCCAGGCCTGGATCGCCGGATCGCGCGGCACACCGCTGCCGGTCAGCGGGCCGGCCGGCACCGATCAGGTGATTGGCGGCCTGATCCAGGCCTACAAGCTCGACAGTGGCTACCGCATTGCTCACCACGGCCCCGCCGTCGCGCGGCCGGGCGGCTTTGGCGGCACGGCGCAGATCATTGACCTGCCGGAGGGTCAACCAAGCAAGGTGGTCTACGACCAGAACGGCGTGAAGATTACCGTGATCCGGGTGATCCACGATCCGGTGAAGCCCGCCTTCGGTTACCGGCTGGACTACAAGGGCCGCTCGGTGGCGATCAGCGGCGATACGATCTACGCGCCGGACTTCGTGAACGCGGCGAGGGGCGCGGATGTGATGTTCCATGAAGCCCTCAACCCCAAAATGATCGGCGCAATGCAAGCCCAGCTCGCCAAGCGCGGCCGGGCTGATTCAGCCAAGATAATGGGCGACATTCCGGGCTATCATGCCAGCCCGGAAGACGCGGCGCGTGCGGCCATGGAGGCCGGCGCAAAGGCGCTGGTGTTGTACCATATGGTCCCGGCCCCGCCGGCCAAGCTGATCGAACGGCTGTTTGTGGGCGATGCGCCAAAGATCTATTCGGGCGACCTGCGCCTGGCTCACGATGGCATGATCGTCAGCCTGCCAGCGGGCAGCCAGTCCGTGGACTATTCCGAAGCTTTCTAGAAAAACGTCCCAAGTGGCGCGAGTGACGGGGCTCGAACCCGCGACCTCCGGCGTGACAGGCCGGCACTCTAACCAACTGAGCTACACCCGCGCAGCCACTTGGGAGCCGCGCCACTACGGTCTGATGCCGGGGCTGTCAACAGCCTTCGCGACAGGACCACGCACGAGTTATGGCTAAGGCCGCGTTAACCATTCCTTTGCCCCTTGCTGCGACAAACCTGGTCACGAACCAGGGGGCTTTTTGTGACCAATCGGACCGTTCTTGCCGGGCTTGCCGGCCTTGTGCTGACCACTCTTTCGAGCGCGGCATTCGCCAGTCCCGCCGTAACCTTGGACAGTGCCGTCTTCGTTGAGCGCATCACGCCGCAGTCCGGCCGGATGCTTGAACCAGCGAACGATCTCAGCCGCGGCGACCGCGTGGTCTATGTAGTCCGCTGGTACAAGCTGGGCGGCGACGGCGGATTTGTCGTAACCAACCCCCTGCCCCGTTCGGTCTATTACCAGGGCAGCGCCAACGGCGACGAGGAAGTCTCGATCGACGGTGGCCGCACCTGGGGCAAGCTTGGCCTGATTCGGATCGGCGACCGGGTTGCAACGCCCGAGGACGTCACCCACGTTCGCTGGCGAGTCGATCCCCGCACAGCGTCGCGTGGCCAAGGCCGGATCGCCTATAGCGCAATCGTGCGCTGATCCTCAGTCCGCCAGCAACAGTACCGGGCTTTCGATCAGGCGCTTGATCGCCTGGACAAAGCTGGCCGCATCCCAGCCATCGACCACGCGGTGATCGCAGCTGATCGACAGGTTCATCAGCTTGCGCTTTTCGATGCGTTCCCCGCCCATGCCGTCGGGTACGAACATCGGCCGCTCGATGATCCGGTTCGGGCCGATGATCGCCACTTCGGGACGATTGATCACCGGCGTATGCGCGACACCGCCGAGTGGGCCAAGCGAAGTGAGCGTGATGGTCGAACCGGACAGTTCCTCGCTCTTGGCCGTACCATTGCGTGCGGCTTCGGCCAGGCGCGCAATCTCGGCTGCAAGCTGCCACAGGTTCATGTCCTGCGCATCGCGGATCACCGGGACCATCAGCCCGCCATCGGTCTGGGTCGCCATCCCAAGATGCACCGAACCGAAGCGGGTGACGACACCAGCCTCATCATCGAAGCGGGCATTGAGCATCGGGAAATCAGGCAGCGCGCGGCAGAGCGCAGTGATCAGCAGCGGCAGCAGGGTTAGCTTGGGCCGGTTGCCACGTGCCAAGTTCAGCTGGGCGCGCATTTCTTCCAGTGCGGTCGCATCGCATTCCTCAACATAGGAGAAGTGCGGAATGTTGCGCTTTGACGCTGCCATGTTCTCGGAAATGCGGCGGCGCAGGCCGATCACCTTGACCTGCTGGTCGGCGCGCTTGGCACCGGCCGCACGAAAACCGCCGGCCGCATTGTAGGCCAGGAATGCGTCGAGATCGGAGTGGCGAATGCGGCCGTCCTCAGCTGGCTTCACCTGGGCCAAATCGATCCCCAGATTGGCGGCACGGGCGCGGACGGCCGGGCTGGCGAGGACCTTTGCGGCATGCGCCGCAGGCTGCTCCACAACAGGCGCTGGTGCTGGCGCTGGTGGCGGCGGCGGAACCAGCGAGGCTTCGACAACTGGCGCTTGAACGGCAGCTGCAACGGGCGCGGCCTCTGCCTTGGCCGCAGGAGCAGGCTCATCGGCCTCCCCTTCACCATCGGTTTCGATCACCACCAGCGGCGAGCCGATCGCGATCATGTCACCCTCGGCCCCGGCCACTTCCAGAACCACGCCTGAGACCGGGCTTTCCATCTCGACCGTGGCCTTGTCGGTCATGACGTCAGCGATCTTGCCGTCTTCCTCGATCCGGTCACCCACCTTGACGTGCCAGGTGACGATCTCGGCCTCGGCTATGCCTTCGCCAATGTCGGGGAGGCGGAACGTGAACTTGCCCATGGTCGTTACGCTTTCATCAGCCGGTCAACCGCCTCGCCGATGCGGACGGGACCGGGGAAATAGGCCCACTCGAGGCTGTGCGGATAGGGAGTGTCGAAGCCGGTCACGCGTTCGATCGGAGCTTCGAGGTGGTAGAAGCAGCGTTCCTGGACCAGCGCCGAAAGCTCACCGCCGAAGCCGCCGGTGCGGGTCGCTTCGTGAATGATGAGGCATTTGCCGGTTTTCTTCACAGACTTTTCCACAGTCTCGATATCAAGCGGGACCAGGGTGCGCAGATCGATGATCTCGGCGTCGATCCCCTTCTCGCGGCAGACGGCCTGGGCCACGTGGATCATGGTGCCATAGGCGATCACGCTCATCGCCTCGCCTTCCTGCACGATCCGCGCCTTGCCGAGCGGGACGGTGTAGTAGCCCTCGGGAACCTCGCTACCTTCATGCTTGGCCCAGGGCTCGACCGGCTTGTCGTAGTAGCCGGAGAACGGGCCGTTGTAGATCCGCTTGGGCTCGAAGAAGATGACCGGATCGTCATCCTCGATCGCGCTGATGAGCAGACCCTTGGCGTCGTATGGTGTGCAGGGGATGACCGTCTTGAGACCCGCCACATGGGTAAACAGCGCCTCGGGCGACTGACTGTGGGTCTGCCCACCGAAAATGCCCCCGCCAAAGGGCGAGCGGACGGTCAGCGGCGCAATGAATTCACCCGCCGAGCGATAGCGCAGCCGCGCTGCTTCGGAGATCAGCTGATCAAGGCCCGGGTAGATGTAGTCCGCGAACTGGATTTCCGGAACGGGCCGCAGGCCATAGGCCCCCATCCCCACCGCAGCGCCGATGATCCCGCATTCGTTGATCGGGGTATCGAACACCCGGTGCTTGCCGAACGCCTTCTGCAAGCCGGCGGTCGCGCGGAACACACCGCCGAAATATCCGACATCCTCGCCAAACACGACGACATTGCAGTCGCGCTCCATCATGACGTGGAGCGCTTCGTTGATCGCCTCGATCATGTTGAGGCGGCGCACGGTTGTGACGGCCTCGGTCATTCCGGCTTCCATTCGGGCCACTTGGTCTGGCGTTCGCGGATTGCCTGCTCGGCCTGTTCCTCAAGGTGCCAGGGCAGCTCCTTGTAGACGTCCTCGAACATGGTGTGGAACGGGTGGTGCAGGCCGTGGCCCAGGATGCCGTTCTTCTCGGCCTCCTTGGTCGCGGCCTTGACCAGATCGACCAGCTCGGCGTCCATCGCTTCCTGCTGTTCCAGCGACCATTCACCCAGTTCGATCAAGTGGCGCTTCAGCCGCATGATCGGATCGCCAAGCGGCCATTCCTCGCGCTCGTGGGCCGAGCGGTAGGCGCTGGGATCGTCCGAGGTCGAGTGACCTTCGGCGCGGTAAGTGAAGTGCTCGATCAGCGTTGGCCCGCCATTGGCACGAGCGCGGTTGGCGGCCCAGCGCGTTGCGGCATAGACGGCCAGGGCATCGTTGCCATCGACCCGGATGCCGGCGATGCCATAGCCGACTGCGCGGTTGGCAAAGGTGCTGCGCTCCGCCCCGGCAAAGCCCGAAAAGCTGGAAATCGCCCACTGGTTGTTGACCACGTTGAGCACGACCGGGGCGTTGTAGACAGCGGCAAAGGTCATCGCGGCGTGGAAATCACCCTCGGCACTGGAACCCTCGCCGACCCAGGCAGTCGCAATCCGGCTGTCACCCTTGATCGCAGAGGCCATGGCCCAGCCCACCGCCTGCGGATACTGCGTCGCCAGGTTGCCGCTGATCGTGAAGAAGTTGTGCTCGCGGCATGAGTACATGATTGGCAGCTGCCGGCCCTTCAGCTTGTCCGCCTTGTTCGAGTAGATCTGGTTGATCATCTCGGTCAGCGGATAGCCGCGCGCAATCAGGATGCCCTGCTGGCGATAGGACGGAAACACCATGTCATCCGCCGCGAGGGCAAAGGTTGAGGCGACCGAAGTGGCCTCTTCCCCGGTGCACTTCATGTAGAAGCTGGTCTTGCCCTGCCGCTGGCCGCGATACATCCGGTCATCGAAGGCGCGGGTCAGCGCCATCGCGCGCAACATCCGCCGCAACGTTTCGGGATCGAGCTTGGGATCCCACGGGCCCACAGCCCGGTGATCGTTACCCAGCACGCGAACCATGCCGGAGCAGAGCGGCGTCGTTTCCGTTGCCGGGCAAGTCTCATCCGGGCGCGGCAGCAGGCCGGGAGGCGGGATGTCGAGGAACGAATAGTCGACCGGGTCTCCGGGCCGGAAATTCGGCTCAGGCACGTGCAGCGACAACGGCGGCAGATTGCCGCGCGCGGTCTTTGCAGGATCAGGTCCGGTGGCCATCCTTCGCGCTCTCCCGCTTCCAGAAGGGTGGAAGCAATATTCTACGTGAGCGTTATTTTATTTCAAAGTGGTTACAGCGTCAACTATCTGCCTAGACCGCCACGGGCGCGGAAATGTGCGCCTGCGGTGCGTAGTCGAGGACCGCGAAATCATCGATGGTATAGCCAAAGATCGAATCAGGTCGGCGCGCAATCGACATGACCGGCTGGCCTGCCGGAACCCGCGCCAACTGCGCCTCCACCAGCTCGGCATGGTTCAGGTAAAGGTGCGTATCGCCGCCCATCCACACCAGCTCGCCCGGCTCAAGATCACACTGCTGTGCCAGCATCCGCGTGAATAGAGCGGCGCCAAACAGGTTGAACGGCAGCCCCAGCGCAACATCGCAGCTGCGCTGGTAGAGCGCGCAATTCAGCCGGCCGTTCCCGACATGGAACTGGTACGTCTTGTGGCATGGCGGCAACGACATCTGGTCAAGCTCGGCCACGTTCCAGCCTTCGACGATGTGGCGGCGGCTGCCCGGATTGTGGCGCAGGCTATCCACCACCCGAGCCACCTGGTTGATACCCGTGTCGCGTTTGTACAAGCCCCCGCCGACTGGAACATAGACCGGCCAGTCGACCCACTGCTTGCCATAGACCGGCCCCAGATCGCCCCATTGCGCTGCAAAGTCGGTATCTTCAGCGATCCGTTCGGCAAAAACCTCAACCGAAATCGCATCGCCAGTGGCCTTCACGTAATTGGCGTGTGGCCACTCATTCCAGATCTTCACACCCTGAAGCACCAGTGGGCGAATGTTGGTTTCACCGGTCAGGAACCACAGAAACTCACGCGCGGCAGTCTTCCAGTAGATCCGCTTGGTCGTGACCAGCGGCATTGCGCCGCCCGCCAGGTCAAAGCGTATCTGCGTTCCGAAGACTGAGCGCGTGCCAACGCCCGTCCGGTCGACCCGCTCGTCCCCATGCTCCCAGATCTGGCGCATCAGATCGAGATATTGCCATTCCCAGTGCGGCTGGCGGGAGGCGGCGGAGAGATTCGGGGCTGTGGCCATGGCCTGACGATAAACATGCGATTGCCCGCTTGCCACCCCGCACTTGCCTGACTATAGGCCCGCTCCTGCCTTGCCCCTGCATGCAGGGGCGATGATCGGTCGGGGAATAGCTCAGCCTGGTAGAGCACTGTCTTCGGGAGGCAGGGGCCGGAGGTTCGAATCCTCTTTCCCCGACCAAATCATCCTAATAACGCGAATATCCCGATAAGGGTGGTAAGGCCGCCAAGCCCAATTGACAGCTGCAGGCGCAATGACAGCCAATTCCACGGCATACCGCCAATCAGCCCGTCAACCAGCGGCGACAGGGTCAGCAACACTCCGACCGCGATCAGCGAGGGGCCTGGCCATTCCCAGCCGATGATCCACGGTGCATAAGCGGCCAAGGCAAGCAGGCTGGGCATGACCGCACATCCGAATATCCAGCGCGGTGCATCCTCACGGATCAGGCCGATGCCCCACCAGACCCCGCCCAGGAAACTGAAAATCAGCGCAGCATAGCCAAAGGCGATCGCCTGGGCCGTCCACTGCCATTTGCCGCCATCGATCACATAAACAGCGCAGAGAGCCTGGGGCAATAAGCCGGCATAGCCCAGCTGACGGGCGGCGCGGGGCAAGGTAGTCATCAGCAAATTCCGTTGTGGGGCGACTTGAGGCCATCCTCACCTCCCGAACCAGGATCGGGAAGATGGACCTAGGACCGCCTAGCCCCCACGAAGCAGCTGGACGCCCCAATCGCGCTCGAACAGATAAAGCAGCAGCCGTGCGGCCTCGCCCCGCTCGCCCGTCAGGCCGCCATCGCGCTCCATCAGCAGGCGGGCATCGTCGTGGGCCAGCGGCAGAAGTTTCTGGATTTGCTCAAGACTGGCAACACGGAACGGCGTATCGCCGGATTGACGCGTGCCAAGCAGTTCCCCGCCCCCACGCAGTTGCAGATCTTCCTCTGCGAGTCGGAAACCATCCTGCGTCTCGCGCATCAAGGCCAGCCGCTGCCGGGCAGTCTCCGACAAGCTCGCCCCCCGAAGCAACAGACAGGTGCTCTTGCCGCTCCCACGCCCGACCCGGCCGCGCAGCTGGTGGAGTTGAGCCAGGCCAAATCGCTCCGCCTGCTCGATTACCATCAGCGTGGCGTTGGGCACGTCAACGCCGACCTCGATCACGGTCGTGGCCACCAGGAGCTTCGCTTCGCCGCGGGCAAAGCGCTCCATCGCCGCGTCCTTGATCTCTGGCCGAAGCTGGCCGTGGACCAGCACGACGGCATCGCCGAAGCGCATCTGCAATTCCGCATGGCGCGCCTCGGCTGCGGCAAGGTCTTCGTTCTCCTGCTCGCGCACCATCGGGCAGACCCAATAGGCCTGCTGCCCGCTTTCCAGATGGCGGCCAATCGCTGCAATCACGTCCTCCTGCCGCTCGACCGCGACGACGCGCGTATCGATCGGCTGGCGGCCGGGCGGCATCTCATCCAGCTTGCTGACGTCCATCTCGCCATATTGCGCCAGAGTCAGCGTGCGCGGGATCGGCGTGGCGGTCATGGCCAGGCAATGCGGCGTGCGGCGCCCCTTCTGCGCCAGCATAAGCCGCTGGCCCACGCCAAAGCGGTGCTGCTCGTCGATCACCACCAGGGCCAGGTTCTTGTAAGTCACGGCATCCTGAAAGATCGCATGGGTGCCAACGACCATGTCGATCGAGCCGTCGAGCAGCCCCATCAGAATCGCTTCGCGCGCCCGGCCCTTGTCACGCCCCGTCAGCAGGGCGATTTCCACGCCAGTGCCTGCGGCCAACCGCTTGAGCGTTTCGTGGTGCTGGCGGGCAAGAATCTCAGTCGGAGCCAGCAGGGCTGCCTGGGCCCCGCCCTCGACCGCAATCAGCATGGCCGACAATGCCACCACCGTCTTGCCCGAGCCGACATCGCCCTGAAGCAGGCGCAGCATCGGCGCAGACTGCGCCATGTCGCCCTCAATCTCGGCAATCGCGCGCTTCTGAGCGCCAGTAAGCGGGAACGGCAGATTGAGGCGGGCGCGCCGCGAGCCATCGCCGTTCAGCGGGGTTCCGCTCTGCTTGCGGTTGGACTGACGCACCAGCATCAGCGCCAGGCTGTTGGCGAGCAGTTCGTCATAAGCGAGGCGGTCCCGTGCGGCGGCGTGCAGGCCGCGGTGGCCCAGCGCCAGCGCGTCCCGCCAGGTCGGCCATTGCATCTTGGCAAGCAGACCGGGCTCGATCCATTCCGGCAATTCTGGCATCGCCGCCAGCGCCTGCTCGATCAGCGTGCCAAGGCGACCTTGGGTCAGTCCTTCGGAGAGTGGATAGACCGGCTCGACGAGCTGCCCAAGCAGTCCGGCGCTGTCGGCCTCGACGTGATCGGGGTGTACCATCTGGAGCATCTGGCCGTACTGCTCTAGCCGTCCTGCCACCCAGCGCGGCTCACCCACCGGCAGCAATTTCTTGGCGGAATAGGACGCCCGCCCAAAATAGCTGATCGCACACACATTGCCGATCGCATCCTGGGCCAGCACTCGAAACGGCCCCCGTCCACTTGAGCTGCGATGTTCGATCGGTGTCAGCGCAATGACGATGTTCTCGCCAACCGATGCCTCATCCAGATTGGCCACCGCCCGGCGTTCCACAAAGCGATCCGGGAGGTGATAGGCAAAGTCCTTGACCCGGGTCAGCCCCAGCTTCTCAAGCGGGCGCGCCAGCCCCGGGCCGACGCCTTTCAGGCTGTCAGCTGCCACAAACAGGGGGTTGAGCCGTTCGGGTCGCATGCTTCCTGATAGCCGCACGAGCAGCATTGTCGCCACCCTTAGCTTTAGATTGGCTGACGGAACTCAATGCCGCCCAATCCCGTTATGGCGAGGCACCCAATAGGAGAGTCCCGTGGCCGAAATTGAATTCACCGACGCCATTGCCATGCTGAAGGCCGATCATCGCAAGGTCGAAGACCTGTTTGCCAAGTTTGAGAGTGCCCGGGGTGAGAGCCGCATGCAGTCGCTTGCCACGCAGATCTGCAACGAACTCAAGGTTCATACGATGCTTGAGGAAGAGATCTTTTACCCGGCGCTCAAGGGCAAGATCGAAGACGACCTTTTGAACGAAGCCTACGTCGAGCACGACGGTGCGAAGGTGCTGATCAACGATATCTTGGGCGCTGCGCCGGACGAGTTCTTTGAAGCCAAGATCAAGGTCCTGTCGGAAGAGATAGAGCATCACGTCAAGGAAGAGGAAGAATCCCGCGTTGGCATGTTCGCTCAGGCGCGCAGTGCCGATGTCGACCTTGTGGCCCTGCGCGATGCGATGTTGGCCCGCAAGGCCGAACTGATGCCGCAGGCGGAAGCCAACGAACTGCCCGAGGCCGAAACCCGGACAATTCACGAATAGGCGCGCCGAACTTTGATGTAGCGCATGGACTGGCAACCCTGCGCGACATCAAATCAGCCGTGGGTCGCAACAGAACGCGGAACTTAGGAGCCGGACATGCTGCTGCCACATGGATGCTACGTCGCCCTGGTCGATGGTGAGACCTTTGACGTTTACCGCAACGCCGGTGCGGAGGCCGAGCCGCAACTGCTGCTGCTCGATCCGCCTGAAATTGACGCGACCAACCATTCGGGCGGCAGTCACCGTTCCAGCCCCGGAAACCACGCCGATAGCCAGGTTGCCGAGGACGCTCATGCCCGCGCTGCGGTGCACTGGCTGAACAGCCAGGTGCTGGAACACCGGATCAAGGATCTCGTCATCCTCGCTCCGCCGCGCACGCTGGGTGAGATGCGCCGCCACTATCACGGCAAGTTGCAAGAGGTTCTGCGCAAGGAAGTTGGCAAGGATCTGGCCGGGTTCGATCCGCGCGACATCATCCACGCGCTGCGCGAAGAACGCTGACCGCTTGCCTTGGCCGCTGTCGAAGCCTAGCGGCGTGAGCCATGATCGAGCCCAATCGCCTCAAGCGTCTGCAGTTCCGTGCCTGGCATCGCGGTACCCGCGAAGCCGATTACATGATCGGCGGCTTCTTTGATCGCTACCATGGCGAATGGGGCGAGGCCGAATGCGCCTGGTTCGAAGCCCTGCTTGAGGAAGAAGATGTTGACATCATGGGCTGGGCGCTTGGCACGCTGGACGTACCGGAAGAATATCGCGGTCCGTTGATGGATGCCTTCCGCAAGCTCGACTACGTCGAAATCCCGCACTGACACGGGGCTAAGCCCGCGCTAAGGCCGCCTTACCGATTCCCACCCCGCTGGCCGCAAAATGGCCCGCGGGGCAATTGTTGTTGCGCGCATCATGGTTGACCTGAACAAGATCCTCTCGGCGAAAGCGCCGCTTACCCTCGCCGGACTAGCGCGCGGGGCGCAGCCATTGGTGCTGGCAGACCTCGCCCGTGCCGCCACGGGTCGTGCCGTTTTCATCGCCCCGGACGAGGCGGCCATGCAAGCCGTTGCCGATACCGCTAGCTTCTTCGCGCCGGAGCTCGATGTCATTACCTTCCCGGCCTGGGACTGCCTGCCCTATGATCGCGCCAGCCCGGCCCTGTCGATCAGTGCCCGCCGCCTCGCTGCGCTCTACCGGCTCCAGGGAAAGCGTGAGGGGCCGCAGCTGCTGGTCACCACCATTAACGCCGTACTCCAGCGGGTTCTCACCCCGTTCCGGATCCGCGAATCGGTAAAGTTGCTAAAGCCTGGCATGGAGATCGGGCGGGAAAGTCTGATCGGCCTGCTCCAACGGCAGGGCTACAGCCGCACCGACACGGTGGTCGATGCCGGCGAGTTTGCCGTGCGCGGCTCGATCTTCGATATCTATCCCTCTGGCCTCGAGGCCGGCTTGCGGCTCGATTTCTTCGGGGATGAGCTGGAGACGCTGCGGCTGTTCGATCCCAACACGCAGCGCTCGATCGGCACGCGCGAGCAGCACCTGCTGCTGCCTGCCAGCGAAGCCTTGCTCGACGACCACAGCATCAAGCGGTTCCGCACCCGCTATCGCGAGCTGTTTGGGGCCAATGCTACCAGCGATCCGCTTTACCAGGCGGTCAGCGAAGGCCGCCGCCTCGCTGGCATGGAGCATTGGCTACCGCTGCTTGAAGATCGCATGGATACGCTGTTCGATCATCTTTCTGAAGACGATCTGATGGTGATCGACAGCGCCGCCCAGGGTGCCGCCGACGAACGCCTTGGCGACATCGCAGACTATTTTGCTGCGCGTACTGACACGGCCGGCAAGGCCGCTGGATCCTATCGACCGATCCAGCCCGATGCACTCTACCTGTCGCGCGATGAACTTTCAGATCGGCAAGCTGGCTGGCCGATCCACCGCGCTGATATCTTTGCCCAGCCAGACAGTGGCACCGTGGTCGATTTCGGCTTCTCCTCGGGCCGCGACTTTGCCCCCGAGCGTGCGCGCGGCGACAATGTTTATGAAGCGGCCGCGCGCTACCTCAACGGGCAGGCGGCCCAAGGCCGCAAGGCGCTGATTGCCTGCTATACCGCTGGCAGCCGGGCCCGGATTGCGGCGATCCTGGGCGAAGCGGTCAAGCCTGCGCCGGTCGAGGCGGAGACCTGGCAAGAGGCGCTAGGCCTTGCCGCCAAGGGCGTGCCGGTCGCGCTGGTGCTGCCGCTGGATAACGGCTTCTCGAACGCCGGCCTTGAACTGATCACCGAGCAGGACTTGCTGGGCGACCGTTTGGTCCGCCGCAAGAAGCGCAAGAAGAGCGCCGATGCGTTCCTGGCTGAACTGGCCGCGCTGACTCCGGGTGACCTGGTGGTCCACATGGACCACGGCATCGGCCGGTATGAGGGTCTGCAGTCAATCCCGGTCGGACAATCGCCGCACGACTGTGTCATGCTGACCTATGCCGGCGGCGACAAGCTCTACATTCCGGTTGAGAATATCGATGTCCTCAGCCGCTATGGCAGCGACAGCGAGTTGGTCGCACTCGACAAGCTCGGCGGCGAAGGCTGGCAGCGGCGCAAGTCTCGGCTGAAGGAACGCATCCGCGAGATCGCGCACGAGTTACTGCGCACCGCTGCTCAGCGCGCGCTGCGTCAGGCCGCCGTACTCGCGCCGGAACAGGCCAGTTACGACCAGTTCACCGATCGCTTTCCCTGGGCCGAAACCGAGGATCAGGAACGGGCCATCGAGGACGTTTTGGAGGATCTTTCTGCCGGAAGGCCAATGGATCGGCTGGTCTGCGGCGATGTCGGCTTCGGCAAGACCGAAGTTGCTCTGCGGGCCGCCTTTGTTGCCGCAATGAGCGGCCATCAGGTGGCGGTGGTTGCCCCCACGACCCTGCTTGCCCGGCAGCACTACAGCAATTTTGTAGAGCGCTTCGCAGGCTTCCCGCTCAACATCGGTCGCCTCTCGCGCCTGGTCCCGGCCAAAGAAGCGACCGCAACCCGCGATGGTCTGGCCGAGGGCACGATCGATATCGTGATCGGCACGCACGCGATCCTGTCGAAGTCGGTCAAGTTCAAGCGGCTCGGCCTGGTCGTGGTCGACGAGGAGCAGCGCTTCGGCGTCAATCACAAGGAAGCGCTGAAACAGCTGCGCACCAATGTCCATGTCCTGACGCTCACCGCCACGCCAATCCCGCGCACCTTGCAGATGGCCATGTCGGGCTTGCGGGAACTCTCCACCATCCAGACCCCGCCGGTCGATCGCCTGGCGGTTCGGACCTATGTGATGGAATGGGACAACATGGTGATGCGCGAGGCCCTTCTGCGCGAGCATCACCGCGGCGGGCAGAGCTTCATCGTCGTGCCGCGGATCGCCGACATGGAAGAGGTCGAGCAGTGGCTGCGCGATACTGTGCCCGAAGTGCGCTTCGTCACCGCCCATGGCCAGATGGGCGCGACCGAGGTGGAAGAGCGAATGAGCGCCTTCTACGAGAAGAAATACGAGGTGCTGCTCTCAACCACCATCGTCGAGAGCGGGCTCGATATCCCAAGCGCCAATACGATCATCATCCACCGTGCCGACCGGTTTGGCCTGGCACAGCTTTACCAGCTGCGCGGCCGGGTCGGTCGGTCCAAGCTGCGGGCCTACGCCTATCTGACCACGCCCGCTGATACGCAGCTCAACGCAGTGGCGGAAAAGCGGCTCAAGGTGCTGGGCGATCTCGACAGTCTTGGCGCCGGCTTCCAGCTTGCCAGCCATGATCTTGATATTCGCGGCGCAGGCAACCTGCTGGGTGATGAGCAATCGGGCCATATCCGCGAGGTCGGGTTCGAACTTTACCAGTCGATGCTGGAGGACGCGATCCTGGCCGCCAAGGCGGGGGACATGGGCATTGCCAAGGAACGCCACGCCCTTTCGCCGCAAATCACGGTCGATGCGCCGATCATGATCCCGGAAGACTATGTGCCCGATCTGGCAGTGCGGATGGCACTCTACCGCCGTCTCAACGATGCCGAGGACACGGGCGAAATTGAGGGAATCTCGGCCGAAATGATCGACCGCTTTGGCCCCCTGCCGGCACCAACCGCCAATCTAATCAAGCTGATCCAGATCAAGCAGCAGGCGATCATCGCCAACATTGCCAAGATTGATGTTGGGGCCAAAGGCACCTTGGTGAGCTTCCACAACGACGAGTTCGTCGATCCGGCTGGGCTGATTGCCTATACCGAACGGCTCAATGGCGCAGTCAAGCTGCGGCCGGACAGCAAGCTGGTGGTCAATCGTGCCTGGGCCGATCCGGTGGCGCGGCTCAATGGCCTGTTCCAGTTGACGAAGGGTCTCAGCGCGATCGCACGCAAGGCCCGTTAGGCGCTTGCATCGGTCAGGAACGCGCTTGCAGCCAGCGGTGGCGAGCGCAGGAACCCTTGATAGGCAAAGCAGGCTTCAGCCGCTGCGAGCAACCGTTGCGCTTCGGTCTCAACGCCTTCGACAATGATGGCGAGGTCAAGCGCGCGGGCCATGGCGATGATAGCGCGCAGCACGGCAAGATCCCGGGCATCGGTAGCCACGCCTTCGATCATCGAGCGATCGAGCTTGAGGTAATCGAGCGGCAGGAGCTTCAGATAGCGGAAATTGCAGAACCCGGCCCCAAAGTCATCGAGTGCAAACTTGATCCCGCTGGCTGCCAGACCGTTGAAGGCGGTCGCGGCGGCCGCAACATCTGCCAACAGGACTTGCTCGGTAACCTCGAGCGTCAGCCGCCAGGTCGGAAAGCGGCTGGCCTTGACCAAGGCGGCGAAGCTTACGCCAAAATCCCCGGCTGCAAGGTCATTGGGGGTAACGTTTAGGGAAAGACGCAGATCGCCGGGCCAGCGGGTTGCTGCCGTCAAGGCAATGCGCGCGATATGACGCGACAGTTGCGGAACATGGTCTGTCCGCTCGGCAATCGCGAACAGGCCGCCAGCACCAATCCGGCCAAGCGTCGGATGGTTCCACCGCGCCAGTGCCTCGGCCCCGATGAGTCGATCGGTGCCGCACGCATATTGCGGCTGGAACAGGACCTCGATCTCGTCGCGGTCGAGAGCTTGCAGTAGATCCGCCTCAAGCTGTGCTGCGCTGCGTCCGGGTCGTGTGCCCTCGCCATCAGCCCAAGCCAGCCGGCGACCCGGCTGGGTCACCAGCGTATCCAGCGCGTGCCCCAGGCGATCAAGCATCGAATCGGCACCTTCGCCGTCCAATCCGCGCAGCAAGGCAGCACGCGGGCTGAGGCGCAGCGTGCCGCCCACCGCCGCAATTGGGCGGGACAGTGCATCAAGCAACTGCGTCGCGACCAGCTGCCAGCGTTCGCGGCTGCACGGTTCGGAGCTCACCAGCAGGAATTGCCCGCCGCTGCTGCGGGCGACCAACCAGCTGCCCTCCAGTTCATCGGCCACGAAGTGCTTCAAGCGCGCTGCGCTCTCGATCAGCGCTGTATCGCCTGCGGCTGCGCCATAGGCCAGGTTAACCGCGTCGAACCGCCGCAGGCCGATCAGCAGGGCATGAACCTGCACCCCCTCGCTCAGCCATTCTGCCAGGCGCGTGCGCGCGGCATCCCTCCCGACCAGTCCGGTCAGGCTGTCACGGGTGACATCGAAGGGCATTGGCACACTCATTCAAGTGCTAACTAACAGCAGCTACCTACCAAACCCTTGCCAGGGCTATGCGTTGCCAAAACCGCCTGCGCCCCATATGCACCACGCAAGATGAGCCAACCGCCCCGCCTCGCCCTGCTGGCATCAGACACGCCGCGCGCCCAAGAGGCTGCCGAAGCCTATCGTGCGCGTGAAAGCTTCGTCAGCGAGGCCGAGGCTGAAGCCGTAATCGTCCTGGGCGGCGACGGGTTCATGCTGCAAACGCTACACCACATGCTCGATAGCGGGCGCGTGTTGCCGGCTTATGGCATCAACCAGGGCACCATCGGCTTCCTGATGAACCATCCGCGCGGGACCCGCACGCTGGCAGAGCGCGTGGCGCGGGCCCGCCGCATTGCCGTTGCCCCGCTGGAAATGACTGCGACCACCGGCAGCGGCAAGCAGGAGGCCTTCTACGCAATTAACGAGGTCTCGCTGCTGCGCGAAACGCGTCAGACCGCGCGGCTTGAGGTATCGGTCAATGGCAAGGTCCGCGTGCCGGACCTGGCCTGCGACGGCATCCTGGTGGCTACGCCGGCCGGCTCGACCGCTTACAATCTCTCTGCCAACGGCCCGATCCTGCCGCTTGGTTCGAACATGCTGGCCCTGACCCCGATCAGCCCGTTCCGCCCGCGGCGCTGGCGCGGGGCGATCCTGCCGGATCACTACGAGATTGAATTCCGCGTGCTCGATCCGGTCAAGCGGCCGGTCGCCGCCGTGGCTGACCAGAAGGAACTGCGCGATATCCTGGCGGTCAAGGTTCGCACAGCCCCGTCGCAGGCGCTGACGCTGCTGTTCGATCCGGGCAAGAGCCTGGAGGAACGCATCTTCGCAGAACAATTCCAGTTCTGACGCGCGACCCCCTTGCCAACCCGGTTTGCGGTGGTATAGGCGCGCACCTGTCCCGGAAACGGGACTGCTCCTCGATAGCTCAGCGGTAGAGCACTCGACTGTTAATCGAGCGGCCGTTGGTTCGAATCCAACTCGAGGAGCCACTATTTCCCAAAGGCCTCGCCGATCGGCGGGGCCTTTTGCTTTCAGCGCAGCAGCAATTGCGATCCGGCCCAGATTGTCAGGGCGGCGGTCAGCCAGCGGATTACCTTTTCGGGCAACAGGCGCTGCGCCATCAGGCTGCCGAGCTGTCCACCCGCAATCACCGCCACCAGCAAAGGCAAGGCACCGCCCAGCGCCTCGGCAAAGCGTTCCGGCCCGTTCTTGGTCAGTTGGCCGACCAATCCGGCGATCGAATTGATCAGGATGAAAAGGCTGGCCGTCGCCGCGATCTGCCGCGCGCGATTCCAGCGGGTGAGGTGCAGCAGCGGAGCGAGGAAGATTCCCCCGCCAATTCCAACGAGGCCGGCCAGATAGCCCAGTGGAGCAGCCGCAAATCCCATCCAGCGAGCGGCCGGCGCTGGTTGGCCTTCGCTCTCAGGAGAACGCGGCAACAGCAACGCCAGACCAGCCAGGATCAGGCTCAAGCCGAGCAGCAAGAGGAAAGTTGCTTCCTTGATCGGCGTCAGGCCGCCAAGAAACGCCAGGGGAGCGGCAACCAGGGCGAGGGTCAGCGCGCCGCGCCAAGGCACCAGCCCACTCCGCGCGAACCGAACCGTGCTGCCGCTGACGACTACGATATTGCAGCAAAGCGCGACGATCGGCAGCAGCCGATAATCGAACCCCACCAGCGCCAGCAGCGCGCTGTAGGTCGAACCGCCGCCGAACCCGACCGAGGCATAGAGCAGCGCAGTAACGAAGAAGCCCAGCGCCAGCATCAATCCCCCCTGCGCTAACCGGTCAGGCCACGGCGCCGTGGCAGTGCTTGTATTTCTCGCCCGAACCGCACGGGCACGGCGCGTTGCGTGACAGGCCCATTGCGGCATAGGGATCGCCACCCGCGGCAGCACCAGTACCCAACGCACCGAGCATGGCAGAAGCGCCCGGGGTCGAGATCGCGTCGTTCTCACCGGTGAAGGGGTCGATGTGGCTGGTCAGGAAATCGGGCAGATCGGGCAACTCGACCGGATCAGGCATGCGCAGCTCACTGTTCATCAGGATGCGGGTCACGTCCTCGCGGATCACTTCCAGCATGCGTTCGAACAGGCCGAAAGCTTCCTGCTTGTATTCGTTGATCGGCTGCTTTTGCGCATAGGCGCGCAGGAATACCACTTGGCGCAGCGCATCGAGCGTAGCGAGGTGTTCCTTCCAGTAGTGGTCAAGCCGCTCAAGGAGGACCTGCTTTTCAACCTGGCGCCAGATCGCGGCATCCTGGCCAACCTTGGCCTCCGCCCGCTCGTCCGCAAGAGCGACGATCCGCTCCTCGATGACGTCAGGCTCTAGCCCGTCTTCCTGCAGCCAATCCTGCACCGGCACGTCCATGCCGAGGATTTCGCCCAGCTTCAGTCGCAGCCCATCGATATCCCACTGTTCCGGATAGGATCCCGGCGGGCAGGCAGTGCCGACCAGCGCATTGATCGTATCGTGGCGCATGTCGACCACCACGTCGTCGATCGTTTCGGCATCCATGATGTCCGCGCGCTGTTCGTAGATTACCTTGCGCTGGTCATTCATCACGTTGTCGTATTCGACGACCTGCTTGCGGATGTCGTAGTTGCGCGCCTCGACTTTCTTCTGCGCAGTCTCGATCGCCTTGGACAGCCACTTCGATCCGATCGCCTCGCCATCGGCAAGGTTAGAGTTCATCATCTTCGAAAACAGCGTGTCCGGCCCGAAAATGCGCAGCAGGTCGTCTTCCAGACACAGGTAGAACTTTGACAGGCCTGGGTCGCCCTGCCGGCCCGAACGGCCGCGCAGCTGGTTGTCGATGCGGCGGCTTTCATGGCGTTCGGTGCCGATCACGCAAAGCCCGCCAGCGGCGAGCACTTGCTGCCGCTCAGCCTCGATCTCAGCCTCGATCTTCGCAATCGCCGCGTCGCGCTCGGGCCCTTCGGGCATGTCCTTGAGCTCATCCTCGATCCGGAACTCGGCATTGCCGCCCAGCTTGATGTCCGTCCCGCGGCCAGCCATGTTGGTCGCGATGGTCACTGCACCAAGCCGGCCGGCCTGGGCGACGATGTGGGCTTCCATCTCGTGGAAGCGGGCGTTCAGGACGGCGTGCTTGACCCCTTCCTGCTTGAGAAACTCCGAGAGCATTTCCGACTTTTCGATCGAAACCGTGCCGACCAGTACCGGCTGACCGCTTTCGTTCCTTTCGCGGATCAGTTTGGCGATCGCCTGAAACTTGTCGTTGGTGTTCTTGTAGAACTCGTCCTCTTCGTCGATCCGCTGGACCGGCACGTTGGTCGGGATCGAAACCACGTTCATGCGGTAAATGTCAAAGAATTCGGCCGCTTCGGTCGCCGCAGTACCGGTCATGCCGGCGAGCTTGGGATACATGCGGAAATAGTTCTGGAACGTGATCGAGGCCATCGTTTGGTTCTCGGGCTCGATCCGCACCCCTTCCTTGGCTTCAACCGCCTGGTGCAGGCCATTGGACCAGCGCCGGCCGTCCATCATACGCCCGGTAAACTCGTCGATGATGACGACCTTTTCGTCCTTGACGATGTAGTCGATGTCCCGTTTGAACATGACATTGGCCTTGAGGCTCTGGTCAAGGTGGTGGACCACCTGGGTGTTCTCGACATCGTATAGGTTCGACCCCACCAGCAGCCCAGCTGCCTCAAGCTGGCGCTCGGCCCATTCCACCCCTTCCTCGGTCAGGGTGATGTTCTTGGTCTTTTCGTCCTTTTCGTAATGCTCTTCAGCGATCTGCTTCACGATCGCATCAACTGCGATGTAGAGCTCGCTCTTGTCATCGGTCGGACCGGAAATGATCAGCGGCGTGCGCGCCTCGTCGATCAGGATCGAGTCTACTTCGTCGACGATCGCGAAATTGAACGGGCGATGGACCATCTGGCCCCGCTCCTGCTTCATGTTGTCGCGCAGGTAATCGAAGCCCAGTTCGTTGTTGGTCGCATAGGTGATGTCGCAGGCATAGGCCTCCCGACGCTGATCTTCGGGCATGTTGGGCACAATCACGCCAACGGTCAGGCCCAGGAACTTGTAGATCTGCCCCATCCATTCGGCGTCACGCTTGGCGAGGTAATCATTGACCGTGACGACGTGGACCCCCTTGCCTTCCAGCGCATTGAGGTAGACCGCCAGCGTCGCCACCAGGGTCTTGCCTTCACCGGTACGCATTTCGGCAATCTCGCCGCGGTGGAGAACGATCCCGCCGATCATCTGGACATCAAAGTGGCGCATGCCCATTCGGCGCTTGCCGGCCTCGCGCACGGTGGCAAAGGCCTCGGGCAAAATGTCGTCAAGCGTCTTGCCCTCGTCCAGCTGGCGGCGGAACTTGACGGTCTGGGCGGCCAGCTCTTGGTCGGTCAGGGCTTCGATCGTCGGCTCGAAAGCGCTGATCTGGCGGACAATCTTGTCCAGTGACTTGACGTACCGGTCGTTAGACGAACCGAAAATGGCCTTGGCGATGGCGCCGATCATGGGCAATTCCTGCTGATTCAATGGGATATGGGCAGGCGCGCAGCCGCCTGTGGCCGCGCGCGATCAGTGTACGGGATTTTGCGGAAACGCTATTCGAGCGCGCGGTCGGGACCGTAAAGAACCGAAGGAATATAGACCCGCCCACGCCCAGGACGAACCCGCGTGGCCTGACGTTCCCGCCGTTCCTTCTGGGTAACTGGGGCATCGACGGCCTGGGTCTGTGTTGGCGATGGCCGGGCCGAGCCGCGCACACCATCGGTCACGCCGATTTCGGTATCCGCATTGCCGTTCATGCGCGCCTGGACCGGGGCGGCCTGGGCGACAAGGCCGGTCATCAATGCCAGCAGTGCAAGGAGGATACGCTTCATTAGCGGCAATATAGGTGAGCCGTTGCCAACCGTCCACCCCGTGCGGACTCCCCTCCCCGAAAAGCCAAGCGCCGCGCCTGCATGGAGCAGACGCGGCGCAATCTGGCTAGGCGACCGCGAGGCGGTGCGGCCGTCAGAAGAGCTGCTTAGTTGACAGCATCCTTCAGGCCCTTGCCGGCCTTGAACTTCGGCTGGGCCGAAGCCTTGATCTTCATCGGTTCGCCGGTGCGCGGGTTGCGGCCGGTCGAAGCCTTGCGCTTGGCAACCGAGAAGGTGCCGAAGCCGACGAGGCGCACTTCATCGCCCTTCTTCAGGGCGCCAGTGATGGCGTCAAAAACGCCTTCAACAGCCTTGGTGGCGTCGTTCTTAGTCAGGCCGCTGGCATCCGCGACTGCGCCGATCAGGTCTTGCTTGTTCATGGAGAGTACCCCCTACCTTTATGGGAATTGATGACTGGTTTGATTCGCCTCGAAAAGCTGGCGGAATTGAGCCGCTTTTCCGGAAACTGTCAAAGCGAAACCTTGCTGATTTCGGGCGATTATCCACCGATTCCCGCCATTCCTGACCGTCTTTGTGCAGTAAAGCGATGATCCGGGCCGATGCTGCGATGCAGCGAATCGGCCCGGACCATGCAACCGGAACTCAGTGAGCGGTTCGCGCATCACCCGCGGGGGGGACAGTTGCGGCACTTGGCTGGCTGGCCAGATCGTCTGCCTCGGTCCATTCGATTGGCTCGGGTACCGAAACCAGCGCCCGCTCGAGCACTTGGTCGACATGGGCAACGGGCACGATCTCAAGCCCAGCCGTGATGTTCGCTGGCAGTTCAGCCAGGTCCTTCACGTTCTCTTCCGGGATCAGCACGGTTGTGATCCCACCACGCAGCGCCGCCAGCAGTTTTTCCTTGAGCCCGCCGATCGCGAGCACCCGCCCGCGCAGGGTGACTTCGCCGGTCATGGCAATGTCCTTGCGCACCGGGATCCCGGTTAGAGTCGAGACGATCGAGGTGACCATGCCGATCCCGGCGCTCGGGCCATCCTTTGGCACCGCTCCTTCGGGCAAGTGGATGTGGATGTCCTTGCGCGAGATCAGGCTGGGCTTGATCCCATAGGCCGGTGAACGGGCGCGGACGAAACTGAAGGCCGCCTGGACGGATTCGTTCATCACCTCGCCCAGCTTGCCAGTAGTCTTGATCCCGCCTTTGCCCGGCACCGTGACGCTTTCAATTGTCAGCAGCTCGCCGCCAACCTCGGTCCAGGCGAGCCCCGTGACGGCTCCTACCTGATGCTCTTCTTCGGCCTCACCAAATTTGAACCGCCGCACGCCGGCATATTCGCCTAAGTTGTCAGGCGTGATCGTGATCGTGGTTTCCTTGCCTTCAAGGATCTTGCGCAGGCCCTTGCGCGCCAGCCGCGCAATTTCGCGCTCCAGCGTACGAACCCCGGCTTCGCGAGTGTAATAGCGGATCAGATCGCGTAGCGCGGCTGATTCCAGCGTAAACTCACCGGCCTTAAGGCCATGGGCCTCGATCTGCTTGGCAACCAGGTGGCGCTCCGCAATCTCGACCTTCTCGTCCTCGGTGTAGCCCTCCAGCCGGATGATCTCCATCCGATCGAGCAAAGGCTGCGGGAGGTTGAGGCTGTTCGCCGTGCAGACGAACATCACGTCGGAGAGATCGTAGTCCAGCTCCAGATAGTGGTCCTGGAACTTGGCGTTCTGTTCGGGATCAAGCACCTCAAGCAGCGCCGAGGCCGGATCACCCCGGAAGTCCTGGCCCAGCTTGTCAATCTCGTCGAGCAGAAACAGCGGGTTGCTGGTCCCAGCTTTGCGCAGATTGCTGACAATCTTGCCCGGTAGCGATCCGATGTAGGTGCGGCGGTGGCCGCGGATTTCGGCTTCGTCGCGCACGCCGCCAAGCGACTGGCGAATGAATTGCCGCCCGGTCGCCTTGGCGATCGACTTGCCCAGGCTGGTCTTGCCGACACCCGGGGGGCCAACAAGGCACAGGATCGGGCCCTTGAGCTTGTTGGTGCGGGCCTGGACCGCGAGATATTCGACGATCCGGTCTTTGACCTTTTCCAGCGCATAGTGATCGGCATCGAGGATCGCCTGCGCAGCGGGAATATCACGCTTGAGCTTCGACTTCTTGCCCCACGGCAGCCCCAGCAGCACATCGAGATAGTTGCGGATGACAGTCGCCTCGGCGCTCATCGGCTGCATCGTGCGCAGCTTCTTGAGCTCGGCATTGGCCTTGGCCCGCGCTTCCTTGGACAGCTTAAGCCGGTCAATCTTTTCCTGCAATTCCTGCAGTTCGTTGCCATCGCTGGCATCGTCGCCGCCGAGCTCCTGCTGGATCGCCTTGAGCTGCTCATTGAGGTAGTATTCGCGCTGGGTCTTTTCCATCTGGCGCTTCACGCGCCCGCGGATGCGCCGCTCCACCTGCAGTACGCCCAGTTCACCTTCCATGAAGGAGTGAGCCATCTCGAGCCGCTTGAGCGGATCGATCTCGCTGAGCATTGCCTGCTTGTCGGCCACCTTGGTCTGAATGTGCGCGGCCACGGCATCGGCCAGTTGCGAAGGCTCGTTGATTTCGCCCAGGTTCTCACCGGCGTCCTGAGGCAGCTTCTTGTTGAGCTTGGCGTATTCGGCGAATGCATCGACGACCGAGCGCATCATTGCCTCGATCTCGCTGCCGCTGGCCTCGGGCTGGTCCATCGCCTCCACGCTGGCGACAACCATTTCGCCCGACGCCGTCGTTTCCAGCCGCAAGTCTTCCAGCCGCGCTCTTTGGCGAGCCTCGACCAGCACCCGAACGGTTCCGTCTGGCAACTTGAGCAGTTGGAGCACGGTCGCGACCACGCCGACGTCATAGAGATCGTCACCGTCGGGATCGTCGCAGCCCGGATCGAGCTGTGCGAGAAGAAAGATGTCCTTGTCGCCCGCCATTGCGGCTTCCAGCGCCGCAACCGACTTTTCGCGGCCAACGAACAGCGGCACGACCATGCCGGGAAACACAACAATATCGCGCAGAGGAAGTAGGGGGAGCAGTTGCATGGTGCTATCCAAAAATCATCCGGCGCCCGCCGGCGCCATCCGGGTGAATCCCGGTCTTGTCGCAGATATGGGGTCGACTCATGGACGGCGCAATGGGGGGCACTTTCAGGTCTGTGGACGGCGTGGGATTGCTATTGGCGTACGAACCTATCATCGTTGCGACGGTATTTAAGGAGATCATTGTCCATGAAGCGCCTTGCTCTTTCGCTTTCGGTCGCCGCCGCGGTGCTCGCTGTTCCGGCGCTGGCCAAGCCGACAGTGATCACCGCCGACCGCTATCTCGATGTCGCGAAAGGGACCTATGTTGAGCACCCGGCGATCTTCGTTGACGATGCTGGGCGCATTACCGGCATTGCCGATGCGCGAGTCATCAAGCTTTCTGCCGATGCGCAAGTAATCGACCTGCCCGGCAAGACCCTCGTACCCGGCCTGATCGACATGCATGTCCACCTTGACGGTCCCGCAGACATTGGCGGCTATCGCGGGCTAGAGTTCACCGACAGCTTCTTTGCGATGACTGCGGTCGGCAACGCGCGCGCCATGCTCGACGCTGGTTTCACCACAGTTCGCAATGTCGGTTCGGGCAACCGCAACGATATCGGCTTGAAGCAGGCAATTGCGAATGGTTACGCGATCGGCCCTCGGATTGTCCCAGCTGGCTACGCCCTGGGCGCCACTGGCGGGCACTGCGATTCTACTTTCCTGCCGCCCTCGCTCGAAAAGGCGACGAAGGAGGAAGGCGTCGGCGATGGCGAGGAGGAGCTGCGTTACCAAGTTCGCCGCCAGCGCAAGTTCGGCGCTGAAGTGATCAAGGTCTGCGCCACTGGCG